>JALHTG010000103.1 GCA_022865705.1 Candidatus Bathyarchaeota archaeon | reverse complement strand
TGGATTCCTTTTCGTAAACTTCTATTTCACCATCAAACAAATCAAGTACCGCTTGGGTCTCCTCAAAGGTATGCATGTGTGGATTAATTATCGCCAGAGTTGTGAATCCCCTCGATTTCAGCTCGGCGATTAGGCCAACCAACCATCTTCTTGTCTGAGCCGCGTGGTGTTGTAGCAGGATGTCTGAGATGATGTCAATACAGATTCTTCTGGGCTTGTCGTTGTACGCCTCGAGTTTGCGCAGAGCAGAGAACAGAGGAATACTGATATCAGTCAGGTTTTCTACTCCTCTGAGCTTGACGATGTTTGGAAGCGATTTGATAGCAACCTCTGCCTGTGGGTTACACACGAAAAGATGGAAGCTCGGAGATTCCTCGGCAAGTCTCTCCCATCTACTTGCCTCTACTGTCACAAGAAGCGTGACTTCCCCTTCTCTGGCACCTTTTTCGAGAAATCGGTTTATTATGAGCATTGTCTCATCGCAGGAGATTGAAGAAAGCACAACAGCGTATCCTTCAGGTATTCCGCCAAAGAGCATATTGTCAAGGTCTTTGTATCCGACACTCACACGATCAGGCAAAGCCACTTCTCTTACATTTACAATCACGGATTCAAACTCCATGATTCTCTGCGTTCCCGTGCCATCCATGTACGCAATCCTTGGCGCAATTGCGTAAGTGCCCTTTTCCAAGGCCCTCATCGTGAATCTAAGTTTCTCAACCATGGAAGGCTCTAAGACCTTCCCGTTCAGGTTAAGATACGACCCCTCTACGTCACACTCACTCGGGCTATTTGTCAATTCCAGTCCGCAACAAGGAACGATCTCTTCAATTCCATTTAGCACAGCTGACGCGCGTCCAATATTGACAATCTCAATTTCCATGATGAGACTCTCTCCAGCCGCAACGTCCCCTTTCTCAACACTGATTCTTCCCTGCAGGAGCGCGTTCGTTGTTCTTTGTACATGTCCTCTTGCGTAGACCCTGTCACCTATCAACATCATGTCTTCAAGTACGGCCAGCTTCTTTAGAAGTAGCTCTAGTTTTTTGCCCTGGTTCTTGGCGTCTGGGTTCTCGTGTGTCACCGCTCGTCACCATGTGATTGCGAAACATTTACAGCAGCATTGAGTTCCCTATATGGCTCTACAGGGTTAGTTTGCCCTGTTTGATAATCGTCTTGCCATCAAGCTCCACCGTAGGTTCTACAGTAGTCGTCTCGAGAGCATAATCACTTTCGTTGGTTCCTCCAAGCTCCTTGTTAAACCCCATACCTACGGTTGCCGTTCCAAGAACGATTGCGTTATTGGTAAATCCGAGGCTTGCTCTTGGGTTCAGCCCTATAGTTAGCCATCCAATCCTATCTTTGTCTCCAGTTCCCTTTTTCCACATGTTCCTGCAGGTATCAATGTTCTTGCCTCCTTCAAATGATGCCAGTCTTCCGTTTTCAAAGCGCAAAGCGATTCTCTCGATTAGCATTCCGGCATTTGCAAAGGGAATACTTGAAGACAAAACACCATCCGCACTGGTTTCGGTGGCCGCCACAGCAACAGAGCCGCCAGGCAAACTGGCGTATATCGCCCCCATCTCGATGTCCTCGTCATCGATCACGCCATCATAGATGTGAGCTTTTCTTCCTTCCAAGGCAAAGCTTAGATTGGTTCCGTCAGGATCTACAATTCTCACCTCGTGTGAATTCTCCAGAGCGCTCGCAACTTTTCTTCCGAGTTCCTGCATTTTTCCATATTCCACGTCAATGGCTTCTTCTACGTTCCTTTTCCACGCTTGATAGTCAAAGCCGTAGGTTCTGGCTCGTTGTGGGGTAACAAGTCCAAGGCCAATTTCGACCATGCGAACTCTTCTTTCGAGCAATTTCCCATAGGATGGCCGGTTCGCTCTCTCCTTTGCCATCCACCTTTCAGCCTGCACCTCCTTCATTCTTTCTGGATTTTCTGGGCCCGCAATGAAGATGCTGGCAGTGGCAATCCCAGCCAACGCAGGGCCAAATGGGTCAGGAGTTTCCAAGTATTCTATTGGGCGATTGAGTGCTATATCGTACCACAGGTCATCAGTGGTGAATTCTGTATGGACATGTGCTCCGGTTCTCTCGCACTCGACTGCAAGTGCTTCAGCGAGATCAAGCATGTGCCGCCATGCGAAAATGGTCACTTTGTCATCCTTGCCAATTCGGAGACAGCTTTTGACTACTCTTACAACGAACGGAGGAACTATCATATTCTCCCTCTCTTCACGTGGTATGCATTTTGTAACGGTTCCTTATTACAGTTGTCGCACGTTATGACAATATTAAATAACCTGTGGGATAGATTTTCTTCTGATTTGCAGTGATGCCAGAATCAGAAATCGGAATCATCCTTAATGAAGCCCAAACCAAAGAGGGGAAGTACGACTGGCGGGGGGCCATCGACTGCTACAAAAAGGTCAAGTCTGTAGTCTCATCAGAAAGCTTCTTTGAACTGGCCAATATGTTTGAGAAGTTGGGTTATGCTCACTATCGCCTGGCCATGCAGTCTGGGAGCAATGACGAGTTCAGGGCAAGATCCAGCAGAGCAATTGAGAACTATGAGAAAGCTAGTCGATGCTACTTCAAGTCAGATGAGCCTGCTCAAAAGCCTAGAATGCTTCGCTGCAAAGCCATGATTGCCTATATCAACTATTGGCTTGCTTCGGGGGCTGCCAACAAAAAGGCTTGCATTGATGAATGCTGGAGACTGACTAAGAGAGCCCTCCAGACCTTTGAAAACACAGAGGATACCTTGGAGTATAGAACAACCTACAATCAGCTTGTCGACAGCGCCCTCTTCGCATTCTTTCTGGAATGGAACTTCCGTTCAAGGGAGAGAATAGCGAAAGAGGCAACGGATTTTGGAGAGCGCGCAATCAAACTGCTATCTAAATCTGCCGATGTTTACGAGCAAGCGAAGACTTATGCAAAGACCATGGTGTGCATAACCGTTTTCGCGTACAATTTCCTTGACGTGAGCGACCGGGATAGAGAATACGAAAAAGCTAGTGCTCGGTGGTCTAGGGCGAAGGAGTTAAATGAGGAGGCTGCCGTTCAAGAGATTCTGCACCCTTTTTTTGGTCCCAACATAATTTTCGGTGTGGAAGGAACAGAGGAGGCAATAAGCAATTTTACGCAAGCGCTGAGGCTTGCCGAGAGAACGAGGGACAGATTCTTGATAGGATCAGCATTGGACTGGTTAACCTACCACACTGCTTGGTCATCACGCAAAACCGAAGAACACGACAAGCAACTAGAGCTTTCCGAAAAGGCCATGGAGTACGCCAGAAAGGCTAAGGAAGCATTCTCGCCGATAGCATTTACAAGCCCACGGGACGACCTTGCCTGGATTGAGGATGCCTCGCAGGTTGGGTGTTTCACTTCAATAGTGATCAATGAGACAGACCTTCACAAGAAGCGGGACATGCTGGATGAAGCGCTGAAAGCCGCACCAAGCATGATGAAGAGAGCTGCTGATTCAGGCTACCCTGAGATTACTATGTACGCGCATCACATTTACAGCTTCATGCTAACAGCCTTGTCAAAACTTGAAAGTAGCAGGGAGGAAAGGAAGAGAATTCTGGACGAAGCCCTAGCGCACAGAAATGAGTCTCTCAAGATCGCCTTACAGATTCAGCCTTTCATGTACTGGAACCGCGGTGTCTTTCACCACTTAATGGCCACGGTCCGTTCTGAACTCGCAGACTTGACTGATGATCCAGGGACTAGGAAAACAATCATTCAGGAAGCTATAGCCGACTCGAGTGCTTCGGTGGAGTGGAGGAATAAAGACCTTGTCTTCTACAGGAGCAAGGGCTCAACTGAAGCTTTGATTGCTCAGATCGCAGAAGACCAGTTCCTTAATGGAAAACTTCTAACGGAGCTGTACAACTACACCCAGGAAAAGGCTGACCTTCAAAAAGCCCTGCGGTCTTATGAGAAATCGCTAGCTGGGTATCGAGAGCTCGGCCTCATGAGTCGCGCAGCAGAGTGCTACTGGAAAATGGCACGAGTTCACGATAGCATTGCTGAGCATCTTCGGTCTGCCGAGAACTTTAGGCTCGCCTCAATCAGCTACAGAGAAGCAATGAAAAAAGTTCCACAGCTGAAGGAATCCTACGAAGAGCAATCAATGTACATGCTGTCATGGAGTGAAATAGAGAAAGCCAGAGACAACCACAGGAAGCAGAAATATGGTGAAGCAAAAAAGCATTTTGAGAAAGCTGCTGAACTTCACAAAGGCCTAAAACAGTGGAGGTACCTCGAACCCAACTATCTGGCATGGGTTCTGGTCGAACACGGAGAGGAACTGAGCAGAAAAGACAAGACCGACGAAGCCTTACGCGCGTTCGAGCGCGCCGCCACAATGTTCACGGAGACCGAGAAATCCATCAAGGCACACCTACCCTCAGTTGAAAACCTCGAAGAAAGAACAATGGCAACCAAC
>JALHTG010000016.1 GCA_022865705.1 Candidatus Bathyarchaeota archaeon | reverse complement strand
TACGTTGATGACGCTTTTGTTGAGGCCGGGGCGCCAACCAAGCTGTATAGCCCTAATGAGGAAGACGCCATTGATCTTGAGAGGCGCTCTGCTTCAGTCGGAGTCAAATTCATTCCAATTGTTCAGAGACATATTGGAAGCGACAATGCTCCACGGGTCATTAACAACTTAGCCAATGATCTGAGAAAACGCGGAGTCGATATTCTACTCTTAAGGAAGGTTGTTAGGCTTGAGCAAGGTGCAGTGGTTCTGGATAATGGCGAGAGGATAGAGGCCAAATACATTCTTGCTGCTCCTGGCAGATCCGGTGCGAATTGGTTGGCAACTGAGGCCCGTCGCCTCAACATCCCAAGCCGCTATCAACCGATTGATGTGGGCGTTAGGGTGGAGGTCCCAGCGACAGTCATGAGTCCTGTTGTCGCAGTTAATCGTGACCCGAAGTTCCACATCTCTCCTGTAACATACGACGATTTTGTGAGAACGTTCTGTGTCAACCACCGGGGCTTTGTGGTTCAAGAAGTGTATGATGATTTTATTGGCGTCAACGGTCACGCAATGACTGAAAAGCTTTCAGATAACACGAACTTCGCATTCCTCGTTAGAGTTTCTCTGACAGAACCTTTGGAAGACACGACTGCCTACGGAAGAACAATAGCGATGCAGACAACAACTCTTGGTGGAGGGAAGCCTTTGCTTCAGAGTCTCCGAGACCTGACCAGAGGCCGCAGATCAACTTGGGACCGCATAAGACGCGGAACCGTAACACCTACATTGAACAATGTTACACCAGGAGACATAGCTATGGGCCTACCCCACAGAATAGTGACCGACCTGCTGGAAGGCCTTGATAAGCTCGATCAAGTAATTCCCGGCGTTGCACAGGATTCCACTCTTCTTTATGCTCCCGAAGTGAAGTTCTCAGCTAATCGAATCAGCACGAATTCTGACTTAGAATCTCCTATGAGAAACTTGTTTGTGGCAGGAGATGGCGCCGGTCTGTCTGGCGGGCTGCTTATAGCCGCGGCCACAGGGGTCATAGCTGCCAGAGGCATTCTGAGAAAAAGTGGAAAACTCCCTTAGACTCATGACACAACAGCGGAAATGCTTAAATTGCGAATGCCAGATGCTTAGCCAAAGTGTTCTTAATGCCTAGTCTTGTTCTCGTCGGCGGATTTTATGGCGATGAGGGTAAAGGCAAGATAGTATCTTACCTCGCGAAGAAAGACAACTGCACAATTGCAGTCAGAGGAGGAGTTGGTCCAAATGCGGGACATAGTATCGTATGGCAAGGAAAGACCTACGGACTCCGTATGCTTCCCAGTGCCTTTGTCAATCCGAAAACCCTTCTAATGATAGGACCCGGCGTTCTCGTGAATCCTGAAATCTTTTTGAAAGAGGTTACGGAACTTGGAGCTGAAAGGCGGAGTTCTCTTGACCCTCTATGCGCAATAATTGAACAGAAGCATATAGACCTGGATAGGGGTTCTGAGCACCTAAGCGGTAAGATCGGGACCACTGGAACCGGAACCGGTCCATGCAACGTTGACCGAGTAAATCGCATAGTTAAGCTGGCACGAGATGTACCCGAGCTGAATGGTTATCTAGCTGATATTCCAGCAGCTGTGAACCTAGCATTGGCAAAAGGTGAAAATGTACTAGTAGAAGGAACTCAGGGAACTTTTCTAAGTCTTTTCCACGGTAGCTATCCATATGTAACATCAAAAGACGTCACAGCAAGCTCAATAGCTGCAGATGTAGGGCTGGGACCAACGAACGTTGACGATGTCTTGGTCACCTTCAAAGCATATGTAACGCGGGTCGGAGCAGGCTTCCTGAAGGATGAGCTTTCCGCAGAGGAAACCTCCAAGAGAGGGTGGGCAGAATTCGGCACAGTCACGAAAAGACAAAGGAGAGCTGCTCCATTCGACTATGATTTGGCTCGTCGGGCAGTGATGC
>JALHTG010000102.1 GCA_022865705.1 Candidatus Bathyarchaeota archaeon | reverse complement strand
TCTACCATGGCGTGAGCGTCGAACGCATCTACCGAACGGGAGCAATTCTTCTTGATTTGGATAACCCGTCGAAGGTTTTGGCACGCACCAAGGAACCTATTCTTGAACCGGAGATGGAATTCGAGAAGCATGGCGTTGTCCCAAATGTGGTTTTCCCGGACGGAGCCGTTATCCGAGACGGAAAGCTCATGGTATATTACGGTGGGGCTGACAAAGTTTGTTGCGTCGCTGGAGCCCCCCTCGACGAATTCCTCGATGAACTGAAGAAATCACAACCATTAGTCGGCTAATCTTGTGCAAAGCCGTTGACGAATGCTTCCGCCGCCAAGAGGAAAGCAAGGGTGGATTCCGCGCCTTGGTTCTCGTTTAGACCCTTTGGAGTTAAGCCGTCGTAACACGCCCCCGTTGAATCATCATAAAGCTCAACAGATTTGGTGTTGAGACCGAAAAACCATCCTAAAGCCTGTCGCAATATCTCTTCGTATAGCTTAGATCGATTCAGTTTGTAGGCAATGGTGGCGGCCTCGATCATCGCGCCAGGCTCAATGGGCTGTTGATCGTAAAGAGCTCTGGTCTCTCTCCTAACATACCATCCTCGGTTTCCTATAGGCACGTGAGTTTCATTGATCGTCTCGGTTTCCTTTAAGAATCGAAGAGTTGTCTCAGCCACAGCAAGGTATGTCTGTTCGCCTAGAGACAGATATGCAGCGAGTAATGCTTGGCTTAGCCGCGGGTTGTCGTAGGTTAGTATGTTCTCGAACCACTCCCAATCCGAAGCTCGGCTAGTGTTATACAATGCAACGAGGCTGTCGGCCATTAATTTGAGATTTACTCTCAAATTACTGTCATCGGGCTCAGCGTAGAGCCGCTCATGGAGACCCAGGCAGGCGTAGGCTCTTGTTCGTGGCGATGTTGACGCTCTAGCCCACGGCAATGCACGATCAAAAATGAGTCGTGCCGATGCTTTCATTCCACTTGACATGTTGGAATTGATCGCTGCGCCTGCCGCCCAGATCGCGCGGCCTAAGTGATCTCCAACCATGAGTTCATCGATGATCCTCTGCGAGAAATCCATGAAGTTATGGAACCGGCCGTCTTCCTCCTGCATTAGGAGTAAGAAACTGATGAATTTGCGTTGTAGCTCGAGTATGTTTGGATTGGGTACTAAGCGATCCGCCTTCACTGCAAACACTAGCGCCCGGGCGTTGTCGTCGACCGTGTAGCCTTCCCGTCTGGCTGGAACGGAGAATCTTGCGTGCTGGAGCAGCCCGTTATGGTCAGTTAAAGCAAGGAGGTGGTCAAGCTTTACTGACCGCCGTAGCTTCACCGACAGTTCCTCGAATCCGCATAGCAGATCTGATGATGTCACCATGTTGATCAGCGAGTTTCATCGAACCCACTTCTAGCCTATACTTAAAGATCTGTGTTTAGGTGAGATCAAAGGGCCCTCACAGCTTATCAAAAGTGAAAGGTTTTCGATTCAGTGGGAAGAGGAGTCGAGCGCACGCTAATGGTGTTAGCTAAGGCAATGATTGGAGATGAGGCGTGATTGAGTGAAGCTTATCGCTGCGCACATTGTGGATCCGTTTTCAAGTCGAGTGAGCAACTGAAACATCACGGAACAAGTTGTTCCAAACGCAACAGCATTTGAGTTGCAAGACGATAGCGCGCTCTTATCGAGTTCGGCGCCCTTTGACGTCATCTGACTCTTTGCTCGACCTCTATCAGGGTTTGCTTACCTCACTCTGTCACTCTTTTTTCCCCATCCTGCTTGCCATTCTCCTCCGTTTCTTCTACCATTCAGATCTAGTCAAATCCACATACCCACCAGTGAGTCTAGTCTAGAGGAGAAGAACTTCTCATGTTCAGCGAATGCAGGTGTCTTATCGTGTCAGCAGCATATGGTTACTGGTTCTTGGTTTCTTGCCATGTTGAGCTCTGCACGCACGCGCAGATGCTAAACGCTGTTTAGTGCTCTCGCGGGCCACCACCCGGAACTTCCGTCTGCCTGTCTGTTTCTCTAGACCAATGTTGACCACTGACTAATGTTGACCTTCTCAGTCTGATGCCACAGTATGGGCACGAGGACTGGTATTCAGAGAACTGCGTTCTGCATTTGGGGCAGTAATAAGTCAAGGAGACCACCTGTAGTCGTTGCTTACTCTAGGCGCATCGAGTATTTAGATGAGACAGCTGGCAGCAATGTCACTAGAACCACAACCACCGCTCTCCCTATTAGCTCAACAGCACCGCTTAGCTGAAGAATCACGCAACTCTCTTAAATTGGTAAAAACTCGGACATGCGACCGAATCAAGGTATATAGGCTACAGGGAGAAAAGGAGTCAGTGTGTATATCGTTGAGCGAAGTAGCAAACAAGGATAATATGAAGCATTGTTCTAACTGCGGCAAGAAGATCGAGAAACCCATTCTATTCAAAGGATACGTTTTCTGCTCAGAGCAATGCAGAGAATCGTTCACGACGGCAAGACAATGATGCGGCTAGACTGCATAGACTACATGGGTTCCCTTACCCAGTAGATAACAACCCACGTAGCGCGCCAACAAAATCCGCACAACAGAAAACATGAAAGTATAAGCGAGGCGGCCACGTATCTCTTGGCTGGGAAAAAGCATTGAGCAAAAGCCGAGATACGGGCCGCGCGAAGAGTCCGCAACGAAGACGCCAGAGATTTACTAGAACCCGAAAGTTTACGAGAACCCCCAAAAAATAGAAAGAGAGAACATTGAGAAAAGGCCAACGCTCTGAAGGCTCAGATACTGGTCGCGCAAAGGTTTCGCGGCGGCCGGCCGTTCGTCTATCGAGACCGGCAACAAGATCCCCAACTTCGTTAGGGCTACGGGCTATTTGAACTATGGGAATTAGTATATGCGCACGCTGGCTTCTTCAAGTCGTGCATGCTAACCGAAACAACCCAGCAGGAGAAGATTGCGGCCGAAGATCCAAGACGCGTGACTCTCACATACGCTGGTTCGTCTAGCGGTGTGCCGTCCAGAGGTGGTTCAATTTTGGATAGGTCGAGGCCGAACCTCTTGAGAATCGTGGGAGTGATGTCAGCTCGGTCACCGTTCCGGTTTATCTTTGGGTCATCGGTTGCGACGAATACGTATGGGGCGTTTGAATGCGTAGTCTTGCCTTCATCGAACCCGTGATCGGCTGTTATGTACACGAGCGTTTTGTCATACAGGCCGAGTTCCTTTAGCTTGGCTACGATCTTTCCTGTCCATTCGTCATCCGACTTTATCCCGTCGGTGTACTGTCGTGAATTTTCGCCGTACGCGTGGCCTACGTGATCTGGCTGGGCGAAGTGGATGAAGAAGAAGAACCTTTTGTCTTTGTACTTCTCGAGGTTCTGAATCGCGGTCGTGCCTACCTTTTCGTTCTCTCCGAGGCCGTTGAGGAACAGGTCCATGTGCTTTGAGGCGTTGAAGTATGGTTTTCCGGGGAACGCCACATAGAAGACGCCGTTCTCCTGAACTATCTGACCGCCATCATTCACCTTAAGGCCAGCCTTGGGCGTAGGCACTTTCCTGCCTTGCCTTGCTTCAGTCTTTGCCCACTGGTCGAACGGGATCTTTGCTGGGGGATCGTTGTCCACATGTCCTTTCTTGCCAATGATGGCGACGGTCACAATGTTCTCCGGGCCGAAGAATGTCTCCAGTCGCTCAAAGACTGTATAGCCCTCAGGGATCGGCTGATATCTACTGTTGCTGAACACCCCAGTCTTTTCTGGCGAGTAGCCTGTCAAGATCTGGGTCCAGCCAGCCTTCGTGTCTGTCGCTCCCGTAGTAACGTCTATGTCGACCAGTCCGCCTTCACTGGCCAGAGCCACGAGATTGGGTGCTTCTCCGCGGGAGATCATTTCTTTGAGATGGTTTCGCTGGGTACCGTCCCAACCAACGAGCACTATGTTCCTAACCGTCTTCTCAACTGTCCCAGTCCTCGTAATGATGATGGTTTTCGGCTCAGTCCTCACGTAGATGGCACAGTATAATCCCGCTCCGCTCACGACGACTGCTGCTATGATCAGCAATCCAAGGAGCTTAGCACGACCGGAAGACAATTGCTCAACCCAATGTGCTGATGTGATTCCGGTCTAGATAAGCGAGTTATGAATGCTTCATTCATGGAATAGAGACGCGCGCGATTCTGAGCTGGCTACTCCCATAATCCCAAAGACATCATATACAGCTTCAGGTGAAGGTTGTTCACATGCAATCAAATCTTGAAGCAACAAAAAGGCAACTCAAGCTTCTATCTGCTCTTGTGGAAATGAGAAACCTTGAAGCACTTCTGGCTTCAGAGTCTCCGAAAGTCAGTGAGCAGATAGACTTTCTCCCGGCGAAGGAGACATTCAACCGTTGGGCTCAGGACTCGGAAACGCATCGCAAAGCCTGCCAAGATATGATTGAGAAATTGCAGGACAAGGTCCGACAAACCAAAGCGGGAAGCACTGTTGAGCTTAACCTTGGTTCACCCCATGTCGAGAAGGATATTTTTGCGATGTTTCCTGAGTTGAAGGAGGATAAGCTGGCCATGAGAATACTGTACGCGTTGGTTCAGAAGCATCTGACGATCGAGGGTGACGCTGAACGCAGGTATGCTGAGATGGTCGAGATGACGGACGATCAAAAAATCAAAAATACGCTTTTGGACCTCTCCAAATGCGAGAAGCGTCATCATACTGAGGCTCAAACGCTCATTGACGCGTTGAAGAAGATGCTCGCAAACAAAATGTGAAAAAGCGCACGCTAGCAGAGTGAGAGGGCGAAGTACAGCCTGAGAGTTGGAGTAGATGATAAGGTGATCTACGTCACTAGGAAAGGCCTCCTTGTATTGGCAACTCCTTTATCCTTTTCAGACTCATTATTGGCGCACGCGCCTTCCTATCCTTATATAGAGCCGTGACTAAGAAGCGCCAAGTTAGTTCCGAGAACGAGAGCCGAGAGTCGTTTGAACTGAACGATTACCCGCATGTTCTTCTTCTTGTTGCAACTGACTGAGGTCGCAAGTTTCAATACAAAGTCGAGTTCTGGCCTCCTACGGCTCGAGGCCTAACAGAAAAGGCGGATCAGATTTTCGGCCTTCATTGCAGACCTGCGATATGATCGAAAGGTGAAGAAAGAATCTATGAGTAGTTTCGAAGAGCTGGGCCTAAGCCCAGAGATATTGAACGCTATCAAGGAACTTGGGTTCGAGAGACAGTTTCCGATTCAAGAAGCTATTATTCCACTTCTGTGGAGCGGGAGGGATGTCATTGGTCAGGCGCACACCGGAACAGGAAAGACAGCTGCTTTCGGCTTACCGATCCTTGAGATCGTTGACGAAAAGAATCTGAACATTCAAGCACTAGTACTCGTTCCGACAAGAGAACTTGCAGTGCAGGTAGCCAACGACATAAACTCGTACGGCAAGTTCACACGTAAACGTGCTTTGGCAATCTACGGCGGTCAATCAATCAACGCTCAAATTGAGGCATTGGAGGATTGTCCGCAGATCATAGTTGGAACACCTGGCCGACTGATTGACCATCTCAAACGTGGGTCGATTTGTCTCGAAAAAGTCCAGTGCACTGTATTGGATGAGGCTGACAGGATGCTCGACATGGGCTTCATAGAAGATGTTGACTATGTTCTAGCGCGAATCGGAAGAAAGTGCCAAATCGCGTTCTTTTCAGCGATGATGCCGGAGGAGGTACGGAAACTTGCCCGCAGGCACATGAAGAACCCCCGCGAAATCCTAGTTGATCCAGAGGATCCCAATGTCAAAGAGATCAGCCAGTACTTCCTCGAGGTAGACGATGGGAGAAAACTTGATGGGCTTCTCAGGGTATTACAGGATTCGAAGGTGCAACGCGTTATAGTGTTTTGCCGAACCAAACGTAGCACGTTTTGGCTGAGCCAGTCGCTCTGGAGAAGGAAGGAACATGTCACAGCGCTAAATGGTGATCTCTCTCAGAATCAACGAGATGAAGCAATGAAAGCGTTTCGAAGCGGTCGGAGCCGTATACTGGTTGCCACTGATTTGGCCGGGCGAGGTTTGGACATTGATGGAGTTACGCACATCATCAATTACGATGTTCCTCAAGATCCGTATACTTATTTCCATAGAATTGGTCGAACCGGACGGGCGGGTAAGACAGGGGCAGCGGTGACGATCGTATCCGGGGAGCAGTGGGCTGATTTTCGGGTAATACAATCTATGGCAGGTCATCGGATTGAACGTCTTAACTTCAGTCCTAGCTCGAGTACATTTACCACAAGGACGGAGAGGTTGATCGGACCCAGTGATGGGACTCGACGCCCGTTTGGAAGAAGGACTCATCAATACTCGAGACCTACTCACCGTTCAGGTTACAGGAATCCAAGCCGAAGCGGTCGATTTATGAGCACCCAATGACCTTGAGAGCGAGAACTGGCATGTCGACAGCCATAAAGAGCTTGCGTAGCCTCGCAAACGAGCGTGGCTCGGACAGGAATTTCATCTATCTTCTAATGCTTGCAAGAAAGTATGATTTGGAGCCTATCGCTCTTCACGACGCCTTGGTGAAGGCCAGCAGGAACAAGAAGTCGACGTGTGGTCCTATATCGATAGAATCTCGTGAACTTGAGGAACATTCCTTCTCTTTCATGTTCTCACAGAACGACCGAGCAGTGGCACAGACTGCTGTTTCGAAGTATTCCTTGGCAAGGCTCCGCGAAGTACCTCCAGAACTGACCCGATTACTGAGAGATCAGCGCGCACGCGATCGACATCCTATAGCAAATGATAGCGGCAAGGAGGGGCGCATCGCTGACCTTCGAATCGGTCTGAAACACGTGAATCTTAGAGCCAAAGTCATAGATAAGTCACAGGTCAGAGCCGTGCAGTCAAGAGACGGCACACCTCTTGCCGTATGTTCAGCAACCCTCTCGGACGGCACAGGAGAAATACGACTGCCTCTGTGGAATCATCAGATAGAATCCATCGCCAAGAACGACATAGTTGTCATTCGTGAGGCATCGGTCGGACACTTCCGGGGACAAATGCAGTTGTCTGTCCCAAGAAGAACTGGAAGCATTTCAATCGTGCATTCCGCAGGCAGAATCGTTCCATAGCTTGGCTGGTCACAGCACGCGTTAACACTAACCATCTCTTTCGTGATATCAGAAACAAGAGAATCGATGTTTTCCTGTTCCACGTGACGATGACTTGCGCGCGCTAGCGCTAGTTGCGTAAGCTACCATCCGATTGCGTATCCGTCACGTCTTGGGTCGGCTCCTCCCATGAGAACCTTGTTGCTCTGGTCTATGATTATTGCCTGAGCGCCTGCAAAGGACCATCCACCACTGACTTTCACATCATGTCCCTTCTTGACCAGACCGTCACGGACCTGTGGTGATATGCGATCCTCAACATGTAGCTCATACGGGAGGTTCTCTTCTCCAGGCATGGTTCCTGGCCTGCTGGACCACCGAGGAGCCTCTATTGCTTCCTGAACATTCATCCCATAGTCGAGAATGTTCGCTATGACCTGTAGGTTGGTCTGAACCTGATCATCAGCGCCTGGGGTGCCCCCTACCATGAAGAGAGAATCATCTCTCATTATCATATACGAATTCAAAGTGTGAACAGTTTTCTTCTTGGGGTCAAGCCGGTTTGGATGATCACTCTTCAGTGAAAACGCGGACAGTCTGTTGTTAGGGACCACGCCTGTCCCGTCAACGACAACTCCCGACCCAAATGAGTGGAATACGCTCTGGATCAAGGAGACAGCGTTGCCATCCCTATCTACTATGGCAAAATACGTCGTGTCACCATCCATGCTGTCGATTCCAGCCTTGGCCGTCGTAGCCATGGCTCGATCTACATCGATCAACGCGCTGCGCTTTGCTGCGTACTCCTTGGACAGGAGAGTCTCCAAGGGTACTTTCACGAAATCTGGATCGCCCAAATACCCTATCCGGTCAGCAAAGGCCAGTTTCTTCGCTTCAACCATCACGTGAATAGAGTCCGCAGTGCTGTGTCCAAGTTTAGCCAGATCGAATCCCTCCACTAGGTTAAGCTCTTGAAGCAAGATCAGTCCCTGTGAGACAGGGGGTTGCTCAAGCACCGTGTATCCTCGGTAGGACGTGCGGATAGGAGGCTTCCAGACAGAATGATAATCAGCCAAATCGTCCTGTGTAAGCAAACCGTTCTGCTTCTGAAAATGCTCAGCTATCAGCTTAGCAATGTCTCCCTGATAGAAAGACTTCGTCCCTTTACTCGCGATCATATCAAGCGTTCGGGCCAAGTCTCCTTGAAGCAAGATCTCTCCTGGAAACGGAGCTCGACCATTGCGTAAGAAGATCTCCCTGGCTGACCGATCATTTTCGAGTCTATCCGCCGCTTCCCTGATCGCCAAGCTCAGACTAGGATAGACTGGGAAGCCCCGACTTGCATACTGAATCGCAGGCTTCAGGAGCTCCTGAAGGCCAATTGTACCATACTTCTCGGAGATCTCGCCCCAGCAACCAACAATGCCAGGAACACTTACAGAGTATATGCCATGCAGCGGAATTCTGGTCAAGCCTTTGTCAAGAAAGAATTGTCGCGAAGCAGCGTTGGGAGCTGGACCGCTCGCATTCAGTGCCTCAACACTACCGCTTTGAGCATTGAACAGCAATGCGAAAGCATCCCCTCCTAACCCTGTCATGTGCGGTCTTACCACAGAAAGCACAGCAGACGTAGCTATCGCACTGTCGAAGGCATTTCCTCCTTTCATGAGAATGTCTATTCCGGCAAGAGAAGCAAGATGATGTCCTGCCGCAACAAGCCCATTCTTTGACATTATTACGGGGCGATGGATGAAGCTTGGACGCAAAATGAAACACCCTACAATATCTCAGAGATTCGCGCACTATCTCGCATTTCGATGAACTCCAATCAGAAACAACTTAAGACTTTCTCACGTAGTCCGTTGGCGCGCACCTCATATGTCTGACATAGAATGTAACAAACCCTGAAGTCAACGAAGCCTAGCGGCGAAATTTGCGCTTCACGTCGTCAATGGAAACGCCCGCGATGTCGATCTCCGAAAGGTCGCATGTGCCCAAACCCTTCTGCGCTGCGTATTGCAGGTATTTGCATTCTCTGGGAGAATATCCCATGACCGCCGAACCTACCGTGTCCACAGCGACATAATCCATGCCTGCAATGATGAGTTCCATCGGCACAGGATCACCGTTCTCCTCGTTACCCTCTGCCCCGATGATGCCATCGATCACGGAGAGCCTTGGATTGATTAGTCCTGCGAGATCGAAGATCTTCTTGTGAAGGGAAGAGTGCATGATCCCTTTCGGCAAGATGCAGCCCATGCAATTCTTCATGGCCAGCGTCGTGACCGCCATGCTATGGGTTTTGAGACTTGGCACTGAAATCAGACACTCAGCAGCACGAGCGGTGCGCGCCACATCAACCTCCTTGAGTGATAGGGAGTCCTGCAGCGCGATCGTCTCTTTTGCGTCATTGTTGAGGTTCACAAGTCGCACGCCGTGCTTTTCCGCGAGATCTCGCGCTCCGCATGTCGTGAACGCGGATTCTGTGCTCGAAGGGTTACCTCCCTCCCCGATTAAGACTTGGGCTGGGGGCTTCCCTACTTTCTGGAACAGGTAAGTTATGATCCCATCTAGGGACTCGGGACGGGTCGTGAGGCCACTCATTGGGGACTTGTCAACGACGTAGTTCGGCTTGAGGAGGAACGATCCGAATGGAGACAAGTAGGGGGCGGCACCAATGAGGTCGAGCGCTCGCCACACCGTTTCTTGGGCGGTCTCGTGCCCCAGCTGCTTGACGAGGGCTACCTTGCTACGAGCGCGCACCATGGTATGCACCACCAAAACTATTGAAACGGCTCAAGTTGATGGCACACACTTACTTTATTCTGTTTGCCTTCTGTAATCTTTCTCAAGCGTTGCGACATACTTGTTCCAGATTTCGTTGATATGCCGAACAAATTTCGATTTGTTCGGTGCCGCGGGAGATTTCCGTTTGATTCTGAAAACTATATCCAGCTTAGTCCGTCCGCCCTCAAGCTTTGTCAGGCGATAATCTCCTGCAGTATTATGATGTTCGCCTATTGAGTCGACATGCCAAGTGTCGGGGGGATGCAACGTGACTATGCTGGCGGGGCCCAGAGACTTGGCGCCCTTTTCTCTGCTGGTGTAGATCACTCTCTGTTTGGTCTTCTCTAGGATTCTTCTTCGCGATTTGGAGCGCGTGATCTTATTGTCGTCTTCTCTGAAATCAGTACACCAGTCATAAACGAAACCAAGGGGTGCATCAATAGTTCTTGAAAGACGAACAACATCAGCTGCAACTATGCGGTTTCTCAAATCAAGTCTCACCAGACTTACTTCAATGTAAGGATCGAAGGAAAAATGTATCGACTCAGCTAGTGCGCGCTCCGTATCGTGCCCTGGCTCAACAATCAGTCTTGAGTAGGTGCTGTCAAGTTTTCCCTAGGCTGTCGTATTGTAAGTCTTCCGTCTTTCGACACTCGTAGTCTTCCCTCGTTGGTCAGCTTGTTGATCCTGCTTCTGAGCTTGTAGTCAGGGTAGTTGACGAGTTCTTTGATTTGCTTTAGTGTTGTGGCTTTCCATTTTCCTATTGACCTGAGGATGGCTTGGTCGATGCAATGATTAAGGAGCTTAGCGCGCGCTTTTCATAGTAATTAGCACCAAATTTCACTTATTCATAAATAAACGCAATTTGGTGGCAACTACTAGGTAGTTCACATCAACGCTTCACAGAAGAAATGATCGGATAGATGAGATATTGACCCACGGCAACATGTGAGTCAAAGGATCAAGCGCAGAATGATGCGAATTGACATAGTCCGCGCCTATTTCAGCTCAGCTTCCTTTCTCAGCAAATCAGCCTTGTCTGTTTTCTCCCATGTGAAATCTGGATCTTCTCTGCCGAAATGTCCGTAGACAGCAGTCTTTCTGTATATCGGTCTTAGCAGTTTGAGGTGCTCGATTATGGCGCGTGGCCGCATATCGAAGTGCTTTCTCACCAATTCAGTGATCTTCTCATCTGAGACCTTTCCTGTTCCATAAGTGTTCACCATCACGGAGACAGGACGCGAAACACCGATTGCATAGGCAATCTGCACTTCGCACTGGTCAGCCAAGCCAGCTGCGACTATGTTTTTCGCAATATATCTCGCCATGTATGAGCCAGATCTGTCTACCTTCGATGGATCTTTACCGGAAAAGCAACCGCCACCATGACTGCCCACACCGCCGTACGTATCAACGATAACCTTTCTTCCTGTCAATCCACTATCGGCCAAGGTGCCGCCGATAACAAATCTGCCTGTTTCGTTGACATAGTATTTCGTTTTTTCATCGAGCAGGTTTTTCGGTATCACATGTTTTATGACTTGCTCGATTACGTCTCTCTTTACCTTTTTTTCATCAACTTCTTCGCTGTGCTGAGCCGCAATTACAACAGTATCCACTCTTTGTGCCTTGCCGTTGTTGTATTCCACGGTGACCTGCGATTTGCCGTCAGGCCTCAGGTAAGGAAGTACTCTTTGTTTTCTGCAATCAGCTAGACGTTTGACAAGTTTATGCGCTAGAGATATCGGGAGCGGCATTAGCTCCTTTGTCTCATTCGTAGCATAACCGAACATGAGTCCTTGATCGCCAGCACCCTGTTCATACTTGTCAGCTTGGTCAAGCCCCATTGCTATGTCTGAAGACTGCTCTTCAATAGATGTTAACAGACCGCATGTCTCCCAGTCTAGTCCATCTCTAGCATTGTCCAAGCCAATCTCTTTCAGCGTCTGCCGCACAACTTTCTTTATATCAACATAGGTTTTTGTCGTAATTTGCCCCGTCAGTATGATAGTCCCCTGCATGACTAGAGTTTCACAATCAACTCTAGCCTCAGGATCCTTCTCTATTATCGCATCCAAGACAGAATCTGATAATTGATCTGCGACTTTGTCAGGATGACCTTCTGCAACAGATTCAGAAGTAAAAAGATATTTTCGGTTATTGTTCATCATGCTATGTCTCCAAACAAATGTGGTTCTAGCTCATTCATGGCTGATGGGCTTCTCTTTTGTTGGAAGAATCGCTCAGGCTTCTTTTGAGTCTTGCTTTTTGTCACTTTGTTCTGGCTGCAGCGCGTGCGCATTGCAGAAGAGAAGAGGCAGACGTACTTTGAGACCCTTGGCCGGGATGAAAGAGGCATACCGAAGAAAGAGATCCTAGAAAGGCTTGGCCTAAGCGATGTTGAACCGAAGATAGAGGATCTACGAGAATAACAAGCGCCCCTACAGCATTTCAACTCATCTTAACGCGCGCTTACAGTGATCAAAAACCTCTCAATGGGTGGCTGCGAGATATGACTGAGTGCAATCTGAGGAAGCGCGCGCTGCAACTTTCAAGTAGTTCCAAGCGCTCGATATAGGCAATCGTTGCAGTCGCTGCGCACTCGATTCGGTATTGAAGTGGTATGTGGACGCCTATACGAGCTGTGGTGGCATTCGAGAAGCCAGTCTGGGTTCTGTGTGTCACACACATGTTCATCGACGTGTATTCCCTGATACATGTCGCTCTGATCCCAGTCTATATACGGGAATTCAATCTAGGACTCCTTGAAGCATCTCTTGTCGCGACTGTTCCGAGCCTAGTCCAACTTCTTATGAACATTCCTTCGGGGCTTCTGGCAAATCATCTCAATGCAAAGCAACTTCTCAGCGTCAGCATGATAATCGAAGGTGTCTCGGCGCTTTTCGTAAGTCAAACGAACAACTTCTGGTTGCTGATACTGGCCGTTTCCATGATGAAGATTTCATCCCCCGTCTATCATGTTTCAGGACTGAGTCAGTTGAGCAGGCTCGTCAGCCCGGAAAGAACTAGCAGATCGGTGGGGCTTCACGGCGCTTTTGGGAGTCTCGGCTCAGCTATGGGGGTGGTTAGTCTGGCGTTTTTCCTGTCGAGTCTGGGTTGGAGATGGACGTATCTGGCTTGGGCTTTTCCGATAATCGCCTGGGGATTCATTGCATCTATTTCTTCACAGCCAGAAACCCGGGCATTGGAAAAGCAGCATTTAGGAAAGAAAGACAGACTGAGCGCGGTCTTGGCGACTTTTTCCGCTGGGTTGGTGATCTTTATCGTAGTCATAGGGCTTAGGGAAGTCGGAATCACCAGCATTTCCACATTCATGACCACCTATCTTGTTAGGATGAGAGGTCTTCCCGAGGCTACGGCCAGCCTCATTTTCGGATTAGGTCCTTTTATCGGGATAGTAGGGTCTTTGAACAGCGGCTATTTGGGAGAGAAACTTAATCCGAGAAGAGCTCTTGGCGTTACCATTATCGGTTGCGTAATGTCGCTGTCCTTGGTGGCAGTCTGCTCGCAGCTCTACCTGCTGACGATCGTCTACCTGCTATACCGGTTTTTCAGCGACAGCGTATGGGTTCCCATCAACACGATCGTCGCCCACATAACACCAGGAAGGCAAAGGGAATTCGGCTACAGCGCTTATCTCTTCACGGAAGGACTCGTCATGTCCGTTGCGCCGATCGCTGCCGCCAAAGTAATAGAGCTTTCAAGCATATGGTACATTTTCCCATTCAGCATAGTCTTTCTGGCGATGAGCCTTGCTGTGCTACAAATTCTCCCACGCAGCACGCGCCATGGGAATCCCGATTCAATGGTGGATCTCGGCGGCCGCATCCATTTATGAAAAAGCGCGCGCTATCGCCCGCGCAGACTCGGAGTGTTAAGAAAAAATAAAAAGGGACAGAGTCTTTCTATAGAGTGGAGATTGCTTATGGGGGGAGAAGAGAAGAAAGATGTAGATTGGTTGCGGCAGCTATGTGGAGACGATACGGAATTGTATGATGTTCTCGCAAGTAGCCTGTATCTGGATCCTATGGCTGCCATATCTAAAGAGGACCTCAAGATTCTCATCGAGGAGGCGGAGAAAAGTGTCAAGGATGAAAACTATGAAGAAGCAATCAGGAAATATAGACCGGTAGTGGATAAGGCTATCTTCGAAGCTACACAACACCAAGAGGAAAAGGATAGGTACATCAAGATTATCCAAGACCTCGTGTCGAAGAGCGCACAAGCGACGGAGAAAGTGAAGGAAAAGTTAGAGAAGGAAGGGCCTGCCGATTACGTTGCTCGCCTTGAGAGACGTATTGACTACTATAAATTTGTGAGCGAAAGAATTGAAGACGTTATGAAAGTGGCTTCTCTCTATTACAATGAGAGATTAGCGGTACTGGGAGAGAAGGAGGGAGGAGAAGCGAGAAGAAAAGAGAAAACAGACAAGAGAAGCAAAGAGCAGAAAGAAGAGAAAAGAGACAAAAAGCGAGAGAAGGAGAGAAGAGAAGAGAGAGTAGAAGAGGAGAGAGAGAAGAAGCGAGAAGAGAAAGAAGAGAAGGAGAAAGGAGAAGCGAGAAGAGAAAAGATACTAGAAGAGAGAAGATAATCGACGAGCTTCTTTATCAGCGCAATGCAACACTCTAGCATGGTCGCAGGTCTCGAAACGCATGTTATCGGCGAGCGAAGCGAGCCAGGAGCAAAAGAAAGAAGGGGTCTGGGGAATTCTTTCCCCAACAATCGTCGTCGTTCGTCTCGTCGTAGTCAGTAATTGTGTGTGTGCGCACCACTTCTCAGTGATAACACGGTCTTGCTCCTGTGGAATGGTTAGGCTGATACACTGATTCCGGACGCGGATTGCTGAATGGTGAATGCGCCGGCTATGCTGTCGCTTTTGATTTAATTCCACAGACCTGTATGCTCAAAATCGAACTTGCAAGGCCTTCTATCTCGTCGCGTCGTAGTCCTGATTTCTTGATGATCTCCTTCGCGGTTGGGTCGTTGCCTATGTCTTCGGCGGGAAAAGGTGTCTCGTCAACCGTCTGCACTTCGAGAAATCCTGCTTGTCTGATGGCTTGTAGGTATTCTTCTTTCTTGATTGCTCCGGCGACACAGCCAACATATGCCTCCACGGACTCCTTTACGGCGCTCGGAAGCTCTCTCGTCAGGACAATGTCTGAGATCATGAATCTTCCCCCTGGCTTCAGCACTCTGAATGTCTCAGTGAAGACTCTCTTCTTGTCTGGGGATAGATTGATGACACAGTTCGAGATTACCACATCAACAGAATTGTCGGCGGCTGGAAGGTTCTCGATCTCTCCGAGTCTGAACTCCGCATTCTCATAGTTTCCTTTCTCAGCATTGTGTCGAGCTTTCTCTATCATCTCGGGCGTCATGTCTACACCGATGACCTTACCGGTCTTGCCAACTTTGTTCGCGGCAAGGAAACAGTCGAATCCTGCACCCGACCCAAGGTCGAGAACCGTCTCTCCTTCTTTCAGCGACGCAATGGCGACAGGGTTCCCGCAGCCCAAACCCAGATTAGCGCCTTCAGGGACTGCCCTGAGCTCATCATCTGTGTAGCCTATCTTCTTGCTCACCGTCTCCGGAAGGCCGCAGCAACTGGCGGCATCACAACATGACCTCTCTGTTTTAGCTAGTTCTCCATATTTCTGTCGCACAACCTTCTTGATCTGATCCTCTTTCATATCAAACACCTCCAACTCTATTCCTGTAATATCTCCTTCATCATAGGCCCAAGCATATCTCGCACCATGGCTGCCATATCTTCAACTTTGACCAGTGAGATACAGCACACTTTTCCCTGCTTCTCCCAACTTACGACTGCTAACTTGTCTCCAACATGAACTCCGGCTTTTTCCCTCACGTCCTTGGGAAGCACCATCTGCCCCCTATCATCCACACTCACCACAGATTCCACCTTGCAGCAACCGATTCTCCCATCTGCCGTCATGCAAGCAGGCCTATCCGCACCTTTCCTAACCATGACTGTTCTCCCGTGAAGCCTGCACTTCGGCTAATTAAGGTTTCTGATTTTTCTGAAAAATCAGAATTAACCACTACTGGTATCTGGGCACTAGAGAAAGGCTACGGCCAGTAGCCTGCGCGTTCTATGTGTGAAGACTACTATAGCGCTCGCTTGAGAGAATCCATGAATTGGCCAAATTCAGGAGCAAACCGTCCAACCAGCCAAACCCAGAACTATGCAGATCGCTATCCAAAGCGTTAGATGTTTCTCAAAAGGTGCCAAGCGCCCGCTATTTGAGTAGGCGCGAAAGCCTCGAAACGACTTGCGTGTGGTCCATTCGCGCTTAAGGTTCGCTCTCGATCTTTGGTTCGATCAGAACTGGCGCCTTGATTGAGTTTGCAATCAAGCTGTACTTGCGAGCCCATTCCAGTGCTTTCCCCACTCGTTTGGCTGATTCTGCCTTGACTTTGATTACTGGTTTGAGCACGACCCGTTCGATCGTGGAGGTTCGATCAAGAAGGTCGACCACGTGGCCTTCAGCTTCGCACTGATAGGAGACTAGGTGAATCTTCAAGCGTTCAGCCGCCCAGACGAACATCAGGTGAAAGCACATGTTCAGGGACGCAACAAAGGCATCCTCTGGAGTCATGACGCCAGAACGCCCCTGAAGCACCGGAGGGGCTGAGAAAGCCATCTTTGGACCGTTACCGCAAGTCAATTCACCGTCATGGCCGCCTCTCCAAACCACCTTGGTTGTGTATACAGGCATCTCTCTATCTCCAGCGATTCAAGATCTTGTCTACTTCTTGAGCTATCTTCTCCGCTACACTCTCGGCCAGGGCCAAGTCCTCATCGCTCAGCTTCCGTCTGGACCCTGACCCTAAACGGTTTGGACCGCTCGTCAACTCGGTGACCACTATTGACGATGCGATTTTGCCGCTATGACGTTCAGTACCAGTCTTCGCGCATAATTTGTCGCAGCCATCGACTGCAATAGTTGGGTAATCTTTTGCGAAAGCTCGCTCTTCCTTGCCTCCTGCGAGAAAGAGGGGAAGGCAGATCGTCACAGTGTTCTCGGGATGGATTTTTTCCAGAACTAGGCGAGTCGCTATCCTTGATACCGTGCCCTCTACACATCCTTCTCCACTACACGATACAATGCCGACTTTCCTTTCTGGAAGGTTCACGATCACAGCTCACTCCGTCAAAATCTCGTCTACCTTCCTAGCCACCTGACTGGCAACCGCTGCGGCAAGCTCTAATCCATCGCGATCCAGGAAAGTAACCGACTTTGGTTTCAACTTCTTGTTCTGCTTAAGAGCATCAACAACTCTGAAACTGGCGACCAAGTTGCCACCCACATGTTTGAGATTCTTCTCGGCACACTGCATCGGACACCCATCTACCGCGATGCATCTGCTGTTCCGTACAAGTTGAAGAGTTTCCTTGTCTCCGCTGACAAGAAGAGCGAGACAAATGGTCTCCGTGACTCCTTTCCTAGTATTCTCAACAAGCTCGTAAACAGCTTCCCTGCTTACGCTGCCGAGTGGTTTCCCAATTCCACTGCACGGGACCACTATTACTCTTTCAGACGGTGAAGCTTTCATCGCTTTTAGGCTCCAACCGTGGTGTGCTCTGTCTCCAGTTTCTTGAGCATCAGCTTGAAGTAATCGTCAGCAGTCATCAGCGTCTCCAAATCATTCTCAAGGCTATTTGGTGCCAAGACGACGAACCAGCCTTCCCCGTAAGGATCGGAGTTCACGAGTTCAGGTCTCTCGTCAAGCATGCCATTAACTTCCTCAACCGTCCCGGATACAGGAGAGAGTATTGAGATGGCTGCCTTCGCAGTCTCCAATGTTCCAATCTCTGTTTGCTTCTCTACTCTCGTTCCTTTCTTGACGAGTTCAATGAACGCTGCGTCGCCTACTGTCCTCTGCAAGTAATCAGTCATGCCGAGTCTGACTCTGTTTCCTTCCACTTTAATCCAGAAGCCATCCTCGACATAGTAGTAGCCTTTACGTACCCGAAGCTCGAACTTGCCGAAGACAGTTCTCAGGAACTCGCTCAATTTACGCTCCCGACCTTGCATGTACTCGGTCTGACCCCACAGTAACGCGCGCGATCCGTCTGAGTGTATCCTATCTTCTTGCCGATGTCTTGCGCTCTGCCAGTACTTCCGCAGCAGGAACTTGACGCACAGCAAGTTCCATTACTCTTTGCTATTCTGGAATGACGATCCATGACAACTCTCCTTGTCTCGTTCTCTTTCATCTTGGCTTCACCTTCGCCTGTTACTGTCTTCCTTTTTTCGGGTGCGGTCAGTGTCTCTTTCGTGGGAAGTACTTTCTCGTGCGAAGGCCAAGCTTAACCAATAAAAGCATCAGTGGGACTTCCATCAGCGGCCCTATGACTGTTGCCAATGCTGCTCCCGATCCGATGCCGTAGAGTGTTGTGGCGACTGCTATTGCAACCTCGAAATGACTACTCGATCCTATGAGCGTGGTATCAATGGCGGTCTCATACGCCCAACCTGATAGGTATCCAAGAGGATATGTCCACGCGATCATTGTAGCGTAATGCATCAGGTTTGGAGCTGCCAGGTAAGCCACCAGGAGCGGATTGTTGAGGATGATTTCTCCTTCGAATGAGAAGAGAACGATGAGGGTTGTCAGTAGAGCAACAATGGATGTTTTTCCGACGATTGTTCGATAAGTGTTATTGAACCAGTCCTCTCCTTTTCTTTCAATTATCAGTTTTCTGGAGATTGCACCTGACGCAACTGGAAGCGCGATGAAGACAAGGACGCTGATAGCGATTAGGTCCCAAGGGACATGTATACTGCTTATTCCCAGGTATAGGGCTGCAAGGGGAGCGTAGAGAAAGAGCATCAGTAAGGCGTTGATGGAAGTGTTGATCAGCCCTTGAGCCATGTCGCCTTTGGCGAGAAACATCCACCACATGACCATGGCCGTGCAAGGCGACAGTCCGAGAAGTATGACCCCTGCTATGTACTGCTGGTTCCCGGCCAACACCGTGTTTGCATAGAGAGTCATCAGCGGTGGGGCTATGACCCAGTTGGCGATTACCGTGACAAGCAAAGGTTTCGGTTTCCTTGAAGCCTGCTTGATGTCGCTGAAACGTATGCCCAGAACCGTCGGATACATCATGAAGAACAGCAGAATCCCTATTGGAATCGACAGCTTGCCGAACTTGAGAGAATCCATGAATTGTCCGAACTGCGGAAAGAATCTTCCAACTAGCAACCCTGCGACTATGCATATCGCTATCCAAAGCGTTAGATATTTCTCGAAAATGCCAAGCGATTTCTCTTCTGACACTGATTCGCTTACCAACGTTTATTCATCTCAGCGCGTTACGGTTGAACAGATCGAAGATCGTTTATCTATCAACTTATATACTTTGCCAAACCAACCAAACATGATAACGAATGAGCGAGACAGAGTACAAGGCCAGACTAAGAAGACTGCTCGAGTCAGGCCTATGCTCTACAGAAAACGTTCAAGAACACATCAGAGAACTAAGGACACTTGTCGGGCAAATAGATGAAGAAGAAGTGAAGAAACGCTCCTACGTTCTCAAAGCTCTAGCCGATCCTATCCGAATCAAGATTCTCCATCTGCTCAGGAAAAGGCCTATGTGCACATGCGAGATTATGGCAGCGCTAGACCTGACAGAACCCAATGCCTCTCATCACCTCAACCTCCTTGAAAGGAATGCTGTAGTCAAATCGGAGAGAATGGGGAAATGGGTATTCTACAAGTTACAGCCGTCGACCCTTCACAATCTAGCCAGCACCATTAAGGGCTAGGTCCATTCATAGCGCGCGCTACGCGATAACCTAATGTGAAACAGATTTGACATAGTGCGTGCTATTCCGTAAAGAATACCGTGTCTTGATGGGGTGTCGTTTTGATCTCGAAAGTTGCCATAGTCGATCTTGACGAGGAGAGCGCAAACTGGTTTGAGCCAGCGCTGCACCTGATCGGAGGAATAGATGATCTGAAGAATACTGAGAGATCTGTAGTTGTCAAGGTAGGGGTCTTCAGCCACAAAGCTGCGAATCACACATCCGTGAATGTGGTGAACGCAATCGTCAACAGATTCGATAAGGCTCCAAAGATTTGGGTTGCGGAATCTGACAACTACAGGGGCAAAGGCCTGGAAAGGCTTCAGATCTGGAAGAAGATTTTCGACGAACGGGTGACGCCCTTCAACCTTTCGGACGACACAGAGACTAGAAACGTGAGGATTGCTGGTCAAGAAATGAAGTTGTCACATGTGCTTTTCAAGCCAAATGTCTTCGTGAGCACCCACATACTTCGCAGCTTCGAGAGAGGAAGCATATTGAAGAACCTGTTTGGTTGCGTTTCAGACCCAAAGAAAGCAAAATACCACAGCGTACTCCCGCAACTTCTCGCTGATATCTACGAAGCAATTGGTGGAATAGATCTCGCCGTGCTTGATGGAACACACCTGTGGCAAGGTGCAGGCCGTGGTCCAGTTCGAATGAATACTCTGCTGGTAGGCAGAGATGCTGTCGCCGTTGAGACGGTCGGCGCTGCTCTTGCCGGTTTGAATACTGATAAGATGCCTGTGATACGGGAATTTGTTAAGCGAGGTCTTGGAGAAGGAGACCTGAAGAAGATTGAGATCGTGGGAGCTTCCTTCGAAAGCGTGAAGAACAGGTTTGCTTTGGCAAGGAGAACGAAAACGAACCGTCGCCGAATACCACGGGAAGCCACAGGGCGCGCGCTATGTGCTTAGGTGCATAATGCGTTGAAGAAGGCGCCGAAACCAGTCCATCTCTCTAACACTGCGCTCGCTATTTCGAATTTAGCTTTTCTAGCAGTCTCTTGCCTTCCCCTGTCGGATAGTATTTCGAAGTCTCCTTGCTCATCCGCCCATATCTCACTTTGACAAGTCCTGCAGCCTTTAGCACACCCAAATGGTAAGCCAGCAACCCCTTCTGTAAACCAACCCTCCGTGCCAGCTCATTGAAACCGATACCGGGACTCTCAGACAGAGCCAAATATGCCCGTAACCTACTCCCGTTATCGAGAGCGCCATACATTCTGAGTTCGCTAAGAATCTGTTTCGTTCTCATCTTTTCTCACACAATAAACATTGGAGTTGAAGAGATATATAAATGTTGACCTGGTAAAGATATCTTGACCTACCGCAATGCTTTCCATTGAGCGTACCTGACGGCCAACTTCATAACGGTTTTCTTGACAGATGGGAATGGTGGTCGTCGAGTTGTGGTAACTGGATAGATGTGGCCGTATGCAGCGAGATGAGTCAAGTATAGGTCTGTAAGATAGCTTCTTGAATTGCCATGGAGAGGATGATGCTCGGGATTGACGAGGACTCTGAGCTTTCGGGCAGTTCTTCCGATTTGATGGAGTTGTCCGAACTCGGTTGCGGTTCCCCATGACTTTAAGTTGATAAAAGCAAGATCGATATCTGCTCTTGAAAGCATTGCTCTCTCTACTATAGATGGCGCGATGTCTCTAGGAAAGTCATCCTCAGGAACAAGAGCAAGGACTCCTCTGCGTGATAGAGCACTTCGCAGTCTTCTTCTCTGACTAAGTCCTTGTCCGCTAGCTCCCATTAACACCACGATTATTGCGCTTTCCCGCACCCTACTTTCTAGCTCTCGTCGGATGGCACGTAAGCGCCTGAGTGTTGTTTCAGACATATGCATCAACTCGCGTTCAAGAACCGTCTCAGGTATCACAGTGTTGGCGTGGTCCGCACTTAACCGTTCGCTAGAACACCTTGGGTCAATTGTTCTTTTCTTGCACGGATGAATGCGGTTGCGCTACCCACTTCTTCCAGCTTCTCAAGAGAGAGGTCTAGATTTCGGCGTGCGCGCTTCTCACGAACATCTTTCTATATGGTGATGCCTATCTTAGGGCCGGGATAGATTTCGGTGAGGGGTGTCTTTCTATTTCGTCTTTGTTGAGTTCGCATGTGAAGCGGACCGGTGAGCTTCTGAAGGCTGGGGCCGAAAGTCAAGTTGATGATTCTAGGGGTAGGTTTGAAGCTGCTAAGGATCTGTATGATAAGCTTCTACATAATCTGATTGTGTCGGACTTCAGTTTTGATCTGGCGTATGAGACGGCGTCGAGGTTCTTCGGTGCGAGTAAGGTGAAGTACGCGGCGGTCGACGGTTCTATGGATCAGGTTCTGACGGGGGGTTTGGCGGTTTTCTGGGGTGGAGCCTATGCCGTGACGGGTGAGGTTGAGTTTGGGAAGGGTTCGCGGCCGGGTGTGACTTATGAGACTGGGTTTGTTGAGCGGGGAAGAGGGGTGTCGAGCTGTGTTCCGATCTATGTGGATCTGGTTCAAGATGTGGATCAGACTATTCTAGCGGGCGGGCAGAGGGCTGAGAGTGCGATTACGAAGCCGATGACTGAGCAGGCTGTTGTTGATAATTCCACGATTGCGAATTGGATCATGACTCTTTCGGAGTTCTACTTGGCGTATCATATGGTCGCGTCTGAGAATGTTCGCATTTTGCTTCTTGATAGAAGTCTCTCGAGCATGCGGGGGAATTTGATGCTTGATACTTCGAGGAAGAAGAGGTGGAAGACGGAGTGCGCCATATGCGACTTGGAAGTGGATGGAACGGCTTTCGACATGAATGAGATTGAGCTTGCTCGGCACCGCATCATCAACGACACGCTTGGAACTCCTTCTCCCCGTGGAGACTATCTTCGATACGCCATCATCTACTTGCTTGAACGGACGAAGAGGCCAATGGCCCTTGATGAGATATGTCAGGAGCTAGGGATCAAGGGCGATGACAGGGTGAAGAGAGCTGAGAGATACCTGTCTAGGTCTGTTGAAGAGAAGTTCTTGCTGGAGTCCAATGGCAGCTACCGGATCAATCCGAGATATGTTGGAAGTTGGGATCGAGCGAAGAAACTGGTCCTGGCAACTACACGTCACCTCTTCGAGGAATCCTCGACCAATCCGATGCGGATCAAGAAACATGGGAAGGAGGTTTGGTTTACCACTCATGACCTGGCTTTGCTCACTCTCTTCACGATCCACATGCTCATTGAGGAGTGCTGGACCAGGAAATGTCTCTTGATCGGAGTGACGAAGGATACGACGGCCCGTGACTTCAGGAGCCATGTGATCCCTGTTTGTGTTGGGTCGGGGATGTGGAAGGTGGAGCGGGAGGATTTGGAGAAGATTCCGACAACGGATCGGATGCTTCTCCAGGCTGTCAGCATGTTGAACCACGAGAAAGTGCAGGTTCCTTGGAGTCTCATCGAGTACGATGTGGCTTTTCAAACGATCGTGCCGGATTTTCAGAATCGGGTTGGGTATGTTAGTGGGGCTGTTAGGAACCGGATAATTCCTGAGCGACTGTTCGTGAAGACCTATCTTCAGCTTGATGCGGCTGATCGAGATCCTATGTTGCGAAGCAATGTGTTGTTCGTTGATAGGCTTGCGTATCCGGAGTTCGATGGGAAAGAGACAGTGAGTTTCAAGCATGATTATACGGCTGTGGAGCCTGTGGAACCCATCTTCTATCGGGACAAGTCTATTCCCAACGAGATGCAGAATCTGATGATGGTTCTTTTGAAGGCGATGAGCGCCAGGAGCATACCTGAGGTTTTTGGTCACAACAAGCCGATGTTCATAGCGGATAAGATAGCTAAAGAGCTGAGATTACGGGTTAAGGGTATTATTGAGGCTACGGGGTTGTGGTTGGCGAACAATCCGAGGCTCCGAAGGTTCTCGTTCTACATGAACACCTTCCGCGAAAGGAGGGCTGAGATCGAGTATGCCAGAAGAACAGCATGAGCTCTTTACGGATCTGGGAGGACGTTTCTCAGCTAGGCTAAGCGCAGTATGGGCCGCGCGAGGAATTGAGGCGCCGTCGGAGACGACGGGCGTAACGGCCAAGTACCAGTGCCAGGTGAAGGCGGAGTACCAGAAGGACCTGATGGGGTTGCTGGAGGAGGGTATGCTTCTTGCGGTCAGGAACTTCAAATCCTCACCTCAAGGCCCAAAAAGATTCAGTCTGCTCGAGATTTCGAGGCTGGGACCAGAACACTACGGGTTGAAGGGGCTGACTGATCAGAGCTACTACCCGTACCAGTTCGAGATTATTCAGCAGGCAGTTCAGGACTGGGATACGGATGACAAGTCGACGATGATGATTCAGATGTCGGCGATCCCTCTCAACTACGATCTTGTTTTGGATGGGAAGGCGGGACCTGAATATGTGAAAGGATTCACGTACCCGGTGATCGGGGAATGCGTGAGCATACTGAACAAGAACACGATACACCAAATGTACAACAAGACAATACTGGAAAGGATGGGGAGGCCATGGCAGAAGATCGACACGACGCTTGACGCACGCAAGGATCCGCGCCTCGGAACCGTGAAAATGTTTGAGAATGAGAAGGAACGAGTACCGATCTACGTTGACTTTGAGAGACTCGTCCGATACCACTTTGGCATCTTTGGATTCACAGGTTCTGGTAAGTCTAATCTTCTCTCGAACATTCTTCGCAGACTGATCTATCACACGAAAGACACGAAGATCGTGATCTTCGACATCTCCATGGAGTACCCCTTCCTTCTTCTCGACGTTTTCTCGGACCCTACGGTCCCTTCAAAGATCATCTTGGAAGGCCCTGTCTCCAGTGCTGATCAGTTGTACAAGATAGTTGTCAAGCCGAGAGGATTCGAGAAGAACGTGACAGCGAAGAAAGCTTTCGAAGCGATGATGAGTCAGGACAGGGTTGGCCATTACGCGGAGCGCAGTTCAAGCGGCCTAACGTATGAGGACATGCTCCATCAACTCAGCTTGCTTTCTGAGGAGAACGTGGAGAGGGCCACAAGCCTAGAAGCAATAGAGACCATCAAACGAGCCGTTCTCCAATATATGAAAGAGAAGAAGCTTGATCGTGCAGATCCGATGGACGAGAAGTTCGTTGATTTCCTAAGTAAGACGTCGCTTGAGGCGGTGGAGAAGTTCAAGATATGGAAGAACAGCGGCCTCTACGGTTGGGCTCAGACAAGAGACACGTTGAACGAGAGACTTGGAGAAGCAGAAGAGCCGAAAGAAGAGGAAGGATACAACACAAAGACAATAGCCAACTTGATTGAAGGAGAAGAAAGACTCGTCTGCCTCTCGATCGTCGATCCAAACCTCATAAAATCCCTAGCCATCAATCTCTCGAGAACAGTTCTGATGAGTAGGAAGAAGGAGTTCAAAGTCGAACCCTTGGTGCTGTTGGTGTTCGATGAGACACAGGAGTTCATACCGGCATATGACAAGGCGAGGGGAATAGAGAGAGAATGCACGATACAGGTCGAGACGCTGCTTCGACAGGGCAGGAAGTATGGGTTGGGAGGCTGCCTGGCCACCCAACGAATAGCATATCTCAACACGAACGCGCTGCAACAGTTGCACACATACTTTGTGGGACCAATGCCCAGACCATATGATCGTAGCTTAGTCAGCAACACTTTCACAATCGATCAAGGCATATTGGAGAAGACGTTGGAGTTTGCGCCAGGAGAATGGCTTCTATCAAGCTACATAGCAACAGGCATGGAGAACGTACCGATATTCATCAAAGCAGACAACACAGAAACCGAGATACAAAAGCTTCTGCAAGGATGAAGCCGAGTTCATAGAGGTATTGACCTGCGATAACACACAGGCTAAGAAGAGCGCCGCGCGCGCACTTCAAAACTGGGTGCTCAAAGGGGATTTTGGGGTCGCGGATAACTTCGCCTTCTCCTATGCCGAGCGCCGGATACGAGGCGAGTCTGGGAATGTAGACTTCACCTATACTGTCAATCATGTCTTTCTGCGATTCTGGAGGATGATAGACCAAGGAGTCCTTGTCGATCGCGTCGGTTGGAACGTGGCCTTCCCTGATTTGGTCGACAAATCTTTTGATTTGCGTCTTCGTGAAGGTTTTGCCGGTTTTCTTGTCCTCGTAGTAGCCGAAAATTCGTTTGCGCTCTTGTCGTGCCGCAGGCGCTTCAAATCTGCGTCTGGCCTTGAACTCTCTGACTTGGTTGTGTTCTTCTCGCGACTGGTGGCCGCGGTGATTCTTCTCAGTGGAATTCAATAGATCCCCTATTCGAGGACTAGGAGAATCTCTGACTCCGCTGTGCCACAGCTGATGATTTGTCATAATCACACCCACGTTAGGGACAGCGCCGAAGCGCCGGATAGAAGGCTACGGATGCATCCGCCTGATCAACTGTCGCTCTCGTGTTCAGAATAGATAAGAATATGCAGCACAGTGCATTACACTGTGGTCTCAGTGTCAAACGATTTGAGTGAAACTTTCGCTTTTCGACTCTCAAGACGAGATGCTGAGCTACTCCGCAAAATCAGCGAGGCAAAAGGAATAGACGCAAGCGACTTCGTCCGAGAAGCTGTAAGAAGACGATTCGCTGAACTGACCTTCCTCAACGAAGAAGAAAATGATTCCATCAAGTGATCTTGGGGCACCATAGAACTCCAAAGGAAGGCCATGGAGTGCTCTCTGTGCAGTCAGCAAACCGCTCAGTTACTGCGTGGCATATGGATTATCACACGATGACGGATCTGAAAGTTGTTGCTTCCTAGACACCTCAAACTGAAGGTGCCAGAAAGCTGAGATTGCCCGAATCCGAGAAATTCGCTCTTGGTAGTTGAGCATAGGTACTCAAGATTGGGTGTTATCGTAGATGACGCTTATAGAGGGTTCTGACATAGTACACTTAGGCGAACTTGCCTTGGAGTTGCAGGATTACCCAATATCATACCAAGCAAGTGATTCCTGTGCAGTCCGTGCCCAAGAACATCACTTCCTGTTCGTGCGAGCAAGAATCATACTGCTGATTGCTATCTCGGCTATTGCACCTTTTGCATCAAATCAAACATTCGGTCTTAGAACCCCTGCGACCGCTTCTCTGGCGATTTTCTTTATCGTTCTATTAGCCGTCACCGCTATTGCGGACAGAAGAAAGTTCAACATGATTTGGTTTAGCTGTCGCTTTATTGCGGAATCCGTAAAAAAGGAGACGTGGAACTTCATAATGAAGGTACAGCCTTACGATCGCAACCTGGGGGATTCTGTCGCAGAAGGGGTTTTCCTCGACCGCACAAAAAAGATCTTGGCCTCCCAGCCTACTGTTGCAGATAAGTTGGCACCCCATTTGAAGGAGGGCGATCAAGTTACCAGGTTCATGAAGGAGGTTAGAAAGAGAAGTTTTGAGGATCGCAGGCAGTTCTACGTTCAAAACCGACTTCATGATCAAAGGACTTGGTATGCTGATAGGACGAAATCGAACCAATCTCAGGAAAGCAAGTGGCAGATCATCATCTGGATGCTGCAGATCGCAGCATTTGCTGTCGTCATTATAGGGATCATCCAGAATCTATTTGTGAACTCAATAGGAATACTGACCACAGCAGTAGCAGCAACAACCTCATGGATCAGTGCTAGAAGTTACTTAGAGCTATCTCGGTCTTATGGACTCGTTACACAAGAGTTGATGAGTCTAGAAGCTCAATTGGGCCAGGCTTCGTCGGAAGAGGAGTTAGAACAGATTGTGATAGACGTTGAGAACACAATCAGTCGGGAACACACCACATGGTCAACGAGACGCTTGTCCTAACGAATACAGCCCCCCTCTGCAGCCCAGCGTCTCATCGGAGGGCCCAGCTCAGGACGATCGGCTATTAGGCAGGCTCTCTCAAACTCGTCTGCAAAGACATCTGGATCCCAATCTATGATCTTGGCACCAGCTTCTACCAATGCAGGAGGAGCATCCACTTTTCCTGCGTCTTTGACTCGTATTCCGAGAAGCCCTTTTCCACGGGCCAGGCTTTCGCGTATCTCGAAATCGACCCATTCGCTATTAGCAGTGTTCCTTCCGATGAGCACAACTGTGAGGGAAATCCCATCAAGTTGCTCTCTTATCTTGCGACGTATGTATTCAGGGTCTTCACTCTCAACCGGGCTCAGGAGATGCCTTCCGACGAATTCAACGGGGACGTTCGGATTCCAGCGTAATAGATTGAAACCTTGGGCTTGCATTCTGTCATCGTGCTGAAAGGATATGAAAATGCGGCGCGCCAAACCAGTTCACTGCTATGTACGTGTGCCATATTCGGATCATATAATCGTTCTGCTGGGTTGCCTTGCGGCAGATGTCGTTCTCCTAGAGCGAGACTATGTGCGTGTCTGTCCGTAGTAGCGAAAAGATTAATCGGTCTGCTTTGCCAGTAGCTATGCAGTCAGATTTGTCAATAGGTAGTCGAACGTCACAAAGAAAGAGGAGGTCTTCCCACTTCCGTGTCCGTCCACCTAATCCACCATGGAGCCCTCTTGTTCCTAGGTGTGGCAAGGCAGCCTTGTCTTTCTACTACAGTGATCCTCTTTCACACATACCCGTTAGAGAGATATCACACGAGAAAGATCCAAAGCCAGATCCTAACCTTGAGACGCTGACGTTCGGATTATTCAGTAGGTGTGACAGAGGTATGCGCGCGCGCATGGTTAGGCAGGGAATTGACGTACACTTCTTCACCACAAAACGTGCGCACGACCGGGTGCTAACTGGATACTATCGCATAGGCTGGCACTACAAGTTTCCACCGGTCAAACGGCGTTCGAAACGGCCTCAGTTGGACGACTATGCACTGGCCGCCAAGGAAGCAAGGTTTGTCGCGCCTGGTTTTCCACTGCGTGATTTGACCGGGTACTTGCGTGGAAATCGGGTTGACAACCGATTCCGAACTTTCCGGTACATCGACGAATGGGGTACACGACTTCTATTGCAGCTACTGAACGACACCCCCGATGCGACTGCTCGGTACATTTCGGAGATTCATCGCCTGGAGAAGCTCACTCTTAAGCGAGACGGCCGTATCTATCTGGGAAAGTCAACGGGGTTCAACTGGAAGGTAGCACCACAGTTCATGAGATTAGAATCTTGAAAGGAAATGGGCATACTTGTTGTGTTCTGACCTCAATATCCTAGGCGGCTTTTACAGGTTATGCTGCGGATAGAGGAGATCATCAGGAGGAAGACGGCAGAAGCATGGTCTCAAGACCTGGCACAGAAGGAACGTACTATATGATAGTTTGGCGAGTGTGTGGTCGACACAAGTGAGAGATTGCTCCTGTCAGATTGGCTATCAGGCTCGTTCGAATCGAAACCTAGAGCATATCGATTTAGAGGTTACAAGGGGGTGCAACCTTGACTGCATCCATTGCTCTGCAGAGGACCACGGGGCAGCCCATGAATTGTCTGTTGATGAGGCAAAGCACATTTTGCATGAGGGGCAACGACTAGGTCTAAAGACAATTGGATTCACAGGCGGAGAGCCATTTCTTCGCAAGAGAAAGCTGCAGGAACTCATAAGCTTCTGCCGAGACGAGCTTGGTATTGCAATCCACTTGCATACCAATGGAACAAAGATATCTCGCAAATCGGCTGAAGAGCTTCGACGCATGGAATGTGACGTGACCATTCCACTTCATGGATCAAGCTCGAAAACCCACGACTCCATCACGCGAACAAATGGATCCATGAAACTCACGCTGAAAGGCCTTGTGGAATTGCTTGAGACTGGTGTTAATGCCACGGTGTACATCGTTCCAATGAAAGCCAATCTTCATGAGATTAGCCCGCTGATTAGAATGGCTTCGGAAAAAGGGTGTAAGAAATTTAGAATTTTGTCGCTCTCACCAACGGGAAGAGCCTACAACATCTTCACTAGTATTGCGCCTGACGCGAGAGAGACCATGTGTCTGAATGACCAGTTATCCAAGATCCAAGAGGAAATCGACGTTGAGCTGTATGGCGGGTTCTGCACAAGGTCGATATATCAGAGTTTAAGAATCCTGCCGGGCCACAACTCTTGTCTAGCAGCGGAGAATCGTCTGCATATTGATGCATTCGGAAACGTCTTTCCTTGCACGGCTTCGGCCGGAAGAGCAATATTCTCAGCTGGAAATCTACGTGCATCTGGCTCCACTCTTTCGGAGATTTGGAAGTATTCACCGCTGCTACAATTCATCAGAGATTTTCATTCCAATCCTCCAGGAAAATGTCGTGCGTGCGAGCTTCATCCGGAATGTATGTCGGGGTGCAGAGTCATGATGTCTTACAAGTATGGCGATGTGACTATCGCTGATCCCAGATGTAAAGGACCTTGTTAGAAGCGCGTGCGCCTGGTGCCGCCCCTTGATCGCCCGTGATCATTTGCATGAAAGACTCTACAAAAATGATCTAGATAAGACATATCAATATCGTCGGTATGACGACAGATAGAAGAAAAGGCGGTTCGAACTGAAGGTGGTTGTGTGCGGAAGTTTTGGGGATATGGGGCATTTCTTGGAAGTGCTTGACCGATTCAAACAGAAGTACGGTGAACAAAACGTATTCCCTGACAATCGCCATATGGAACTGTCTAAGCCTTGCATTGAAGCACACCATGGATTCAGTGTTGAAACACAGGAGACCATAGCAAGACGTTCAGAGCTGATGAAAGACTATTTCGCTCAAATTGATCATGCTGATTTAGTTGTCATCGTAAATGAGAAGAATGGCGAGGAATATTACGGAACAGGAACCACTGTAGAACTAGGGTATTCTTTGGCCAAGGACAAGAAGATACTCTTTGTAAGACAACCCACGAACTCAAACATCCTCAGCCTCATTTTGGCCAACTCAGTCCACGCGTTCGATTTTGCCTCAGCAAGCCAGAAAATAGCTCCTTCTCAATGAGTTCCTTGGTTGCCGTGCTTAGAGCCCTTGTCTCGGCTCGTTCATGATCCTCTATAGTTGCATGAACTCTACGAATCTCGGCAAAAGAGTTCTGTAAGAGAGCCTTTTCAGGTTCTAGGCCTAGTCTGCATGCAAATGTCTTCATAGATCAGGAGATATCTGCGACTGATTTGCTGAATCCAAAAGAGTGCAGGCTGGCGCTTCGAGTCCCGGCGGCCGCACCACTCTAGTGATTACTAGTTTAGACTCGAAAATGTGACTAACTAATGTTTGAAGACCTTTTCTAGTAGGTGATCTTTCAGTAACACTATTGCACTTACTTGTCGGATGCGCTTCGGTGAGATCGACGCGCGAACTCGTTGATGGCATCCATCTGGTCAGGATTCTTCAGGGCCTCCTCGCAATCGGGTCGGTATCTAAGAAGCTGTTCTTTGGCCTGTTCCACTGTACAGCCGACAGAGACAAGATAGCATGCAAGTATTGCCCCGGTCCTGCCATGCCCAGCATTACAGGAAACTGCAACTCGCTTTCCCTGATCGAGAGCACAATGAATGAATTCGAGAACGCGGTCAATCTGGTCTTGAGATGGTGCTGCTCGGTCTCTTACAGGTTCGTAAAAATCTTCTACGCCATGCGCTTCCACCCGTGTCCTTGTCATGGGTATTTCTGGAGCCAATCGAACCAGAGCCCCTATCCCCTTATTCTTGAGATATTCCAAATCGCTTTCAGTGCGTGCTCCTTCGCAACCAGCAACACGTTTGTCTACTATCCAGTCAAAGTCCAAGTCCATAGTCGCCAGAGATCTCCTCTTGAACGCCCTGCCTCCAACTAAATCTATGAAAATAAAAGGCTTCCAGCCAAATCGCTCGACTCCTCAGGAAACGCAACGAACAGGGGCGTCAAGTAGAAGGTAACATAAGCTGGGATACTTGGGCGACCTCCGAAATCTTCCTTCATCTATTCCGACGGGCCGGCCGGCCGTTAAAACGACGTAGGATCGAATCGCTGCGCGCGCGCTGGCGTTCAGTCTCTAGTGCAGCGTGTATGCCTTTCCGTGTTCAACCATCTGCGTCTGTGGGGCGAATCTCTTGAAGAGGTGTTGGTTTTCTGTATGTATTGGAAAGACTTTCTTGGGTTTAATTGTGTGAATTAAAGATGCAACCTGTTTTCCGCTGAGATGGCCTGATGCATGTAGTTGATAGAACTTCATGCCAAAATGGTCTATCCAATTATGCAGCGCGTCATCTTCCAGGTCTTCTTCGCTGAACGGTTCACTCATACTATGAATGAAATGGCTTTCACGAGAAGGCCTTATGTCAACGAGTTCTGTTAGATTGTGGAAATCCAGATTCATGATAAGTCTTCTCTGATTCTTGGCCACAAACTCATGGGTCACCATCTTATCCATGAACTCTCTCTCCCAAACGTAATAGTCAGATTCACTAAACTTGCCAGACCGCTTTCTTCGATAGTACACGAGGATATCGTCATCTTTGATAGGATCAGGAAGATTGAGACGTTTGTCGTCCAGTAAGCCACGTAGCAGATATGCCATTTTTGGCGAAATAACGAGTTTCCTACCAGTTTTCTTCGCAACTTGATAGAACGTCCTGAATCGATCCATGTCGCGACCAGCGTGAGCTACAAATACCATCTTGCCTGTTTCTGAAACAAGTTCATCAGCAGTCTTCTTCACTTCTTCTTCCGAATAGTTGGATCTTCTGTCGCCCTGAGCTACTCGGGTTCCTTCTGAAATCATGACAATAGGCTCACAACTGCGCGCCTTCTCCAAGAAATCCTCCGTTAAATCGTTCCTAGGGCCGTGGAGCCGAAGGTCTCCCGTATAAGTAACCGCGCCTTCCGAGGTGTAGATAATGAATCCATACGCTGCTGGAATCGAATGATCAACATGAACTGGCTCTATCACTAAACTGCCTACTTTGATTCTGTCACCAGTTCGAAAAGTATGATAATGATGTTCTCCGTAATCAGAGAAGCCACTTGTATCTTCCATACCTTTCAGGAATAGTTTGGTGCCCGCTCCAAGATGCACTGGAATCTTAGGATCCAGGAATCGTATGTGATTTATGTGGTCAAAGTGAGCATGAGACAAGAAGACTGCATCAATTCTTGGCTTGATATAGGGAACGTCAGTAAATGCCAGTTGTTCTTTTGTGTACACTCCTTTTATCTTAGGTAACAGACCGAACTCAAAATAGTCTCCTAAACCGTTTACAGATCTGGGTTGAAGCCAGCCTCCGAAGTAGTCTGAACCGAGATTGAATGATTGTC
>JALHTG010000101.1 GCA_022865705.1 Candidatus Bathyarchaeota archaeon | reverse complement strand
GTAATGTGAGATGTCATCATTATTTTTCCATAATATGCTGAAGTATCCAAGGGTCCCCTTCAGAAAGGTGCTTCTGGGGTCTCCGCTCCCGTCACATGGAGTCAAGCTAAGAATCTCGACATCCCAGGTTTTGAACTCTAGTGAGGCTGTAGGTAGCGTTCTCAACATGCATAGCCCGTGTGTTGAAGGATAGTTGACTTGCAAGGTCACGATGTCCGAGACGGGATAGCTTGGTTGCCACTCATAGTATAGGGCGCCGTAGATTTCGATGTCTTCGCCTACGTTGTAGGATTGCTTGGTCGTGTGGACGGTCAATCTCAAGATTGGTCCCGAGCTCAATGCGGGAATGATTAATTGTGAAGTAAGAAGAATCGCTGTCAATACCGTTAGCAGCGGAAATATCGGTCGCATCGGAATACTCCTCAAATGTATTATAAAACTTATCGTAATAAGGCTTTTGAAAAAATATCTGCATGTGTTTGAACCCAAAAAAAGAGGGGTTGAGATGTTTCGGTTCTGCGCTTACGCCGTGTATTTGATAATGTCGAACGTCGTTGTTGCTTCTGGGCAGAATGCGTAGCCGCCCATTGATGGCCAGCCGCTCAGTGCTGAGACTTCCACTTCTCCTGTTCCTGCGAAGGCCCACTTCGGAATGTACACGCTGAAGTCGACCGGGTAGGTTCTGTTCTCGCACCATGGCAAGGCTGGGTCGCCTACGCTTATCCACACTGAGGCTCTTCCTATCGGTACCTGGAGGTCGTCTAGGATAACCAGGTGGATGAGCACTTCGATTGGTTGTTCTCTGAAGCTTATGAAGCTCACGCTGAAGTTGCCTGAGTTGCCTTTCACGATCCCTAATGCTGGTGCTGTCACTTTGAGTTGATAGACGAGCCAGTAGACCTTAAACCATAGCCAGTCCCATGTGAATCCTTCTCTGACTGTTGACGAGGCTACAACGGTCCACAGTCCGAAGATTGCGTCCTCGGAGCCGGTGCACGGCCATTCTATGCCGTAGACTATGGTCGCTATTCCGTATTCGTCTGTCATGCCTGTCTTTGTGAAGTTGACGAATCCATCCTCGTTCCACACTTGGAAGGTTACCGGCTTGTTTTGCACTGGGTCACCGTTGTAGGTCAGCTTTGCATAGAGGATGACAGTTCCTTGTGGGAAGAACATGTCACTTGTCTCATTGAGTCCTTGTCCACCATATGGGTCTGGATACTGTGTGTAGACGTCTATCATCAAGCCCAGCACGTATCCGTAGATGATGTAGGAACCGTCAACTGGCGCCCTTCCGGGCATCCATTCGTCCTCTGCGTTGAGGAACATGCGGTCTGGCATCGCTGGGAACATGTAGTCTATGTCAAAGACATTTGGCTCATTTCCGACCCATGGGGTCTCTAATTGAACGGTTGCTTCGAAGTAGAATGTGCAGATGACTCTGTCTGTTTCGGGTAGTACTCCTGTGTCTGGGAAGTTGCCCCAGTCGAATTCGCCTGTGCTTGAGTTCGGGTTGATGGACACGATCACGTATTGCTTCTCTATGCCACTCGTCTTCCCTCCCCATATCGTGAAGAAGTCTGTTCCATAGGGAGCCCAGACGGTTTTGTTCATGAAGTTCCCTTCGGTCGCGTTGTTGATACCTTGTGGCACCAGTCTGAAGAGGTCAACCTTGTATTTGAAGGCGAACTCGATCAGGGTGAGCATGGACGCAGTCTCAACCTCGTCTATTACTATGTCAACCTTGAAGAACGCCTTCGGCGTGCCATTGATCGGTGGCCCTGCGGGCGTGCCCTTCACAACTGTTGAGGGGACAACCTTGAGCCGTGGCTTCTTCAGTTGAGGCGTTTCATACTCGTACTTGTATGTGCCGTCGGTCGGGTTGTAGGGTATCAGAGCGGAATCGGGGTCAATTAGTTTCGTGTAGAACGCTTCTTCTCCAAATACGATGAAGTGCAAGGTGGTTGTGAGGTTCTCTGCAGGCGTCGGCAGCAAGGTCACGTTGAACTTTATTTGGCAGAGGGTTCCTGAGCCACTGACGTTTGTGGGACCGCTCGATTTGATGCCCACGACCCAGAAAGCTTTACCCAAAGCGTTGTCTATGGCTGGGTCGGTTGGGTCTGGATAGATGTCGAATATGTTGCTTGTCGGAATGGACATGTCGCCGTTCAGTGCCGTGTTTTCGATTCGCAGCAAGGATGCGTTCCACTTGATGTGTATCTGCCAGACTGCCAGAGTGCTAACGTTAAAGACGCTCACGTTAACGGTCACGAGGCCAAGCGGGAAGCCGGGGGCTGTTGGTGCTGGGTCGTTGTTCGAGAACCGGATAGTTGAGCTTCCGGTGGCTG
>JALHTG010000100.1 GCA_022865705.1 Candidatus Bathyarchaeota archaeon | reverse complement strand
CTATTTTAAATTTATATTCCACTACATAAATATCTGCTGCAAATTTTACAATAGGTTCATGTGTATGTAAAGGCATCTCACTATTCTGAGCTCGCTAGCCTATGGCAAGCCGCTGTTGATCATACCTATACCGGATCACCCAGAACAGCTGGGCAATGCTCGCAGAGCTTTCGAGCTGGGAGTGGCCGAGATCCTGGCAACAGATGAGCTTTCCATTCCTCATCTTCTCCCAGCGATTCAAAATATGCTAAACTCCCCGAAATATGCAAGAAATGCAGCGGAAATCGGAGAGTTGTCACGAAGAATGGGCGGAACAGAAAGAGTGATTGCTGCCGTTGAACAACTATCACAGGGGAGAGAGCGTTCTTGCTAAGCTTGCCGAGAGAACTCGTGAAGGAAAGACTTCTGGCCTTTCTCAAGGAGGATGTGGGGCAGGGAGACATCACCTCACAGCTTGTCGTTCAACAGGATGCCTTCGTTGAGGCTGAAATTGTCGCCAGAGAAAGAGGAGTTATCGCGGGAATTGAGGAGGCGCAAATCCTACTTGAGGCAATGGACATCTCGCCTAAGTCGTTCGTTAGAGATGGTGCCAAGGTTGAGCCGGGCACTATTCTCCTACGTATGAAAGGCAATGCAGGAGATATTTTGACCGTAGAGAGGACACTGCTGAACATTCTTTGCAGGATGAGCGGGATCGCCACAGAAACAAGAACTCTTCAAGACAAAGTGACATCAATCAATCCTAGTGCCAAAGTGGCTTCGACGAGAAAGGTGGCTCCTGGCTGCCTGTATTTTGACAAGAAGGCTGTCGCGATCGGTGGAGGAGATCTTCATAGACTCCACCTAGATGATCTAATCTTGATCAAGGACAACCATAAGGCATTGGCAGGAAGCATCAAGGAGGCGGTACGAAGAGCGAAAGAAGGATCGTTCACCAAGAAGATTGAAGTTGAGGTCACTTCTGCAAAAGAAGCAATTGAAGCAGCCGAGGCAGGAGCCGACATAATAATGTTTGACAATATGGCGCCGGCTGAGATCAGATCGGCAATAGAGCAACTCAAAAGCAAGGGGATGAGAAGGGGCATCGTCTTTGAAGCAAGCGGCGGAATCAACGCTTCAAATATCTTGGAATATGCGAGTTCAGGTGTGGATATAATGAGTCTTGGTTCTCTGACACACAGCACCAAGAGTCTAGACATGAGTTTGGAGATGAAGAGTCCAAGTCAAAGGTAGGAATCCTATAGATCGATCTTCCTGGTTTTCTGCAATGCATTTTGGACAAGAAGGTCCACATGGAGATCCTTCTCGATCGCTCTTATCCTATCGAGTTCAATGAGCACAGGCTCCTCTCGCGATATGCTTGCATTCTCTTCTCCTTGTGCTCGGACTTCGCAGAGGCCTATTCGTCGAGCCAAAGTCTGAACTTCCATTTCGCCCAATCCAATCAGAGGTCTGTAGACAGCGAACCCTGCAACCTCATCGATAGTTGAAAGATTCAAGAGCGTTCTTGAGTCGATGTCAAGCCTTTCTCCTGTTATGATTCCAAGGGCGCACAGCTTCTTGGCAACTGAGCATGCAACTCGGTACATCATCCTCTTGTGGAGCAACCACTTGCACTGTTCCTCCTTCACAGACGAGATCGATTTGGCTGTCTCGAGAAACGGCGCGATGACAAGTCGATATTCGTTGACTGGGGCAAATTCCCTGAGCTTTCTAGCCATATCAACCATCTTCTGTTCATGGCCGCCAGTCGTTTCTATGAAAAGTGGGATGACATGGCTTCCCCGCTTCATCATCAGCCACGACGCCACAGCGGTGTCAATGTCTTCAGAGAGCATCGCGACAAGTCTTCCTTGACAGCTGTATGGCAAGCCGCCACATCCTTCAATGTGCCTTTCATACAGATACAATGAATCGCCTCTGATCTCAACATGAATCGTTTTCTTAGGATGATCAAGGTCTACGCTGACCTTGTCTTTTCCAAGTCTAGCAAGAACGGCAGACCCGACGTTTCTTTCGATTTCCCTACTTGAGGTTGGATATTGGCCGACAACGCGAACACGAACAGCAAAGCTATCGTTTTCTGAAAGAAAGTCATCTGCATATCTGGACACTTCTTCCACAAGAGTGCTTGGTTCGCTAGGTAGTCGGATTGCGCTTGCCGTTGCTGCGACTCCAAAAACCTGCGAGCAAACTTCAGCCGCATCTGAATCTTTAAGGCCGGAAACCACGATTCTCCCGCCATCAATCATTGTCTTAAAGTCCCGAAAACCGGCTCGTCTTAGTTTCCAACGTAAGTGCTCAACAAGCGCTCTAAGAAGTGAACCCTTCACGTAGGGGCTTTTGAGAACGATTTCAGATGTGGAAACCAAGACAACGGAATCCTGCAGTCTATTCCTTGGAGTAGAAGAATCTCCATTTCCCGCTTCAGGTGTTATCAAGATTCCTCGGCCAGCTTAGCATCCCAATAACCCACCCACTTCGGTGAGCCCAGATGCTCGCTCATGCTTCTGCATCTGTTGAGAAGAAGTATTCTCTTCTTCCTTGGTAGATTCTGCACATAGTTCTTCAAATTCTTGAACCCCAAATCCCTTTCATAGATTGCTTTGCCCTCTCTGGCTATTATGAAGCAAAAGGCTCCAAGGAACGGGTTTCTATTCATCATCGTGATGAAATCTCTCTTGGCACACGCATAGAGCTTTATTGGACCCAGTTTGTATGATGACATTCTGAACTCGGAGGAGAATTGGACAAACTGCAAAAGGGTCGTTTTGTCTCCGATCAACGCAAAAATATCATAGTCACTGCCGAAGGAATAATCTCCTCTTGCTCTCGATCCGTAGAGCACTATTGCCAATATCTTGATCCGATGTTTGCACGCTATGGCCAAAATAGTGCTCTTGGCCTTTTCGATTGTCGGTTCCATTAGGATTCACGTATCAAAACGCAAATCTCATTCAAGGCTTTTCAAGATTCCTTTTTTCTCGATTTTGAGAATCCTGAACCCTCGAACAGTCGGATTGTTGAACTCACTTGCTCTTATCTTTTCAGTCACTCCGTCGTTGTCAACGGCGAATCCTGTCACATCATGTTCACCTGGTTGAAGTGATCTTGTAGTGACCTGGCCTTGACCTATTGTCATGGTGCACAGTGCAGGAAGGCCAAGCAAGACGGTGTTCTGGTGCTTCAAGGCTTCCGCTGATGCGTATATTACCGAGTATGCTGCAGCGGTTAGTTCGGCTATGCGTACAGGAAGGCTTTCCTTCCCAACTGCTAAGACCTCTACCTTGTGTGTTTGCTCTATTTGCGTTGCTAGCTTTCGAAGCTCAGGTAAGACTTCCTGTATGTTCTGTCTGGCTCTTGAGGAAACTGACATTTCCCTTATGTCTGAGAACGTGAGCTTCGAAAGAGATATAGCGCCTAAGGTCATGTCAATGTGAACAGCATCAGCTGCAACAGATTGGAGTAGTTTTCTGCACATCCTGAGCTCTGTGACCACTAGGTCATGGCGGTTCGCGGACGCCATCAGAAGATCAGAGATCTGAGCTGACGAGTTTCTGTAAGGAGCTTCCGTAGCGACCGATGCGACAGCAACGATTGTTTGTGGCCGAAGATGTTCATCCAATATTGCGGACGCTGAGTCTGCTGCGACTATTCTCAACTTACATGGGTTCTCCTGACAGTCCTCAATACTATTGCAGGTCTAAAGGTTTCTGGAGGCAAGATAGTAAGATGACCCGGTCAGAAAGGAATAGGCATCTTACTAAAACCCACAGTCGTATCATTGGACCGGATTGGATGATGAGTTCTTAGGCTGCGGGCTTGGTTCTTGCTCCCTGAGTTCGTGAAGTATGACTAAAGCTTCTCCAAGAGGTATTCCGAGTTGCATGCTGAGGTCCTTTGGTGCTATGTTTGGCTTCTCGCTGAGGACTACTGTTGAAACGTAATGCTTGTGGTATTTGTACATAACCAGAGCGTGAGCCGTGTTGACCAGTACAGGCCATAGAGGTGATTTGGCATATTCCTCTGATTCTGAGGGCACAGTTATGACCCGTGATCTACGCTAGGCGTTGTCTGATTTGACTCTTTTGTTGCTCTCGCCTCGACTGTGCTAGGCCTACTCATTCGTGTGGGCCAAGGTTCTTTCGTACATTCTTCTTAATGTCCAACGAATCGCGTTCTTGAGCTCTTGAAGTCGTCTTTCATCTCCGTAGTTCTTCACTGCTAGAGCTCTTACTAGATTTTCATCCTGCTCAACAGTGTATGAAAGGACCTTTTCGGGACTCAACTCCCCAACTTTGACCGACGCATTGTCTCTGCTGCGCATCGGCTCCAGGACACGTCCTATCAAGAATGCTCTGAAAGGTGGAGAAGCGACATCGAATTTCATACCAGGAGCGGGAGTTATGATCAATTCATCATCTGTTTGAGACATGTCTGCCAGATGCATGCCTTCGGGTGTCTTCAGGGGCACAGCCTGTCTCAATATGTCTTCCTGTGAGGGCCCTATCGGCGCAGACCTTGGTTCTTGTGGCTTGGATGGAGGGAGTTCGACTTTCTTGAAGCTTTTCTCCGCCAGGCTTGTGTCAACAACTTCCAATATTGACTTGATCTTTGAAGCCTCTTCCTGAATATCTGCCATCCGCTTCTCAAGATAGGCCTTGGCCTCAGCCAGTTTCCTAATGGACTCTTCTTTGCTCATCTATTCACTTCTCCGTGAGCATATCGCAAAATCAGGGCAATATAGTTCGCATAGCCCGCAGAGGCTACAATCTTGTTCTCTGGAAGCCTGAGGAGTCCGTATTCCCCTCTCATCCATATCTTTGCCCATTTCCAGCACTTTCCGCGGGCAGAATTCAATGCATATCCCGCATCCCTTGCAGAGCCGCTTGTCAATGAGTATCCTCGCCAATATCTTGGTCCTCCATGTTTACTCCAGATTCAAATCTAAAGGTGTTTGTTTCAGCAGGTGCTCCTATCTAAACAGATCTGAATCGAAGTGTCAGAGGGGGGTGGGAGCAAAGTTCATGCATATGGGTGAGAGAGCCAGACATCAAAACCTTGAAGACAACAACCACACATTTCGATCCTGAAGAAATGGCTCGAAGAGCAACCGCTGACTGAAGAAGAACAAAAGATGCTTGCTAGAACAAGGAAAACAGCTGACATCGTCTTATCGTACGGTAAGAAAGGAATCATGGCTCTCTTGATTTGGGGGATCGGTCCGCAGACTGCCGCGCAGGTTCTCGCAAAGATGCACAGGTGGGAAGAGGACTTGTTTGCTGAGCTATTAGGAGCAAAACTGAAGTATATCCAGACTAGGCCGTTCTGGGACTAGGCTTGCCCGCCTAGTTTTTTACTGGCTCAAAGCAAGGAAGGTTGCAGTACACGAGGTGAACCGGGAACGTGATCAAAGGAGTGATTCTTGGCAACTTCATGTCTTACTCAAACGCTGAGATTCCACTCTACCCCGGGCTGAATCTGGTGTGCGGCCCAAATGGAGCCGGAAAATCTTCAATCCTGCTCGCAATATCGCTCGTCTTGGGGCAAGCTCACACAGAGCGAGCAAAGAGGCTTAGCGACCTGATACGATGGGGCGAAGACCACGCTCGTATAGGTCTACTTCTCGACAACTCTCCTAAAGAGGGAAAGAGACCCTTTCCTCAATACCGCACGGACACAATCGACGTAACTAGGATATTGAGAAGAGGGGGAGATTACGGGTATCTTCTTCTGGGAAAGCCAGTATCAAAGGAGAGAATCGTCGAAATCTTCAGTCGGATTGGACTCAATCCAAATAACATGCTAATCATCATGCATCAATTGATGGTCGGAAGATTCGCCCTAATCTCTCCAAGAGAGAAACTCCTAATGCTTGAGGAGGCAGTGGGCTTTCAATCCTATCGAGCCGACATTATGGATGCCAATGCTCGACTGAAGAAATCGCTCAGCGAAGAAGAATCACTCGCCGCGGTTCTAGAATCCACTCAGGAGACCTATCAATACTGGAAAAAAGAGTACGAGAAATACCAGAAGAAGAAGGAACTCGAAAGAAAGCTGCAGCAACTTCAGTGTGAATTACTTTGGGGGAGAATCGAAAAGAAACAAACAGCACTGGCGAAGCTTGATGACAAGATAGCCTCAAAGAACAAAGCGATCGAGTCCATGGACACGAGAATCGACGAAGACAAGAAGGCCCTGCAAGCTAGGCGAGACGCATTCAACAATGAACTCAAGAGAAATCATCAATCTGAGAAGGCTAGGATAGAACTGGAGCGGAAGGTCGCTCGGGCCGAAGCTGATGTCAGGTGGGTTGAACTTCAAGGTCGAGATTTGGCTGAAGACCTTGAGACACTTTCACGAGCTCTCTCGACACCGGAATTCCAGAGCTTCAACAAAAACGTGCCCGTCGCAGTGACGGCCTTGGTCGAGTTAGGAGAAAGGTTCAAATTAAGAAAGAGTAAGCTCGAGAAGCTTTCGTCGCCCTCCTCATTCAAGGAATTAGAGGCGAACCTCACTTCTCTGGTCCAAGAGTGTGAGAAGATTCGCAGGAAGGTGGGCTCAGAGATGGAACGTTTGATTGAGTATCGTGTTCAGTTTGAAGTACTTATTCTCAAAAGGAAGTTGCTTTCAGATGAATGTCGAAGTCTTTTGGCGCAGAGAAGAATCGCAAAGCAAGAGTTGAATCCTCTCATAAGAAGAGCTGAGCGACTTGGACCGAAACCTGGCAAAACCAGAAAGATAACGGAACTTGAAATGGCTATTGTTGTTACAGAGGAGGAGCTCAGGCCTCTCACCCATGTCTCAGAGGAGGTCGAAAAAATGTACAGTTCATATGTGGGGCTTGTGAAGGATCTGAGAGAAAAAGCCGAGCGGGTCGCCAAGAATAGAGAAGAAACGCTTCGGGAATTGGCGAAACGGTTTGACATGTGGAAGACAGTTGTCGGACAGTTTCTCGCTGAGCTGAGCGAGCGATACAACACGATTCTATCTAGCATCGGTGCTTCAGGAGCCGCCAGGCTTGTTGAAGCAAAGGATGTGGAGAAAGCCGGGCTTGAACTGCTTGTCTCTTTCAAAGGTGGCAAGATGGGATCATTGGATAGCCTTGCGCAAAGCGGTGGGGAGAGGAGCGTTGCTCTAATGGCATTTCTGTTGACTTTGCAGCAACATATCAAGTCGCCTTTTCGAGCAATCGACGAGTTTGATGTTCATCTGGATCCCAAGAATCGAGAAATGGTTTCGGATCTAATAGTTGCGAGTTTCAAGGAAGCAGGTGGCGAACAGTATCTAGCAATTACTCCAGGGGAAATTGGAACCATCAGGGACAATATGCATGTTGTAGTAGTGCAGAACGTTTCGGGAACATCTGAGGTTTCAGAGGTGAAGTAGCCTTGGCAAGAAGATCTGAGAGAGGAACATTGCACATCGCTTTTGCAAGAAAAGACACAATTGACATAGTCAAGACGTGTGACGCTATTGAAGGCCGAAGATTCAACCCGTTCTTGCTAGATGTAAAGTACGCTCTTAGTATTCTCAAGAAATACTTCCCCCACTTGAAGGAGTTTGAGGATCACTGCCTCGACGCTAGTGCACTCAATCATCTATCGAAAGTCTTGAGGCTTCAAGGCAGTCAACTCAGATTTCAGTCCAGTTCACTATACGCTGATCCTGCTTTTCTTGAGGAGAAGATTCCTGCTCTGTCAACGAAGAATCTAGCCCAGATATTCGCTGAGAGTTGGCATCCAATCGTCGAACTTGAACAAATAACTGAGCAGTCAATGAGTGAGGCAACTGAGTACTGGAATGCCCTAGCTCCGATTGAGGAGCGTTGGAAGAGGCTTAGACTTGGAGAGTCAGTCCTTCCTGGGTCCCTTGCTGGTGACAAGCTTGGTGAGATGGGAATCCAGGCCGAAGAACTGTTCGGAGAAAAACTCCTGAGACTCTGGAGAGAGCTTAGAGAGGAGGCTAAGGACAAGACGATAGGCTATCAGAATTTCGTATGCAGGGAAAGTTTTCCAGAAACTGTTGAGAGAGCACTTCTTGTGAGCTTCCTGGTTACGTACGGGTATGCTAGGATTTCGAAATCAAAAGGGGTTTTGCAGCTGTTGCCAAACAAAGAGCAGAGAATTGAACGTCGTTCGGTCAGCTTGCCGATCTCGATAACTCAAGAGGTTTGGTCAAAATGGAAAGAAAAGCCAAGATCAAGCGGTTCTATGGAGACAAGTTGAAGAGAGCAGCACATCTCCTGCTCTTCCGCAGAGGAAGACTGCCCGGGGCCAAGGAATGGCAGCTCAGGATGGGGCTTGGAGAGGACTATGAAGACATTCTCAAGCAGCTTAATGAACGCCTTAGCGACATCGACCTTGAGGCAAAAAGGATAGGTTCGAAGACTGGTGAGTCGTCATCATTCGGAGAAACACTCACTCCAGAGTCACGCTACATAGTAACCCTCAAAGGTACCTTGAGCCTTCGGGAAGCAAGAATGTGTGGCTGGAGGATCGACACGCTTGCCGGACTTGCCATTGCCATAGCCTACATCGTCTCCAAGCAGGGGAAGGCATCAAGGAAAGATGTTGAAAAAATTCTCGCTAGAAAATTCGGAAAATGGAATGCGATTGCCATGACTGATGCTTTCATGAGAACAGGATATTTGGCCGAAGACGACTCCGGCATGCTCTTCTTGGATTGGAGAACAAGAGCTGAAGTGGATCTCAGAGCCCTAATGTCTCTGCTGGTTGAAGCAAGACTCCAGTAGAACGAGATACAGAGAACGAGAACGTGTAACGGCGATTCCTAATATTTCTCTATCGTCCCACCAATGTGTCCGGCCTTGAGTAGGGCAAGATAGTGAACAGCCTTGGGCACCCTCAGCTTTCCAGTGTTGTGTATTCTTTGGATCCTCTGAAAGGCCTCCTTGTCCACATCGGCGTCAAAAACCAATTCACCAGTGTTATCCACACGAAACTGGCCAACCTCACCGAAGATGCCCATTATGTCTGACTTTGATAGGGTGACCGGACCTCCCGAGATGATAATTCTCTTCGGATCTATCGGTTCCTCTGACCGATTGCTCAGCTCATCCACGTATCCTCGCATGGCTTCATTAACCAGATCTGCCACATTCTTCCCTAGCTCCTTTGCTCTTCCAACCAGCTTGTTGTATACCTGTCTATCGAGACCTCGAATCAAGACCGTGTTAGAGCTGTTTGTCACGTTTGCTTTCCTTCTTTCAGATTAGACGGTACATCTCGGTTAAGCGGATATACTTGTATATCAAGATTAACTATAAAAAGTTTGCTAATCTTTAAATGACAGTATATCATTCTAACTGATTGCAGATCTGGTCTGCAGGGCTTAGAATTGGCATCAAAGAATGGTCGTCTTAGGAAACTGAACAAGAACAATTCCCATCCGCCAACGAAACCCTGTGAATGGTGCGGGCAGGGTCTCCCGACAGTGAAGTATCATCTTCGAATATGTCCTGATTGCAGAAGAGCCTCAGTCAACGCTTTCGTCAAGAGTGTGCGCAAGTAATCTTTTGGAAGACTCGGTGCAATAGCTGATATCCTTCAGTTGCATCAGGGTAGCGTGCGTTTTTCTTTATCTGAAGGCGCAAGTGAGTTCTGTTAGGTCTGCGGGTGATTCTTCTCCCCGTTAACCTTCGGGTGACGCTAGGCACTATTACGTTCCTAGTTCATGAAAATACGCGTTAACTGACGGTGCATGACCGTGAAGCTTTTAACATGTAGTTAGTTATTATGCCTACGGGGGAACGTGAGTTGGCTCAATCCATCCCGCTTTCTAAGGAATTGACGAATGAACTACACAAGGCCGCTGGACGCGTCATAAAGTTTCTCAGAAAAGATCTGCAAGGTGTTGAAACAGACATCAAGTCAATAAACGCTCAACTTACCCACATTCAGGAACGAATTGACAGTTTGAACAAGGATCTATCCAAAATCGAGAAGCACGTAAAGGTTATTGGTGGGAGATAATAGTCTCGTGGGCGCACCCTTGGAACTAACGCGTGTCCGCATTCAAGAAGAACGGGATACAGTAGAATACTCTACTGTAGAGTCCGCAACGGCATCTCTTCGACTCCTAGCGGCGAAGTATAATCTACCAATATTGGATGCGTTTAGGATCATTTCCAATAGTTCTGTTGATAGTATAGCTCTAACCGGAATCAATCCGCTGGTCTATCTCTATGTGAGGAAAGTCGATGACGAACTCCACTTTCATGTCAAGGAAGGCGGTAGAAGCATAAGATTCGAATTGCCGACGAAACAAATGGTTTTCTTGAGTCAAGAATTGGGGCATCTAGGCGACTAAGCGCAACTATTCTTGGAACTGGCATTTTGTATCAATGTTAGCCATTTGTTCTTACCCTCAATCTTGATTCCGCTGGCTTCAGCGGGGGTTCTGCCCTCTAGGGCTTCATGTGGTCTGATGTAGTTGTGGTAGATTTGATAGCCAGTTAAGATAGACGTGCCTTCGCGTTTGAGGCCTCGCATGACTTTTTCTCGGTCGCGGATTTCACCGTTGAACCGTTCCATTTTACGATTGTCCGTGCCATTCGCTCGCCATGCGACATGTTCAATATGCTTCGCTTGTTGCTGTCGGTTCGAGTAGATTTCGCGTTTCCAAGCAAGATGATATGCGTGGAGGCCATCTGTTATGAGAGTTAGGGGAGTCTTGCCCGCTATCTGTTTGCCTTGTGAAAGCAGCTTGCTGGCGTAGTCAGCAGCTTCCTTGCTGAACTTGTCGCCCGCAACCTCTTTCGCTATCCAGAACCGCGTTTCATCATCCAGCAGAGCGTACAAATACTTCGGGTTTCCTTTGAATTTCATCCACATCTCATCAGCTCTCCAAGTATCGGAGAGTTGAGGCGTGATCTGCTTTAGGTAGTTCTCCATCAGTCCAACATATTTCTGAATCCACTTGTAGATCGAAACATGGCTTACATTGACGCCTTGAAGTCGGAGAAACTTCTGAACATTTCGTAGTGATTCTCCTGTGAAGTATAACTGCAAGGCTGAGGTAATTGCTTCAGGTCGAGCCTTCATCTTATCAAAACCCAAGTTGAAGGAGAATCGTTTTCCACAGTCTTTGCATAGGTACCGTTGAATCATTCCGTATTTGTTGTGTCTGAGAGCATCCTTCACGACCAGACCAGATGAACAGGCCGGACAAATCAATGTGTTGACTGGTTGAATTGTGACTACATGAGCTTCAACTTTCTTGCGAATCGCATAGCTAAGTTCGCAAGCCCAGATGTGTTTGCACTTGACTTCACGGTATAGATGATCTGGGCAGGTGCAAGTCCATCCCTTTTCATTGGAACGAACGAGATACGGACCATTGCCTGATTGAGACTTGACCTGATAGATGGCAACGCTAAGTCTGTTAATTTGACCTTCAAGTTGTGCGATTGCCTTTCCTCTCAACTCACGACTACTATCCAACTCTTTCACAAAACACACCATATCTACGTAGATATATTAGCATTGTGGTATCTACGTAGATAGACCAATAGCGTTAAATACGTAGATAATGAATCTGGAATTGAGGACGCGTGGCTTTGCCCAAGTGGAAAAAGAACGCCACCCATTTTTCAGTTAGTGTCAATCACAATGACAAGAGAGGGTACCAGAGTTCCATACCCAAACCAGTCATTGAGACTTTGGGAAACCCTAGGAAAATCACTTTCGTCATCAAGCCCAAGAAGAAAATCGAAATTGTGGCTGGCGAAATTGAATCTGAGGAGAACGCTAATGAGTAGAAGAACGCGCTCTCAGAAGTCGGTAAACACCACACGACAAAAAAAGCCCACTGATTCCGAGTTTCAATCGTACACCTACATTAAGAACGAGCTGAAGGAACTCCTCTGGAATGTAAGCAACCCAAATAGAGACGCTAGAGGACAACTTTACACCCAACAAGAGTGCCTTCAAAATAACGAAATTTCGCTTCAATGGGGAAAACAACACCCCGAATATGTCGTTAAGTTGGCAGAGGATAAGTTCTGGGTGATTGAAGCAAAGCCCAAAACCGATGACATCGACCTAGCATTCAAAGAAGCAACCAAAGACTACGGTCAGGAACTAAACAAACACGCATTTGTTCGCGCAATGGTCGCAACTGGTGTGGCGGGAAATGACATAGACCGATACTTGGTCAAGAGTGCATTCTGGGTCGAAGAAAAGAAGCAATTCGTTCCCATACAATTTGAAGGACGCGAAATAACGAGCCTATTGACCCCAGAAATATGTCGTAGGCTCATACATGAGAACACGCCATATTTGAAAGAGTTTGATATCCCAGATGGTCGATTGCGCAAAGCCGCAGATGACATCAACGACACATTCCATGCTGCCTCGATCAAGAAGGACATACGCGCAAGCGTCGTAGCCATGATGCTCCTGTCCCTACTCGGTCCCACTGAACCGAACTATAATGATACCCCTGATGTTTTTGTGAACGACATCAACAGTCGAGGCTACGAAACACTCAAACGAAATGGAAAACAAGATTTCTATAAACACATAGAAATTCATCTTCCAGAAAAGGAAGATGCCAAGCTTAAGTTCAAGGAGGCTCTAGTCGAAGCATTCTTCATGTTACGGAAAATCAACATAAAAGCAGCTATGAGAACTGGGTCTGATGTTCTCGGTAGGTTCTATGAGACATTCCTGAAGTATGGAAACGGAGCGAAAGACCTAGGAATTGTCTTGACCCCGCGTCACATAACTGAGTTTGCCGCCCACGTTTTGAACGTGACTCACAACGACCTGATTTATGACCCGACATGTGGAACAGCAGGCTTTCTTGTTTCAGCTTTCTACCGTGTACGTGCGAACTCGAACCCTGACCAACTAGAAACTTTCAGGCTGCACCAGATCTTCGGAATAGATCAGCAACCTACTGTGACGGCGCTTGCAATAGTGAACATGATCTTTCGGGGAGACGGCAAGAACAATATTGTAAATGACAACTGTCTCGCTCGTGGCATTATCGGGCAGACGAAGAACGGACAAAAAACGGCGGCTTTTATTTCGCGAGAAGAGGCAGCAGATGAAAAGAAGTTCAAGAGGGTTGTAACAAAGGTTCTAATGAACCCACCCTTCGCACAAGAGGGCAAGAAGAAAGCCCAGAGTCACGAAAGAGAATATCATTTCGTGAATCATGCGTTAGAACAGATGGAAGATAACGGCCTTTTGTTCTCAATACTGCCTTGCTCGACAATGGTGAAGTCTGGGGGATACAAGAAATGGCGACAGGACCTACTAAAAGAAAACACTTTGCTTGCAGCGATCACTTTCGTCCCAGACTTGTTCTATCCGCAATCGCAACCACCATCACTCTGCATAATCGTGAAGAAGGGCGCCCGACATCCACAAGAACAAAATGTCCTTTGGATCAAGATAAGGAGCGACGGACATAGGACGATAAAGTCAAAACGACTTCCCGATTTCAGTGTGCCAAACGATCTTGAAGAGGTAAGAACACTAGTTCAGACGTTCATTTTCAACCCAATTGTTACAGTGGAGAATGTACCCAAGGTCCAAAAAGCGGCAAAAGTTGATCTTAGCGATCCAGAACTAGAACTCATTCCAGAAGCCTACCTAGATGATTACCCGCCCACACCAGACGACATACAGCAAGGTGTAGAAGAAACGATTCGGGATACTGTTGCATACTTGATACGGAGGGGCAGAGAAGGAGAGCTTCTGACATGAGCGAATCGAAAATGATGAGTTTCGGCTTGGACGCAATTTTCTCAGAAGTTACGTCAGGTGATTTTCATGCGTCCTCACATCTCAGCAGAGGTGAAATTCCCCTAATTTCATGCAAAACCGAGAAGACTTCAGATCACGGAGTCGAAGGGTACTTCGATATACCGGCCGATAAGACGTATGAGAAATGTGTAACAATAACATGTGATGGCGATATGCCGTCAACAGCCTTCTATCATCCATATCGTATTGCCGCCAAAGACAATGTTCTTGTCTGCATCCCAAAGGACACAATTAGAGTCACTACAATCCTATATGCCATCGCTTGTCTTAACCGGCAAAGGTGGCGTTTTTCCTACGGGAGAAAGTGCTACGAGAACAAGAAAGACAAACTGACCATCTCGTTTCCCGTCGATGATTCTGGAAAGATTGACCAAGATCACATAGCGAAAATTCTCCAAGGACTCAACATCGACAAGTTCCTCCCAAAGCGGAACATTGCCTCGAAAGGTGACAACGGAATTAGCAAGCGTTTGATACCGATGCCAATTACCAAACTATTCGATCTTCGGAGAGGTGATTTTCATAACGCCTCTAGCTTGCCTGATGGCAATATCCCTTTGGTTTCTTGCGGTGAGTACGACAATGGGGTAATTCGCTACTGCAATGTTCCTAACAACAAGACATATGTCGGGACTCTAACGATTGCGCACAATGGCAGCTGGCCGTTGACAACCAAGTATCATCCCTATAGGTTCGCAGCCAAAGATGATGTTGCTGTTTGCTTGCCAAAGAAACCCCTGAAGGCAAGCACCTTGATTTTCGTGCACTACACGATGAATCGTCAATGCTGGCGATATTCATACGGAAGGAAATGTTTCCTAGAGAAACTAGGTCGGCTTTCTGTTTATCTGCCTGGCAATGCCAACGGCGAAGTGGATGAAAATGCGATTGAAGAAGTGGTTTCTAAGACGACCTACTGGAACGCATTGTCAGAATACATCTCTTAGGCTGATTCTCTAGTCGTAGTCTCATTAGCTTGCCTGTATGCCTTATGTTTGATCATGGGCGACATTTGAACCCAAAATGCAAGCCGTCACCCGAAGGTTAACGGGGAGAAGAATCACCCGCAGACCTAACAGAACTCGCAAGTGAAAGACTTATCTAGAGTTTCCTCTTTCTGCTGCTAGATGGGGCCGTAACGGGGCCGTAGATTGCGACAAGGATCGATTTGCGTAAACGGTCTCTAGCCAGGTATGACGACAACCTGCATGAGTGATCTTCAGGAAAGGACGAGCACAAGAAAGCCACTGACTTGCCGTCTCCTTGTGAAGTCACACTCGTGCAGTCGCCAAGGGCTCCAGAAGCTATAGCATGGGTTTGCGGACCGCAAGGAATGACGATCTTCAGGAGCGCGTGAAGAAACCCGTAGGTCAAGGGTTCAAAATGACATGCGTGTCATGGAACTCCCTTCGGCCCCACCACTCCTTGGCCGGGACTCACGAAAATGTTATCTGCAATGCAGGCATCATAGAAGAGTTGTTCTTGGCAGGCCAGAACTATGAGTTACCAAAGCACTCTAGGCCCACAGATTGTAAGCACTGAACAGTTCTTCTGGTTCGTCTTTGCCCTCAATGTAGGAGTGTTCCTTCTCGTGATCATTCTTCTAAGACTGACATATTCAACCTACGCTGCCTGCCCTATTCATCACTGTGAGGTTCAGTACTTTCCCTCGTTGGATGCCTATTACTGTAGGTTGTGTTCTAACTACGTTGCCTCTCCTGAGCAAGTGAAACGTTAGCCTTCCTGCCTGATACTGCCCAACTACTCCACCGAAGGAATGGAGTGTTCCAGATTCATCATCGGGCTTCTCAGGGAATCGTCTTCTTCTTAATCGTCGTAGTTGACGTCAATCTGGCTTGGTTGATTCCGCACGGCATCGACGTTGAGCACGCGCTATTTCTGGGAACGTACGAGGTCCAGTACAGGCTTCCTGAAGTCTGCGCCACTACTTTGACTTTGTAGTCACATAGATCGCTGTCCCGAGAACGAGAAGAACAATCCCACTTCCTACAAACATTACCTGCATGCCTGCAAGTATCAGTGCACTCGGTGCAAGTCTTAGTGTCAAAATCTGTCCTGGGTCAGCAAGTGTTACCAGTATTCCGATCAGCAACATAAATAGGCCTGGAAGGATCAGGGCCAGAAAGAAACTTCTTTTGAGCGCTTCTCCCTTCCAGCTTGAAGACCTCGTCTCTTCAGAAACCAGTCCAGGGAAAGCCGAAGCAATTGATCGAATCAACGGAGGCCCAAGAAGCAACACAAACGGAAGCATCGTAACGTACCACCAAGCAATCAATCCCAAAGATATGTAGACCCACCCTTCTCTGAAAGCTACAGGGTAAGAAACGTCCACAAAAGCGCGGAAATACACGTAGAGGAAGGCGACAATCACGTTAGAGACTATGAGAGTGATCTGAGATGTCCTGATGAAGTTTTCCAGACTAAACTTTCTCCTCATGAACCACCCAAAAAGATAGAATCCTAAAAAGTTTCCTGGAACGGCCGACACAAGACTCCTGACATAGATCTGTCCATGGCTCGCTGAGTCTGCGACCAGTGTTCCAACAGCCGCTCCAAGGCCACCAATCAATGGCCCGAACAGAGTGGCAAACACAGCCGGGATCACGACCGCTGGTCTGAATTGGCCTGATCCCCAAGGAGAGTATACATACGCCGTGGCGAAGGATCCCATTGCATACAGGACAGCGCAAGTTGCGGACAATGCCACTTCAAGAGACAATGGTCTTCTCTTATCTGACACGGATGGTTCCTCGCAACGACCTTTACGTATTATCTCCATATTATTAAGATCGTTGTGAAAACGCTCTCTGATTCGAAGAGGCCGTGTCTGTTCCGACTGAAAGAGCAAGACAATGCTTAATTATTCGTCATCTCATCCACAAAACGGAGTTGGCGGCCATAGCTAGGAGCTAGGACCCGTACCCATTCCGAACACGGCAGTGAATCTCCTAGGCGATTCAGGCTGTAGTATGGTGCGAGAGCCCATGCGAAACTTGGACAGCTGCCAGCTCCATCGAGAGTTCGATTAAGGTTTATAACAGGCACCTAGCAGTCTTAGGGAAAGGTTTGCTAGAGGAAGTTCAGTTGATCTCAGTCCTTTCAGTTACGGGCTCGCCGTTTGGCCCTTCAGGAGATGTCCTCAACACAATCATTTCTCTACTGATGTACCTCTCCTTCATTCTGTTCATGTTCTTTGGACAGAAGATACAGGTCCGTCTCATGCTCTTCGAGCTTGATGGAGTCGTGAAACGCCTTGAGTACATGAAGAACGATGCTAAGCTCCTCAGCCTAAAGACGTTGAAGGAGATTGGAAAATCTAAGGAAGATCCTACGCCTGAGCTCAACGTGATGCTTGAGCAATTTCTCATACCGCCCGAAGGAATGGATCCCGCAGGAATCGTCTGGAAGTTGGATCATCTTCTCGATGTTCGAGAAATGAAATTCAAAGATGACGTAAAGAGGATCGCGCCCGAGGCAGACGAATCGCAGATAAACAATCTTGAGAATCTGATAGAAGCTTCTCAAGCTCTGAATACAATCTACAGGATCGTGCAGCATTACTATCTTCTAGGGAAGAGAACTTCAAGTTTCTACATAATATTCCAGATCCAGATGGTTCTCCCTCTGATAATGCAGGAAGCCGAGGCACTTGTGGCCGCTGGAAGAGCCTTCTCACAAGGTCAGCCAATAGGAGATGGAGCCGGCGCACTGGTGGCGGCCAAGCTCATGCAAGGTAAGGAGAAACGAAAAGTCAGCAAAGACGTGGTGGTTGCTGAAACCTTGATCGAAGGTCGAAGAGTGATTTCACTCAAGGCTGAAGGCCCTGGCGGGAATGTGGGAAAGCCGGGCGATGCAATAAGGCAGATCATTGAAGAGAATGGTGGGAAGATCGCGATGGTAGTGATGGTAGATGCAGCCTTGAAACTAGAGGGAGATAAGACAGGGGAAATCAGCGAGGGTGTAGGGGCGGCCATTGGAGGACCAGGAACAGAGCGATTCAAGATAGAAGAGGAAGCGGTGAAACACAAGACTCAGGTATATGCAATCATAATCAAGGAAAGCATACAGGAGGCCATTGCTCCGATGAAAAAGGAGATCTTTGAAGGAGCAGAGTTAGCTCTTGCAAGAATCAGAAAACTTATTCTCGATCGGACAAAAGAAGGTGAGACAGTCATCGTGGCTGGGATCGGGAACACAGTCGGCATCGGCCAGTAGGTGAAACTGATGCAGGCGAGATCAGCTAGTAGCATGTATTTCTATCTGCTCATAGCCTTCAGCATAGTTGTTCTGGGATATTCAGCGTGGATGCTCTACAGCGGCTTTCTATCAATGAAGGAAGGAAATATGGAGAGCTTCTATTATACAGTCTTCATTAGCCTAATTGGCATTTTGCTTGCGATGAGTTCTCTTATGCAGATCAGAAGAAGGGCGTCTATTCTTTCACGCCTCGGGGCGAAGGTTCTGACAGTCGCGCTATGTAGCAAGTGCAACTTCAAAGTTATGAGAAATTTCGCAGTAGGAGACTATGTTCTGAAGGAAGCTGAAAAATGCCAACAATGCGGAGAAGCCATGTACATCAACCAAATCTATCAAGAGGAGCCCAAAAAGAAGCACGACTAGGCTGTGAGATTCTCACATCCATCGTTTGTGATCAAAACAGTATGCTCAGCCTGAGCGACAAGTGCCCCACTTCTCTCCACCAGCACAGGATAACCAAGAACAGACTTAGACCTAATCAGCTCGTCAAACGCCGATTCGACACTCTCAAACGAATCCAGTCCTGCAAGCCAACGCCTTGCAAACGGAAGAGTTCGAAATCTTTCTTCTACAAGTGCAATCAGACGTTTTCCTTCCTGACTAGTGGGTCCTTTTCTTTTAGAGAATCTGAATATGTAGGCCTTGTCGGAGTCTCTCACTTCTCCTTTTGCCGACATCGAAGTAACAAAAGGCTCCAGCGCACATACTTGGCCTTCCTTGAACTTTCCCCCACTCATTCTTCCCACGTTAGGTATTGACTCTCCCGTATGGACAATGTATCTATCTATGACATGGCCTGTCAAATTCCAAATAGGCCTGAACCCTCTTTTCTCAATCGTTTCTTGAATCAATGCTCCCACATCAGGTGTCCTAACCCCTGGACGAACAATCTCAAGGGCCTTCCTCAGCGCTTCCTCTGCCACAGAGATCATCGGCGCGAGTACCGGGCTAAGTGACACCGTGACAGCGCTGTCTGCAATGAATCCATTAACGTGAGCGCCGAAGTCGACTTTGACAATTGATCCTTTTGGTACTCGTGAAGTGTCTCCAAACGGTGAAGTATAGTGGGCCGCAACATCATTCACATCCACGTTGCAAGGAAATGCTGGCTTTCCTCCCGACTGAACAATCATGTTCTCTATCTTTTCGCAGATGTCAATGATCTTAATGCCTTCTCTAACAAGGCCAGGAACCACCTTTCTTGTCTGGCCAACAATTCTTCCTGCTTTCCTGTAGCATTCAAGATCTGTATCTGAAACCAATCTGGGAGCCTCAAGGCTAGATTAGCTGGTTCTCATAGATCTTCGGGAGAAGTGACTTGGCTTCTTCTCTTTTTCTCTGAATCTCCTCAAGGAATTTCACAATTCTCTTTGAGACAACTGCTTTACACTCGCCGCACAGCAAAGCGCCTGAAGTACACTTCTCATAAGTGCTCTCCAATAGCTCATCTTCAAAGTGAAAGAGGAGAAATTCGTAGATGACGCACTTCTCTGGTTGTCCTCCCAATCGCTTTTGCTCTTGAATTGTTTCTCGTCCTCCCGTGAAGGCGTCTTTCAATTTCTGTTTGACAACTTCAATCGTGTCTGTCAGAAAGATTGCTGTTTCTGGCTTGCTGCTTGACATCTTTGTCCCCCGTCCTTGAAGACTTGACATCATTTTCGTGTAGATAGAGGACGGTTTTATCATTCCCAAGCGGGGGGCTATGTCTCTGCTCACTCTCAAGTGTGGGTCTTGGTCAATCCCGACTGGGACCAACACTGGTTTGACTCCTCCTCTCTCAGGAAGCTGAGGATGCAGAATGTCTGCAGCATCAATCAGAGGGAAGAAGATCTTGCCCATGTTGTCTGAATTGCTGAATCCGTAGACCGCATGCATTTGACTGAATGTAACCTTTGAAGCAGCTTTGAACGAGAGGTTCCGGACCAAGTCGTTCCTCCATTGGCTGTAGAGACAGCATTTGTCCTTGCTCACAAGATCAACGCCTAGGGCAAGATAGTTCAGGATGTACTCATTAACGACTATTTCTCTACATGAGTCGGCATCGATTCCTCTTATCACATCTGCCTCGATGTCTGAGATTGGAATGTAGAGCATGATGCCTTGTTCTTGATACCATGCCATGAGCTCGGCGATCAGCTTGTGGCCGAAATGGAATTTGCCTGAAGGCATCATTCCTGTAAGCACTACGAACTCTTGGCCTTTGTCTTGGGCGTCAAGTATCAGACCAAAGTCTCTATGAGCGAAAATGACCTTTCTTTCGAACAATCTGTGCTTGTTCTTCATTCGTTTCAGGAGTTCAGATGTCATTGGTTGTAGGCCAAATTCCTCAACAATCCTGACATAGTCCACCTGCTCCAACTCAAACTCCCAAGGCGTGATTCCCTTTGACATATTCGCAGACGAGCCCTCCCTGATGACCCTGATTGTACAGATGGAGCCTTCTGAAATAAATATAAGCGTTGGAAGCGAACTGACACGGGATTGGTGCTCGAGGAGCTTAGATTTGCCTGAACTTTCGAGAAAATGAAGCCAGAATGCTCAATGCGCTAGAGCGGATTCAAGGCAAAGGAACGATAGATCAAGTAGCTCGAGAAAGCGGACTGCAACTCTCGGCTGCTATGAGAGCAGCTCTCTCTTTGCAAAGCCAGAAGCTACTGACAATCTCGGAGAGAAAAAGAACATTCGTGACACTGACTGAAGAAGGCATGTCCTACGCTGAAGTGAAGGTTCCTGAAAGAAGACTGGTTGAAGCTGCTCTTGGAGCAGGTGGTGAGTCAGATGTTGGAGAACTCAGCAGGAAAACACATGTCTCTGAGAGCATGATGACCATAGCAATAGGTTGGATTCGAAGAAAAGGCTGGGGAGAGGTTACTAAGAGAAACGGCCAACTTGTTCTTTCAGTCGCAAGAGAGCCAGATAAGACTGCCGATGAGTCACTTCTCAGAATAATCTACGAGAAGAAACGTTTGGAGATAGATCAAATTCCAAATGAACTGAAAGAGGCCCTGGCAGTGCTGAAAGGCCGGAACCTAGTTGAGCTAGACGAAAGAACTGAGAGGAGCATTGAGCTTACAGGCTCTGGCTTTGAAGTCGTCGGAAAGGGAGTCAAGACTACTGAGGAGATAACGGCGCTGACATCGGATCTGATTGCCAACGGCACATGGAGGAACATCAGACTGAGAGAGTATGACATTTCCGCCTCCCCACCAGAACTTTACCCAGCAAAGAAGCATGTCTTCGTGGAGTTCATAGATGAAGCAAAACGAGTCTTGACGGCTATGGGTTTTGAGGAGTATGAGGGCCCTTTCGTCGAGACTGAGTTTTGGAACTTCGACGTACTATTTCAAGCTCAGGACCATCCCGCCAGGGAGATACACGACAGTTATAGAGTGAAAAATCCGAGGCTAGGAGAAATCGAACTCCATGACTTGGCAAAAAGAGTGAAGCATACGCACGAGAACGGTTGGACAACCAAATCAACTGGGTGGGGATACAAATGGAAGTACGATGTTGCGAGAAGATTGGTTCTGAGAACGCAGACGACTGCAGTTTCGGTAAGATATCTCTCAACCCATCGAAAACCCCCCATCAAGATGTATTGTCTTTCTAAGGTCTTCAGGCCAGATGTTTTGGACGCCCAACACGCAATGGAGTTCTATCAACTGGATGGCATTGTCGGAGACAAAGGAATCACTCTGCGTCATCTGCTGGGTTTTCTGAGAGAGTTTGCAGCAGTCCTTGGTTTGGGTGAAGTGAAGTTCAGACCACACTACTTTCCGTTCACTGAGCCCAGCGTTGAATCCTATGTGAGACATCCAAAGCTTGGTTGGGTCGAATTCGTGGGCTCTGGAGTCTTTCGTCCTGAGGTCTTAAGACCGCTTGGAGTGGATTTTCCGGTGATAGCTTGGGGCATAGGCTTTGACCGATTGGCCATGATCGCTTTGGGAATAGACGATATTCGTGAACTCTACTCAAGAAGACTAGACTGGCTGAGGACAAAACCAGTAAGGTGAGACAATGCCTACGATTACGATTTCGGTCAAAGATATCTGCAGCCTCATCGGAAGAGAGATGACCCAAGAACACCTAATTGAGACGCTCAATCGAACTAAGTGCAGCCCTCAGAGTTCGATCGGAGACGAAATGACGGTCGAGGTCACATCAGACCGCCCGGATCTTCTGAGCACTGAAGGAATAGCAAGGGAGCTGAGGGGCCTTCTCGGAATAGAAACAGGGTTGAGAAAGTTCAAGGCAATGCGAAGCGATGTGATTCTGAGAATAGATCGAAGCGTTCTAGACATAAGGCCCTACATGTCATCTGCTGTCATTGAAAACGTGAATCTAAGTGGGGATGCTGTCAGGCAGATTATGCAGATGCAGGAAAAACTTCACTCAACATACGGAAGAAACCGACGAAACGTTTCAATCGGGATTCATGACCTTGACACGATAACCCATGATCTCACCTACGCTGGTCTGGAACCAAACAAAATCAGCTTCATTCCCCTTGACGAAACTCGATCAATGAGCGGAAAAGAGATTTTGGAGCTCACACCGAAAGGAAGAGAATACGGGGACATAATCACGCATTTCAGTCGCTACCCGCTACTCTACGACTCTGATGGAAACGTCCTATCCCTACCGCCAATAATCAATGGTGTTCTTACAAGAGTAACAGATCGAACGAAAAATATTCTGCTGGATGTGACGGGAACACACAAAGCATTGGTCGCTCACGTCACCACGCTGATGGCCACAACACTGGCGGAGAGAGGAGCTATGATAAAGACTGTGAGAGTGATAGCTCCAGGAGGAGAGGAGACAACTCCCGACCTATCTCCGCAAGCCTGGAAACTAAGAACAAAGAATGTTCAGGATGTCTTGGGAGTCGACCTCAGAAACCAGGAGATCGCGAGTCACCTGAAGAAGATGAGATATGGCGTGAAGGGAGAAAACAGAGGTACTCTGACAGTCATTGCGCCATCATATCGGAGAGATCTTCTTCATGAGGTTGATCTGATTGAGGACATTGCAATCGCATACGGATTCAGCAGATTCGAGCCAGCTGTTCCTCTAACTGCGACGATAGGTCACGAAAGAGAGATCACGACTTTCACCAGAGTCATTCGGGATCTCATGATTGGCTTTGGGTTCCAGGAAGTATTCACCTTCGTTTTGGCCAACCCACAGGTGCTCTTCGAGAAGATGAATACGCCTGCAGAGAAAGTTGTAGAAGTGGAAAATCCAGTATCTTTGGAGTATTCGGTCTTGCGGAACCGACTCCTCCCGGGTATCCTCAACTTTCTTAGCTACAACAAGCATGTGACATATCCTCAGAGAGTCTTCGAGTGCGGAGATGTGGTTCTAATTGATGGCAATGAGGCAACGCGGACTGTGAACCGGCGGAAGCTTTCAGGGGCGATATGTGATCACACTGTCAGCTACGAAGACATACAGGCCGTCCTCTATTCTCTTATGTACAATCTGGGAATCAAAGCATGGTCCATTGATCGTCTGGACAATATCTCCTTCATTCGTGGAAGAGCGGCTGTGATGAGTCTGCACGGCAGTAAAGTGGGGATCCTCGGAGAGATTGACCCGACAATCCTTCAGCGATTTGCAGTAGAGAACCCAGTTGCGGCGTTCGAGAGTGATGTCGAGAAGCTCTTGTCAGAGAGGGTGGACAGGGGCAGTGGTGGCAAGACTTAACCTTCACATTGGGCAAGCATCTACCTGGAAGGATTGACAAGCTCGGTTGCGATGTGCGATAACACGCCTACCTCCGAGAGAGCCAGCTAAGTGGGGAGTTTCCCCTCTATGACGTTCGGTGTTAGTGTTGTAGGCAACAGATCTAGCCTGACAAGACTGCTCAGGTTAGCTCTAGGTTCGCAAGACATCGCATCTCGAAGCACGAATTGGGATGCGACATAACAACTTAAAACATCCCTAGACAAGCACCTGTTTGCAAAGAAGGATTCCGACAATGGATATCGAGCGGAGGCTCAATCTTGTTTCGAGGAACGTTGAGGAAATCGTCACCTCCTCTGAACTCAGAACACTATTGGAAACGAAATCGAATCCGAGAGCCTATTGGGGCTTCGAATGCTCAGGATTTATGCACATCGGGATAGGACTAGTCACTGGCGCCAAGATTAGAGATATGATCAATGCGGGATTCGAGTTCATCATATTTCTGGCCGATTGGCATTCTTGGATCAACAACAAGTTGGGCGGAAACATGGATAACATACGGACATGTGGCGACTACTTCAAAGACTGCTTTACCGCTCTAGGAGTTCCCCCAGAGAGAACCAGATACATCTGGGCTTCTGAGCTGACTGGGGACAGGGCGTACTGGGAGAAAGTCATTCGAATCGGAAAATTGTCCTCCATTCATCGCATATGGAGAACCCTACCTATTATGGGTAGAAGTATGGAAACCGCAGACATGGACACGGCTACGATGATATATCCGTGCATGCAGGCAGCAGACATATTCCACATGGATCTAGATGTTGCATGCGCAGGAATGGATCAACGCAAAGTGCACATGCTCGCTAGAGATGTCGCCGACAAAATAGGCCGAAAGAAGCCGATATGCATTCATACGTCTCTCCTGACAGGTCTACAGGAGCCAGTATCGAAAGACACCGAAAGGTTCGACGAAGATTCGGAGATGGACCGGAAGATCAAGTCAAAGATGTCAAAGAGCATCGCTGCAAGCTCTATCCTGATTCACGACAGCCCTGACGAGATCAGCTCCAAGCTCAGAGCTGCATATTGCCCGGCAGGGCTCACGGAGGGAAATCCGATCTTGGAGATCGCGAAGTGCGTAGTGTTCCCAGAGGAAGGAGGAATCCACATTCCTCGGGCTGACAAATACGGTGGGCCGGTGGATCTCAAATCCTTTATCCAACTTGAAAAGGAATATTCCAATGGCAAATTACATCCTCTGGATCTGAAGAAGGGTGTGGCTGAGTCTCTCATACGTATTCTTGAGCCAGTGAGAGGATTCTTTGAAAGCCATAACAAGAACCTTGATGCCATGAAAAAGATCGAGATCACGAGATAGGAGACGTAATGTCAAGCCAAAGGAAAAGACGAGAGAAGATAGAGAAGATCTTGCGCCGGATTTTGGGTGAATCCAATTCAGGGACTGTCATCATAGTCGAAGGGAAGAAGGACAAGGAAACGCTGCGCAAATTGGGGCTGACGGGGCCGATTCTTTGCTTCAAGAGCTCTGGGAGGGGTCTTATCGATTTTCTAAGTCAGATTCATGCGAAAAAGGTGATGCTTCTCACTGACTTTGACAGAGAAGGAAGAGATCTCTCGGCTCGAATGGCGAAAGAACTTGCCCAGCTCAGGATAAGAACAGATGATGTGCTTCGGAGGCAACTTGGTGCCCTGATCAAACAGGACTTGAGAACAGTAGAAGGGCTGTCCAGTCTTGTGGAAAAGATGAGAACAGAGAATGAGCAACAGCGATCTCCTGCGGGTTCTGAGCCCTGACTTCAGGAGCGCATGCATAAGCAACTCTGACTCTTCCAAACGAGTCGATTCCTGCTATTGCAGTCAGGGTTTGGTTCACGAGCGCGCACGAGAGATTACGTTCTAGAACAACGCCAGATCATAGAACGTTTTGCTCAAATCCGCTCGTCTGTAAGAACACTCAAAGAAACTTGATATAAGGCAGGAACGCTTGCAGTAGTTTGTATTTGCACAGGCTGACTGTGAGCCTTTCGCAATACAGGTTCATTGAATAAGAATTGAAGAAAGGTGAAAATTATGGCAGAAAGTTCGCAATACACGCCTACCACGAAATATGTGGTGAAGGCAAGGTTCGAAGTGGAAGGAGTCGTTGAAAAGCCAGACGTGATTGGGGCCATCTTTGGGCAGACGGAAGGCCTATTCGGAACCGATCTAGATCTCAGAGAACTCCAAAAGGGCGGACGTGTCGGAAGACTTGAGATTGAGCTTGAATCAAAGCAAGATAGGACTTCTGGTATCATAACGATACCATCAAGCCTCGACAGAGCTTCAACCGCCTTGATAGCAGCGGCTATTGAAAGCGTCGACAGAATAGGGCCATGTGATGCAAAAGTAGTCCTCGAAACAGTCCAAGATGTGCGAGACGAAAAAAGAAAGGTCATCATGAACAAGGCCAAAGAGATCCTGAGAAAATGGGTTGTTGAAGATCAGCCGAGTACTGATGAGATTGTCAAAGAGGTTGCTCAATCCATCCGATCAGCTGAAGTTGTCAACTACGGGCCGGAGAATCTTCCTGCTGGACCTGAAATGGAGACAAGCGGATCGATTGTTTTGGTTGAAGGAAGAGCTGACGTGATCAATCTGCTCAGATGCGGAATAAAGAATGCCATTGGAATCAATGGAGCAAAGATCCCTCAATCAATCATCCAACTCTGCAAGAACAAAGAAGTGACCGCGTTTCTTGACGGAGACCGAGGAGGAGAGCTCATTCTCAAAGAACTCATGCAAGTAGCTGACCTCGACTACGTCGCTCAAGCTCCGTCGGGCAAAGAGGTCGAGGACCTAACGCCCAAAGAAATAATGAAGGCGCTGAGAGACAAGCTTCCTCCGTCCAAGGTTTCCGTTGAAAGGCGCGTCGTGAGGCCTCCAATGGAATTGCCAGAGAAGATAAGTGAAGCTGCGGCACAGTTGAGGGGAAGTCTAGAGGCGATCCTGTTCAACGAGTCCGGCACAGATCTCATGCGCATTCCGGTAAGTGAACTTGCTGAGAAGCTGCCTGAAACACAGGGAATACACACATTGGTCTTCGACGGGGTGATCACCCAAAGGATACTGGACATGGCCGATCAGAAAGGTGTCAAGTATATCGTCGGGGACAGAGTAGCAGAAGGCGTGAGACCCCCAATGAATGTGAAACTGATGACAATCAGCGACCTGCTGTCAGGACGATAGAAATGCTTGAAGGATTTACTGTCTCATTGCATGAGTTTCGTATCTCCTGACGGGTCAGCACTCTGTTTATCATTTATGGTGTGATCCTGAATGTTCAAGCCAGAAGGGGTGATGGTTCCGCACGTAACCCCATTCAAACAGAACGGCGAAGTTGATGAGGAATCACTAAGACAATGTGTTACTTTCTGGATTGAGAACAAGATCGGAGGCCTAGTCCCGTGCGGCAGCAATGGTGAAGCTCCGTACCTGAGCATAGAAGACCGCAACAGAGTCGTGAAGATAGTTGTTGACCAAGCAAATGGAAAGGTACCAGTGATAGCTGGGACTGGGAGCTTGAGCACAGAGGACACAATCCGTTTGACGAAGGCTGCAAAAGACATTGGAGCAGACGCTGCTCTCATTGTGACGCCGTTCTTCTTCAGACTGTCTGATAGAGAGTTGGTTGAACACTACACAGCAATCGCCCGATCAGTAGATATGCCAATGCTTCTCTACAATGTTCCGAAGTTCACAGGATTCAACCTTGAGCCAAGAGTTGTTGCCGAACTCGCGCGATTGGATAACGTTGTGGGGATCAAAGATAGCGGCGGTAGCTTGGGGCAGATTGCAGAGATCATCCGACTTGTGGGAAACAGGATATCTGTCTTGGCAGGAACTGGCGACCTGATTTATCCCACTCTGATGTTGGGCGGAAAAGGAGCCATAGTTGCCATAGCCAACGCGGCACCGCGCCAATGTAGTGAGGTTCATGAGGCTTTTCTGAAAGGGGATTACGAGAGAGCCAAGGATCTTCAGCTGAAATTGTTGCCTCTTAATGATGTTCTCACAAAGAAATACGGAGTGGTGGCTTGCAAAGAAGCACTGTCGATAATGAGAAAACCCGCCGGATTCCCGAAGAGCCCTCTATCGGCTTTGAGAGAGGAAGCTCGAACGGAAATAAGGAAAGTGCTTGCTGATCTCGATTTGATTTGATAAGTGACATCCCCTCTTGGCAATCATGGACGAATTTCTCGAAAATGCTGAGAATATTACTGCACGGGAAATGCTGAATCTGGTCCAAGAAGTGGAGTCCAGCCTGCAATCCGAGACGAAGAAGAAAAAGCAGGGAGACATTGCCACCGAAGGTGGACTCGTACGCATACCTCCCTCGGGCAGTTTGGTCGTTGTGGGTGATGTTCACGGGGATTTTGAGAGTCTACTTCCGATTCTGGTAGACAGTCATGTTCTTGAAGGGATTGAAAAAGGACGAATGAGAATTCTTTTCTTGGGAGACTATGGCGACAGAGGAAGCAAGTCACCTGAGGTATATGTGGCAGTGCTCCGTCTGAAGATGACGTTTCCGGATTCTGTAATCCTTCTTAGAGGAAACCATGAAGGACCAAAAGACCTGCAAGCTATTCCTCATGATCTTCCGAGCCAGCTTCGAAACAGATTTGGTAACCTGGGCAAGGGCATCTATGAGGAATTGCAGAGGCTCTGGGAAGCTCTTCACCATGCAGCCATTATCGACGGAGAATATCTCTTCCTTCATGGAGGGATACCCAGTCTTGTCGAATCCATCGATGACATCGCTCAGGCCAACCTGACACATCCCAAAGCATCACATTTGGAGGAGATGCTTTGGAACGATCCATCGGAGGATATGGAGGGAACAGCTCCGTCTCCAAGAGGGGCAGGGAAGCTTTTTGGAGAAGATGTGACAACTCGCATTCTCAAGCTGCTAGGAGTGAAGACGCTCATACGAGCGCACGAAGCATGCTCAGACGGAGTTTCAGTGTCTCACAAAGGAATGATTCTGACGATCTTCTCTAGAAAGGGGGTCCCTTATGGGAACACGCACGCCGCTTATCTCAATCTTGATGTGACTAGGCCGGCTCTTTCTGCATATGACTTATCTAGAGACGCTATACTTTTCTAGTTCGTGGAATTGAAGCCTAGTTTCCGCGCACATATTCATGGTTTCGGATGACCTGCCCTTCTCAGTATCCTCCAATGCGAGACTCCATCTTCAGCGCATCCTCTCCATCACGATAGTATGCCCTGACTCGTCCTGCTTCCGTGAATCCGAGCTTCTCATAGAACATTCGCGCATCAAGATTCGACATTCTAACTTCCAATATGACATGTTGGGCACCTTTCTTTCGAAGTGCCTCCAGAATCGCGGCCATTAGTCTCGATCCGATCCCTCTTCTTCTGAGGTTTGTTCGCACAGCGATTGATAGTATGTGTCCGGAATCTTTGTTCAGCGATGCCAAGACATAGCCAACAACTCTGAGATTTGAAACTGCAACCAAGAATGTCTCAGGGGTCTCCATAGCCATAGCCGCGAGGATGTAAGGGGGGTACGGTTCCGAAAACGATTCGCGTTCAATCTCACAAATCGCTTCCAGGAACTCGTTCCTTACCCTTGTTATCTCTATGTCTGAGCTCAACAATTCAATATTCTTCTCATGCTTACTCTATGCAACAGGTTCTTGAGAAAGGTTAAATAAAAACTGGAGAGCTGTACAGCCCCTTACCAATACGACGTACGGAGGGAATCTGCATGGCTGAGAAGAAAGTTGAACGGTGGGGAATAGTGAACATATACTCCTCGTTCAACAACACAATCGTTCACATAACAGACCTAAGTGGAGCTGAAACTATTTCGAGGAGTTCCGGCGGTCAACATGTGCGAGCGGATCGACTGCAAGGCTCTCCGTATGCCGCAATGCAGTCAGCAGCAGCTGCCTCAAGAATCGCGAGGGACAGGGGGATTTCTGCTCTTCACATCCGGGTGAGAGCTCCTGGAGGTCATGGCGCGAGAACTCCTGGAACTGGTGCCCAGGCAGCAATCAGAATGATTGCGAGAGCGGGCTTCAGGATAGGCAGAATTGAAGATGTCACACCGATACCTCACGATGGCACAAGAAGGCCAGGGGGCAGACGGGGCCGCAGGGTATGAACATCTAGTATTTCATATGTGACTGAGCTACTGGCAGGCATATCATATGAGAAGACACACTTCGACAATGATGCTCGGTCTTCTACTGGTAGCCTTTGGATTCGTATGGCTAGCTTCTGACGAAGGATGGATCACGATTTCCAGGAGCCTAATTCTGGCCATCGGGGCTATGCTGCTTGGAACCTTGCTGATAATTAGGGCATTGCTTCACTAGATTTGCTGCGCGAGACGCACTGATCCGCTTTCTCGAACCTGCCATGATGACATAAGTATCACCTTGATTTGAGTCAAAGTGCATTTTGACTGTTGTCACGATGACATGTTCCTTCTTGGCAACCGGCTTGTACTGCCGAAGGCATTTCATGAGCTCAGTTGCTCACGACGAACACCAATCTCAAGATGCGGTTCGTCTTCGTGACGGCTAGTACAGCGTAAAGGGACCTTTTTGTCAGAGCGCACGCCGAGGCATCTGGGGCTTGTCTGGTTCAGCTCGAAGACTGTATTCGAGGAACTGCATATCTGCATTTGACTATCAGACATACTTCATGATAATTGTTGAATTTGTAGATATCACATCGGCGGCATGCCTTACGGATGGCGTCTGGGTCTCTGATTCTCCTTCCGACCATCGCTAGGCCTGCTTCACTGCCACAAGGGTTTGCGTCGCTTAAAAGGAGGACCCAATCGAGAGCATCTTCCGTGAAAGGGTCGGAGAGGGTAGGATCCTAGGCGCTCTTTCTCGAAGTCTTGCGCTTTGCTTTGTGTGCGTTTCTGTCATAGGTCTTGATGAGTTGTCGTGGAAGCTTAACGTCTTTCTCGATTGTAAGGAGATGAGTTCTTGCGAGGCTGACTAGAACCTGGACGTTCAACGTTCTCTCCATCTTGATCTATGTAGCCTTGCGCTTGATTCCTTTCGGGATCGGTCAGGATTCTAGTGAACATGACGATCGCATAGCGATACGGTTATGGTGCGCGCGACGATTCGACCAAGAAGATCCCGTTAATACAACCTAACCATCCATGATACTTGAGTCGTGTTGGTCTGACGCATTGTGTATTTTGTCTTGAGGTCTTGATACTCCAGTGTGAAGCAGAACTTGCCTAGCGGAATCTGATTGTATCTCCAGAAGGCTGATTGGTTGGTTTTGAAGTGGCAGGTCACATTGATCCACAGGTTGACCGATCCAGATTGAAGCCCAATGAAATCTTTGTTTGTGCCAAGACTCGCATCTTGTCCCGGAGTGATGTATGAAGGACCCAGTCGTTCTGTCACATTCGCCCACTCGAATCTTCCATCAATGACTCTAAGCCTGAATTCGTGGTCAGTGATGACATATGCCATCACTGGGATCTTTGTATTAATGGTCATTTCGACCTCTCGGAAGTCTCTATAGACCCAAAGTTCAATGTCTTGAACATCATAGACGACAAGTGTAGCGGGAATTGTCTGAGAGGAACGATATACGTAGATCTGCCACCCTGTATTGAACAAGCCAAGAACAACTCCACGTATGGCCAATACTTCTGTGAGTCGAATATCAACAGTCCGCGTCCGCATCTCCAAACACTCCTGAACTCGGAAACAGTAGATCGGACATCCTTCGCCCTCTTCGGTGTCGTTTAACTGTTTGGGTAAGATCGGAGCTTTCGTGGCCTTGTGGCATGTCTGTATCCTTTCTCCGAGAGTTCCAACCAGGTGGGAAACATGATAGTCGTGAAATCATATGCTTACGGATCTATCTTGTCCGATCTCTTCTAGATAGTCGACAGCATCACGCGGGAACTACATCGCCCTGAGTATTCCTATCCGTTCTTCCAGAGGCGGATGGGTAGCGAACAGCTCGTCCAGAGGATTGCGGTTTGGATCCGAGATGAACAAGTGCGATATTGATTCGCTCACATCCATCTTTCCTCTGTTGTAATTCTTGATCTTTTCTAGTGCTGAAGCGAGTCCTTCTGGATAGCGGGTAAGTTGGGCACCGCTCGCGTCGGCAAGGAATTCTCGTCTTCGGGAGATGAATGCTTGAACAAGGCGGCTTACAAGAGGGGCGATGACTGCGAGTACGAGGCCAACTATGATCAGTATGTTCAATCCTTGTTCTCGTCTTCGTTCATCGCGCCTTGTTTGGACTCCCCCGAACCAATACATGCGGAGCAATATGTGACTAAGTATTCCAGCCAAGCCAACGAGCACAGCTACAAGCGTCATGAACCTTACGTCGAGGTTCCTGATGTGTGAGATCTCATGGCCTACGACTCCCTCAAGCTCTGTCCGGTCCAGTTGAGCGAGTGCCCCCGTCGTTACGGCGATTGAGGCATGCTCTGGATCCTTTCCTACAGCAAATGCGTTTATCTCGTCATTATTGACCACGTAAGTCTTTGGGGTCGGAATGCCGGCTGCAAGGCTTAATCCTTCGACTGTGTTCATCAAGTAGGTGTGCCTAACAGGATCTGCCGGGTGTGCATTCGTCGCATTGATCACTATTTGATCCCCATAGTTGTAGGAAACCTGAACCTGAACGAACATGAGAATGATCGCGAAGACCGAGAACAGCATTGCAGACTCTGGCAGAAAGATACGACTCATAACGTAAACTACTGCAACCACGAGAACAACAACAAAAATGGTGAGAAGAACAGAGTCTCTCTTGTTCTTTGATATTTGCTCATAGAAACTGGTTCGCTGCATCAGAAAGTCACTTTGACAGGCGCTCTCTCCGCCTCAGGAATCTCCAAGTAAAGTCGCTGCGTTGTTCTTCCCATCATCCCTGCAAACCATCGCCCAGGAACTGTTGAAATCGCATTGTTGTATCCCAATACAGCATCATTGTAGAATTGCCTGGCATATGCGATCTTACTCTCTATTCCATCGAGCTCCTCTTGGAGAAGCTTGAAGTTCTCACTCGCTAGAAGAGCCGGGTAGTTCTCCGCAAGGGCGAAGATTGTCTTGAGCGCGCCAGTCAGAGCGTTGCTTGCGTCCATTCTCTCCTTTACGTCACCGGAACTAAGCATTCGCTCTCTTGCTTGGGTCACCATCTCTATAGCTTTCTGTTCATGTGCCATGTATCCTCTGACTGTTTCAACAAGGTTAGGCACGAGATCAGCCCGTTTCTTGAGTTGGACGTCTATCTGAGACCACGCATTGTCCGCCCTATTAGAGAGAACGATTATCCTATTGTAGTAACCGAAGAAGAATGCAGCTATGGCGAGCACAAGTACTATGGCTAGTAGGATCCCTAGACCTCCCAACAAAGCCTCAATCATATTCGTCACTTCCGCGTTACCGGTTGAATGTGTTGCTTTTAAAGTCTCGTTCTGTTCCAGTTCAGTTGATTCATGCCAGGCACTCAATGTTGTGGGTGAACTTGGGAAAGCATTGCTGGCTCAGTTCTCTCCTCAATGATTCGCTATGAAAGTTTTTAATACACGTCGACTAGCCTTTAGGAACGAGTCATAACAAAGGATCGTTACATATATCAAAGCAACTTGAGGTGTTCCTGATGAAGATAATGGAGCTCAAGGCGGGCATGAAACGTGTTGAGATAACTGCAAAACTGATCGAGAAGTCTGAGCCAAGAGATGTCATGACAAGGTTTGGCGAGCAGAGTCGCGTTGCAAATGCGACTCTCGAAGACGAGAGCGGCACCATGAAGTTGTCACTTTGGAATGAGACGATCGATCAAGTCAATGTGAATGATACCGTCAAGATTGAGAATGGGTATGTCACAGCCTTCAGAGGGGAAACCCAGCTCAATGTTGGAAGGTACGGCAAGATCAGCGTGGTCGGTTAGGTTCACACAACCCGCATAGACTGTTTCGCAAAAAGCTGGGCTCTGTTCTGGTTTCATCGGTCATGTATTTCTCCAATACCAGCTATCTTCATCGCCCATTACAGTGTGTATCGCCACTACGAATAAACGTATTGAGCGTCTGGCCACTGTTCACTGTCTTCTTGCCAGAGAGCTCGCCCTTCTTGAACCGAACTGGAACCCGGACAGTGCGTGCGCGCTAAGCATGTTTGTTTGAATAGACTTAAAACGAGGCGCCAAGTAAGAGCGGCTATATCATATGGATTCGAGGTAGAGACGAATGAGCTTCAAGATCGAATGCCTGAAAGAGAAAGACGTCGAGGAATCGGCCAAGGCCATTCTGCAGTATCTTCAAGTAATTGGAGGAAAACTTCCTCCTCCTTTTCAGGACAGCAAGACTATCGGTCGTATGATTTTCGGTCCACACGCGATCACTTTGATCGCAAGAAAAGAGGAGAAGATTGCTGGGATTATCAGCGGGTTTCTGGTCCAACAGACTGTCGGCGAGATTACCTCTCCCCAGGCAAGGATAGAGCTCATGATAACTGATGCAGAAAGCGCCAAGGAAAGGCTAGATTCAATGCTCGTAAGCAGGTTCCTACAACAAGTGAAAGATCAATTTCCTAATGTGAGCGCTGTAGACACTGTCATGCCAGTTCCCATTCCTGACGTCTACTTCTCCAATGGGTTCGCTTTTGCAGGACTCATGAAAGGAGTATTCCAAGGACGAGAGGCGTTCTCTTTGATTCTGAGAAAGACGCTCAGTCGATCTGCCACTCCAGTCACGTAGTAGTTTCGATCAGCTCCAGATTAGTGGTGGCACGACATCCTTTTTACTCTAAAGGAATATCGTGCGAGTCAGATATAATCGCGCGCGTCAACAGGTTCTCTTTGACGTCAGTAACTGCTAGCGTCAGTGGCATTTCAAGGATCCCAGAATCGCTCTAAGATCCTTTATATGATCTTTTTCTGTCTTGTCTCCCTTCAATGGTCGAGTTCTCATGCCCAGAAAAAGAAGTCTCTGAGCCTTGTTGCACCAAAAGCCATAGCATTCAACTCTTCCTTTTTGGCCTGTGGGATCGAGCCACTCGTATGCAATCATAGACGTCTTATGGCCTCTTATCTTCATATCTTCTTTCTTCTCTATCTCTCTCAGAAGTGTATCTGTGGAAAGCGTGAGTGCCTGTTGCGTTTCTTCTTTCCTGAGCTGATCCGAAACTGCTGAGGCCAGGCCTGATGGTGAGGACTCAGTCTTCTCAAACGATATGGCAATGAATCCGCCACCTGCCGACTCTTTCCCTGCGATTCCAATCATTCCAGTGCTTTCTCCACTCTTGGTGACCTCTTGTCTTAGAAGGAAACCTGGCAACAAAGTCAGCCGCAAGTTGTATGTCTTCGAAATTGCTTTTCCATCCTCCTTGGCCTTCTTCTCGTCTTCATCCCTCATCTCTGTTTGTTCCTCGATCTTTTGCAACAGTTTCTCTACGTTCTGGCGATTTTCGAAGAATTTGATGTAGTTTATTCCGAAGTCTCCGAATACGCCGAGGAAGGGGCCAACAAAAACGATTGCCAATTGGCTTCCTATATACGTCATGGGTTTGATGGATTCTAGGAACATGATTGCAACGGTCTCCAATCTTCGCTTCAATACCTCTGTGGCAATCTTATCGATCATCTGTTCCTGTTCTTCTCGTGTCAATTCTCTTGTAAACGATTCCAAGCTTCTTTCCTCAACCGGCATCTAAGGAGAGACGTCAGCGCAATAAAAGAGTTTCACAGAACGGCGAAATGCACGCGAAAACTCCTGAGCGCATCTGGCGGGGGCGCGCGAACAAGCGATATGCGCACCGTTTGGCGGTCTTCATCATCTGACTCCCTCGGTTTTCACCTAGGAGTTTGAGATGAAGAGTGAGGTAGCCCTAAGATGCAAGATCCGCTTCTTTTGATGTGATCTTCGTCAGATATGATCCGATGACCGCTGCACAACAGAACAAGAATAGAATCCACACTCCGTAGAGAATTGATGCTCCCCCCAAAACGATGGAGCTCAACGCGAAGTTCACGATGAAAGATGACACGCCAACCTTCAGGCCGGTGCGAAAATGGTCACGTTTGGCTCTTCTCACTACCAAGTGGCCGGCGGCGATGCCTCCGAGCGCCACAGCAACCATTGAAGGTATCTCCAAACCAATGGCCGGCGGTCCTTCAGACCAAAGAGACTTGGCAATATATGTGAAAAACAGGAGAGGTGCGTTGGCGAGGAAACCTCCGGCGAGATATTCGTCGAAACCAGGGGCTCTCTTTTCCAAAGTATCCTTCCAACCTGTGGCTATTGTGAGGCATGCCATTTGAAAAAGAACAGTGCTAGACGGAAAAGTGAAAAGCTAGACGGAAAAGTGAAAAGAAAGAAAAAGGGGGGGGTGTTTCTCTTAGGCTTTCTTGCCTTTTCCACGTTCCATTAGAGCTACAGCTGCAACGATCACTATTGCGACAGGTATCAGGTACCATGCTACACCGTTCGGATCAAGCAGGAACTGCAGTCTTCCGATTAGCAAGGACATTCTCGCCATAACTGTGAAGCCGAACGCGGCTCCAAACGCGATCATCATTGTCCATCGGCCGACGTGCGAGGCGTACAATAGTGGTCCTTTCTGTTCCATAGTGAAGATGAAGAAGAACAGTGTTCCGACGGTACCGATTGCGATTAGCACCATGTTGATAGGATAACTTCCAGATATCCACGCCGCCTTCGGATTAGGCATTGCAATCGTTGCTAGGATTTGGTCGATGAACTGACTTCGCATGAGTCCGGCCATGCCCAGACCTATTCCTGTGCCGACGACTGTTGACACAGGAATTCTGTAGATCCAGAAATACTTCTTCGAGAAGAAGAAGACGTACAAGAGACCGACGAGGATTGGCAAAATCCAGAATGCGTCCCCTTTTGTTATCACGGGAGTCAATGCCGTGTCCCACACGTATTTGCTCGAAACAACAGTTGAATGTGCAACAGCTAGGCCGATGAACACATGCTCGGCGAATCTGTACGCTTTGTTCTCCTTGTAGAAGAAGCTGTAGACCATCAGCGTGAAGGCAGCAGCCATTAGGGTTCCGAGGAGTTCAAGTGTTTCCATATCTATTTCGCCTTCCCATACTTCCTAAGTACGAAGCCAACGTTCCCCAGCACGATGAAAAGAACCACGAGTAGGTGCGAGAGTGATTGAGAATCCATCGGGGGAGCCAATGTTCCTACGTAGCCATATTTGACTAGGAGCACCTCGTATTCCGCAGCTCCGGCCAAGCCTTCAAGCACTCCGGAAACTTGGGCGGGGAAGTATTGCCTGATTCCTGGTGCACTGACCGCAGTCACTCCACCTAGAAAAGTCACTCCGTACTGAGCTTGAATCTGCCTCAGCCACTCAGGTACTCCCGGTGTTCCAGACGCAAGACTCACAACCAGCTTGAAATCTTTGCCACCCTTGACATCTTTCATAATGGGGATTGCTGAGGTTGCGGTTCCGTAGTAGTCTTTTGTGCATGTCGCTTGAATATCTTTTCCGATGGCCGCCATGCCAATTTCTCCGGCCGGGACATATCCGAGGTTGACAAAGTCTATGCCGTATTTTGGATGATCCTTGGATTTGCCAAATACGTCCTTGAACGCCTTGTCTATGAATGGGGATCCATCAGCCCAGAATCCAAGGCAGATTATTTTCGCACCCTTGGTGGACAGGTGGGCTATGACTGCCTTCGTTTGGGGATACTGTTCAGGTTGAGAGGCTGGCGAGTAGTCGATAGAAACAATCGCAACATCTCCTGGTTTGATTTTCTCCACCGTATCGTAGAAGGCTACTGTCATCGGGCTCATCGATATTGGCAAGCCTATGGGTCTGAGTAGAGGTAGGGCCACGATTATGAATAGCAGCACGTACATGTATCGCGGGTCGACTTTCTCCAGTTTGTCGAAGAAACTCATTCTTCTGTTCCTCCTCTATGCTCCTGGTCCCAAGTACCCTCGTTCTCTGCCCAAGAGTACTCGTATGCCCATCGACAAGACTCCAAGGGCTACACCGATTGTTATTCCGCGCATTCCTGCCGTGTTTGGAACGGCCATGATCCATGATGTAATAGGTCCGATGTCAGGCCAAATAGCGGGGCCCACGGGGGCCCTTCCCAGCATCACTACGACCGCCGAAACCAGTAGTACTGTAGCTTCTGCTGATCTCACTCGGAAGGCTCTGTAGGCTGCTGAGGTGATGTAGAAAGCTAGCATTGAGAATATTGTTGAGTCTAGCGGAACATATAGATTGTTGAACCAGTAGGTGTAGGTGGGGTCAGCTGTGAATTTTCCTCCTGCAAGAAAGAGGCCCCAGATCAGCAATCCGTACATCGCGAAGATAAGAGCCAGGCTGTTATACCACCCTGCTTTGTGCTGAATAAGTCTTCTAGCGTGAATTCTTGTCAGCGTCACATAGCCTATTATGACCGCAAATGATGAAGCAACGTTGACAAAGCTCATCCAATTGGATACGAGCTTGTTGTAGTCAGGTACTTTCAAGTAGTAGTCTCCTATCACCAGCAATCCAGCGATGAAAGTGATGACCAGAGGCAAGCTTCTTCGTATTGCCACGCTCATTTTTCTTTCCTCCTTTTTTGCTATGTCCACAACGGCCCGCTGAGCAGCTTCCACAGATCGTTGCTTCCTGCAAGAGAAAGCACAATGCCTACTCCTATGAGGATCATAGCTATCGCCTTTGCGTAGTCTGTTCCCCAGATTGCGCCAAGTTGAAGTGGGTCTTTTGAGAGGTATGCTCCTGCTGCAAGTATCTCTTCTCCGATGAGGCAGTAGTCGCAAGCCGCTACGAAGAATGGAATCTGAGAGGTTTGAGCGGTTCCTGCGACTTGGATGGCACCAGTCAAGAACCCTGCTTCAGCGAAGAGTAGAGACTCGGCCCAAAAGGCTCCAATCATTATGTTTGCCGCGACCTTCTCCCGGTGCATCAGGCCCACTACGCCTGAAGCGTAGGCAAACTGTGTGTCCGAAAGAAAGATGATCTTGTCCTCATCGTAGGCCTCTGGCGCACCCGCCTTTACGTATGCCTGACGGACTATCTCGGCCGCCAAAGGCTGGACTGAAGGTATCCTAATTGTTGTCCAGAGAGTAGTCTTGTATTTGGCTGCGAGTTCAGCGACATGTGCAAGTACTGAGAGGCCAGCCAGTGTCTGTGGACCAGTATCAACGCCCAAGGCAGATATGCCGGGCGAAAAATGAATCGGACGTCCCATTTCTGTGGCACGGCCTACGGCCTCTCCTATCGCATCTAGTCCAGCTATCTTGCGTATTGTCGGTTTCCTGATTCCCTTCATTGAGAGGTACAGAGTCACAAGCATTATTATGGTAATCATGATGAGAGAGACAAAGGCACTTTGGTTTGCTGCAGATATCGGTAACATTTCTCATTTTCTCCTTGTTACTTATCTACGGCCGGTTTCGCACGTGACCCCATATGTACATGGAATTGCGTGCCCGTCCGTAGAGTCATTGTAGAATGCGGTTCATTTAAATCACTTGCGGTTCTATTTGCGGTCGTCGTCTCATAATCCGGTCTCCTCTTGTCTTGCTGACCTCGACAATTGTGATTCTGCCCTTCAGATTGTCAAGAGAAGATGTGAACGACCCTTGGGGCGTTGTAGCGATTCGCGGGAACTCTTTGACGCACGCCTGGTCTGGGTTTTGAAGCAGCGCGAATTGGTGTGTTTAAGTCTTTCGGGAAACGAGAGGTGCGAGGCTGAGAAGTATGCCCTTGACGGTTCTTGGCATGAAAAGTCTTAATAACAAACTGCCACGACCTTCTTTCTCAGCCGTTCGAGGGAACGGTCTACAAAAACAAAAGGAGAAAATAGAAAATTGCTTCAAACAGGACGTGTAGCGCAACTATTCTTCCTTATTGTCATCTGTGCTGCAGTGATATACTTCGTTGAGGCTGCTAGACGCGGAAAAGCACCGAAGCTTAGGAAGCTTCCTGGATTGGACGCGGTGGAAGAGGCTGTAGGAAGGGCCACGGAAATGGCGAGGCCCGTAGTCATCTCCACAGGAATAGGAGGGCTGACGGACATCAATGCCCCGCAGACCATTGCGGGACTGAGCATGGTTGGCTACGTAGCCAAGCTCTGTGCGAAGTACGGTGCAAGACTAATTGCTCCGGCAAGGCAACCCTATGTGGTGCCTGTCGAGACAGAGATAATCCAGACCGCCTTCAACGAGGAAGGAAAGACTGAGGAAGCAGCAAGAGCGATCGACATGGTGCAATACCTCTCTGACTCCCAGTTCTCATACACGATCGCATATCTAGCGATTCTGAGAAGAGAACAGCCAGGCGCTCACATAATGATAGGCGCCTACTGGGCAGAGTCCCTTCAGCTGGCTGAGGTTGGATTCACCACAGGCGCTGTTCAGATCGCTGGAACCGCCATGACTGCTCAGATTCCGTTCTTCGTGGCAGCATGCGACTATGCTCTGATCGGGGAGGAGATCTACGCGGCAGGAGCATACCTCTCCAAAGATCCAGTCCAAAGCGGTAGCATAGTAGGACAAGACATTGGAAAGGCCTTGGCCATGTTTCTCATTGTTGCGGGCCTAATCTTGACGGCTGTTGGATTCAGCACTTTCGTAACACTCCTTCGATCATAGAGGAAGATCTCAATGAGTTTCTACAAGAGAAAAGAGTTCCCGATACTGCTTACAACTCTCATCGCGCTCATCATGATCTTTCAGACATTCTTCAGAGTGCCCGAGGCTGATGTAGCTGCGTCAACAATACAAAGTTGGATACTGGTTATCGTGAACTTTAGCGTCATATTGGGGATTGTCATGATATCTAGGATGCACAAGGGGCGCATCGATCGAAGAAAACCAGGAGACAAGAGTTGGGTCTTTAGTGTGTGGCTGATCGGTCTTGTCATCTTCTACTTCTTCCTCGGAGTCTACGGCGTCGAATCTACTGGCTCCGCTTCTCCAAACAGAAATCCAATGTTCGACTGGGTCTATCAGAACATCAATGTTGCGTTGGACTCTGCCATGTATTCACTACTTGCCTTCTTCATATCATCGGCCGCATTTAGAGCATTCAAAGCGAGAACCAAGGAAGCCGCAGTGCTGCTGCTTTCTGGGGCCGCCATAATGCTGTACAACGCACCCGCGGGATCTATGATATTCGGTCCATTGGCGCCCCAGTTCAACCTTCTGGGTGAATGGATCACGAACGTGCCCCAGATGGCTGGTCTCAGAGGAATCATGATTGGGGCAGCAGTTGGAGCTATTGCACTAGGCATTCGAGTGATGACAGGCCGAGAGAGAGGCTATTTGGGTGCAGGTGAGTAGACATGTCTTTCTGGAAGAAACTTGAATCGGTCGACGTCAGGATTATCTATCTTGTGCTCTGGATCGCAATCGGAATACCGCTTCTAACTCCGCTCTACCTACCATTGGCGACCAGTCCGGACACAGTGAAGTACTATGACGCGGTCGAGGCCTTACCTCAAGGCTCTGTGATCGTATTGGGCATGGATGTCTCACCAGCGGGGTACGGAGGAGAACTTGGGCCCCAAGCGCGTGCGACAATAACCCATCTACTTCGCAAGCCGGTCAAGATAATATTTCTGAGCTATTGGGAAACTGGTTCACCACTGATAGAAGTCGCATGGAAAGACCCGTTTGTCACACAAGCTATGGCAAGCAAGAAGTATGGAGTTGACTACGTGAACTTGGGCTGGATACCGGGTTCGGAAACTGGAATGGCTTCTTTTGCGATGGACATTTGGAAGACTTGCGAAAAAGGCGACTACAAGGGAGTGAAGCTTGCGGATCTGCCCATAATGGCAAACGTCAAGAACATAAACGACATCTACATGCTGATCTGCATTGAGACTGGTACCCCTGGAGGTCCGGAGTATCTGCGCCAATGGCAGGCAAGGAACCCGAAGATGAAGATGATGGTAGGATCCTTAGGCGTAAGCCTACCGGGAAACCTGCCATACGTTGCGTCAGGTCAGTACATTAGCCTTCTTAGAGGTGGCAGAGGTGCCACTGAATACCAGAGACTGCTGAATATCATGACTTCTGCGGACGCACAGGGAGCTGATGCAATGACGATGTCACATGTTGTCGTGTTGGCGTTCCTCTTGGTGGGAAACATCGGCTACTTCGCGACCAAGAAGCCTAAGGCAGGGAAGACATAGGGGGATTAGATATGGCAGCAGATTTGGTTACGATGCTAGGCATCTACGCTTACGCCCTATTTGCTCTGGGAGCCTACAGCTTCACCTACCGTGACAATGTGTTCTTCAAGTTCGCAGAGCACACATATCTCGCGGTGGCCATTGGGTACACTGCAGCAGTCGCATACGGATACATACGAATGACCGCTATTGCGCCCATACTGACGGGCAAGAACACGCTAATGATTGTCCCACTACTGCTAGGAATGCTTTTTGTCTTCTTCTTCTCGAAGAAGTATTTCTGGCTCTATAGATTTCCAATTGCAATGATCACGGGAGCAGGAATGGGACTCGCGATGAGCGGCACCATTTCGGCGCAGTTCCTGGTGCAAATCGTATCCACGATCACTCTCCCGCTAGTCGTTGTTCATCCAACACTTGGATTTCTGGCGATGGACACAATCAACAACTGGCTCATAATCATCATGGTGCTCGGAACGTTGTCATACTTCTTCTTCTCGCTCCCACCCGAATCAGCGCTTGGAAAGGCCACTAGCAAGCTGGGGATCATCGGTCGCTGGACGATGATGATTGCGTTCGGCTCTGCATTTGGCAACACTGTAATGACGAGAATGAATCTGTTCATCGGAGTCTACAAGAACCTACTTCGGGACTATACTTCATTCATAGGCATTGCCGCGCTCATACTGGTTGTTGCTACACTACAAGGCCAAAGAGAGAAGAAAACCAAGAAGTAAGGGCGGTAAGCCCTATCTCCCTCTTTTTTTCACTCTTCCTTACTGAGAACGGAGTCTATATACAAGATCTTGGCGCTGGCGAACTGTCGCAGGTAGTTCTTTAAGGACAAGAACCGTCATTTTGAGTCGGTCATGCATTTGAGTCGTCACGATCCAGTCTTCGAGGACTACCTCGCTACTGGTGCACTGGCAAATGTCCCCTTCTGGATCTACTTTCTTCTTCTCACCTTTGAGACGAATGAGTACTTGCAGTCATATGTCTTGATCTTTGGCACAGTCATTCCACTTGTTGTCTTCAGTGCTGGTGGATTCCTGGCATCTCATCTCCTTTGTAAGCGAAGTAAGGGACGTTTCCTTCGCATAGGCCTGCTTGTTGGCATCAGTGCCGCACTGGTCAATTTTGTGTTCGGCTTTGCTACCTCCGTACCTTCAACGTTTATCATGTCCTCCTTCTGTTTCGTGACAGGCAGCGTTGCTGCAACCTTGCTAGCAAGAAGACGCAGCAAAAGTGAAGCAACGCATTGATCGCAAACCGAGGATCACACGTGTCTCCCGAAAAATGCACTCTGATCTCGATTTCCAGGAATCGGTAGTCCTATGAGTAAAGTGTCAGGCGAATGCGCTCATAGGTCAGCGGAATACCGAGCGCAATTCGAAAGTCAGTTCGTGTTCAACTCTGACGTGCGTTTTCATGGGTCATGACCAATGAGAGCAGAGGGCTCTACCGTGACTACGTGTTGCATCGACTCAACAAGATATTTAAGTTCCTGAATCGTCGTAGACGCTTTCAACCGAGGAATAGAAAGGTGGGAAATCAGACAGCCTCTCTTGATCCAGAAAAGATCCATGTGATCCTCGCGACTGACTGCGGAAGCACGACGAGCAAGGCCAGGTTCTTTATGAAGAAAGGCGACGAGTATCGATTCGTTTCTAGTGGAGAAGCCCCTACTACAGTTGAGGCACCTTATGAGGATGTTACGCTAGGCGTCAGAAACGCCGTTCGAGAAGTCGAGGAGCTGACAGGGCACAAGTTACTTTCAGAGGAAGGAATCATTAGCACACGGACAGGCGAAAAGACAGGAGTCGACCTCTACGTCACCACCAGCAGTGCTGGTGGTGGTCTTCAGATGATGGTTGCGGGAGTTGTGAAGATGATGACTGGGGAGAGTGCTGAGCGGGCGGCTCTTGGCGCTGGAGCCATCGTCATGGACGTGATAGCTGTTAATGACGGAAGGCGTCTGCATGAAAAGATCGAGATGATGCGGCATCTCAGACCGGACATGATTCTAGTCGCTGGGGGCACAGATGGCGGAGACACTGAGCACGTCATCCAGACAGTTGAGATGATTCGAACAGCTGAGCCGAAGTCTCGTCTTGGTATAGGCTACCAGCTGCCTGTCGTTTACGCTGGTAACAATAGAGCGAGGAAGCAGGTTGAAGATATCTTGGGTTCCAAGTTTGCACTGACAATCGTGGACAACATCAGACCCACTTTGGAAGTTGAGAACTCTGAGCCGGCGCGGGAGGCGATCCACGAGCTTTTCATGGAACACGTGATGTCGCACGCGCCTGGATACAACAAGCTCATGCAGTGGACGCCAATCCCCATAATGCCAACCCCGGCGGCTGAAGGCAGGATGTTTCGTACTCTCGCCGAAAGAAGAAAGATGAACGTGATTGGGGTTGGTTTGGGTGGGGCTACGACTAATGTTTATTCTGTTTATGATGGTAAGTTTGTTCGGACTGTTAGCGCTAATCTGGGTATGAGCTACAGCATCTGCAACGTTTTGCGTTCCGCGGGGCTGAATAACATAGTAAGGTGGCTTCCTTTCGATTTCGACGAAATCAAGATTCGTAATGTTTTGCGCAACAAGATGATTAGACCTACAACCATACCTCGTACAATCGACGAACTGGTTATCGAACATGCAGTTGCAAGAGAGGCTCTGAGGCTGGGCTTTCTGCACCACAAGCTTTTGGCTCGAGGCCTTAGAGGAGTGCGTATCCAAAGAACCATTGCAGATATCTTTGACCAGAGGGCCTTTGCTGAGACATACATCGACATGATGTACATCCGCATGATCGCAGGCACGGGTGGATTGTTATCCCATGCGCCAAGACGGGCTCAGACAGCTCTTGCATTGATAGACGGTTTTCTGCCAGAAGGCGTAACGAAACTCGTCCAGGACAGCGTGTTCATGATGCCTCACCTAGGAGTTCTATCCACTGTCCACGCAGCGGCCGCATTGGAAATCTTCGAGAAAGACTGTCTAGTCAGAATAGGCACGTGCATAGCCGTTAGGGGCACGACAAGCGAAGGCGCCGAAGCGCTCAAGCTGACCGCAAATATGCCCGACGGCTCCATTGTTGAGAAATCTCTGAAGTTCGGAGAAATGGATCGAATTCCTCTGAAGGAAGGAAAGAACGCAGCTGTAGAAATTGAACCAGCCAAGGAACTGGATGTTGGGGCTGGGCCGGGGAACAAGATGACGACTGATGTTGAGGGTGGAGTTGTGGGAGTGATCATGGACGCTAGAGGAAGACCATTGGTTCTTCCTGAAGATGCTAAGGAACGTAGGAGAAGGCTGTTGCGTTGGTTCTCTACGCTTGATGCATACCCTGAAGCGTCGATCAAGCGATACGGAGAGGACTTGGGCGAATCAATGTCTGAAAGGAGTCCGCAGGAAAGGAGGAAATAGACGTGGCACTTGCATATACGCCGGGGCTCAAGGTCAAAGCCTCCACAATATTCGACGCGATGAGGAGACTCCCGATTCCGGGGCAGGTCTTGGTAAAAGAAGGTGAGACCGTTGACTTTGACACTATTGTCGCAAGAACCTCAGTGCCTGGGGGGGTCGAAATTGTCAAACTGGTTTATCTTCTGGGCGTCGACCCGGATGATGTTGGCAGGTATGTGAGGAAGAAGGTTGGCGACAGCGTGAAGAAAGACGAAGTCATAGCTGAAAAGAAAGGCTTCATGGGAATGTTCGGATCAGTCGCCACATCACCCACAACTGGAGTAGTCCAGCAAATCTCAGAGCTAACGGGACAAGTGACTATAGTGGAAGCTCCTGTTCCTCTTGAGGTCAGAGCATATGTCCCAGGGAAGATCGAGAAGGTTCTACCAAATGAAGGCGTGATTGTCAGGACAAGCGGTGCGCTGATCCAAGGCATTTTCGGCCTGGGCGGAGAGATCCATGGACAGATTGCATTTGCAGTTGATTCGCCGGATGAGATGTTGACGGAGGACAGGATCAGAGAAGACCATGCAGGGAAGATTGTTGTAGGTGGATCTCTTGTGAGGGTGGATGCATTGAGGAAGGCCGTCTCAGTAGGTGTCAAAGGGATTGTCGTCGGCGGGATAGAGGATAAGGACCTGTCAGATTTCTTGGGTTACGAGATAGGTGTCGCAATAACGGGGCATGAGAACGTGGGCTTGACACTGATAGTCACTGAAGGTTTTGGCGGAATGCGAATGTCTGACCGATCTTTCAATCTACTGAAGACACTAGAGGGGAAGGAAGCGGCAGTCAATGGCGCTACACAAATCAGGGCAGGAGTAATACGCCCTGAAATAATAGTCCCTCAGCTTGGTCCAGAAACCCGCGCGCGGATATCCGGGGACTTTGTACCGCAAAAGGGTATGGAACCAGGTATGGCAGTCCGGATCATACGTGAACCTGACTTTGGACGAATAGGTAAGATTGTGAGTCTTCCTGTTGACCTACAAGTAGTGGAAACTGAATCGCCTGTTCGAGTCTTGCAGGTCGAGCTGGAGGACGGCCGAACGGTCGTTGTGCCGAGAGCAGACGTTGAAATAATCGAGGAATAGAATAGGTGGCCGAACTCCGCTCTGTCCTGGGGCAGGATTCGACCTCAGTAACTACGGACCGAGTGAATGTACTGGTTACTCACATTCATTGTCCTACAAGTATGTAGCTTTTCCAGAGATACATGTGTTCATGCTACGGCGTCGATTAGCCATTGATCTAGTTGGTTCTGGTGCTAGACATGGGTTTCAAAGGCGCGCGCGAGAAGGGCAATTCAAAGGCGGGCGGGTCTATTCCTCTATGATTTCGACATTGGCTCGAGGTACTATCACTTTTCGTCCATCTTCAAGCGTCACTTGAACCACTCTAACGTCTGACTCGGTTTCTGCCTTCTGTAGCTCAACTGGTAGACCTGCCACTTGCCCGATGGCGCCAAAATATGGATCTCTGATGATTCTGACCGGGGTGCCTGGGGTCATCCCGCCGGTGGCTTCCTCTTCGTCTTCAACCAAGCCTTTTGCTTCTTTCTCTGTTAGAGCTATGACTATCTCAGGCCTGATGACTCCTGCTCGGATTTGTGTAGCTCCGTTAACAGATGCTTCTCTTCCGTCAAATGATTTGAGCAGGTCAAAGGTTCTTTGAGGCATCTTCATCTTGCCGAAGCCTTCGGTGATTATCAAAGTTAATCCTATTTCTTCCTGTCCTGTGATTGCGACTCCTATCTCATAGCCTAGGAACTTGATCAGATCTTCATCTTCGACTCCCCCGACCACTATTCCTTTGACTCCCGTTTTTGCAGCTTTGGCCAATGCGTCACCGGTAACCAGTGAGCCGCCGACGATGACTTTGCCTGAGTGCGATGAATCGATCATTTGTGCGGTAAGTGCATCATCAGGTGACTTTGCGATCATCTTCAGTTGTGCATGGGCCTCTCCGCCTACGCCAAAAATGCCTTGAACGAACGCGGCTGGTGTCCTGATTGTTACGCCTTCTCTAGGCATCACATGGACGACCTTTCCAGGGATGTATGCCGTTATTTCAACGGGGATGTAGGCTTCCCTCAAGGCGACTTGGCCTGTTACATCAGATACCAACTCAATCGTGCCATCCACAGGTGACTTTACAAAGGATTTGAAGAGACCGAAGAAGGAGATACGTTTGGCAAAAACCTCATTTTTCGCGACTGGATCCTTTAGGCCTTTCAACATGAATTGACTGATTTCCTCGGGATCAACCCCAAGTGCGTTTGCCACGTTTATCAGGTGAACCTCCCCTGGAACCTGCGTCCTCGCCACTACTTGATCATGTTTCACTGTGTCGCCTTCCTTCACAAGAACTTCGCCCTGTATTGGCAATCGCCGCGTCTTGCTCACTATCGTGAACTTCTTGACCTTCAGGCCGGGCGTGTAAGCATGTGCCATGCTAATCTCCTCCCTTGACCTCTGCTGATCCAATCCTTCCGTAGATGCTTTCAGGGTACATATCCAACGCTTGATACCATTCGAGAAGCTTTTGCCTTCTAACCGCGGGATCCTCAGGTACTGAGATAGGTCTGCCTCTGCAGTCAATGATCAATCCGACAACTCCTCCTTCAACGGTCGTTTCCAAGCCATGGCCCGGGCCCCTTCCTACGTCCAAGTCTTTTGCTGGAGAGAGAACTAGCTTGGCGCTCTTGTTTGGTTCAAGCGGAACCGCTTTTATTGACCCAAACGGTATGTTGTCCTCCACTACGTGGTTCTCATGTTCAACCTTGAAGCTCAGTGCGTTTCCTCCCTTCCCAAGTACTCCTTTAGGTGCTATGCAGGTTCCAAGCCTCACCAGGCAGTCTTTCTCGAATATCTCGAGGGAAGCTTTCGGGTAGACGGTTGACAGAACTCCCAAGTGCGGCATCATGAACACGCTGTCCTGAGCCAGCTTAGTCAAGCCTTCAGGTTGGAATCCGTCCATCAAGAGAAGCGCAGATTGAGCTCTCCTCGGTGCATGAGAAAGAAGTCCACCAGTTCCAGCCAAGAAATCCACATGCATCATGTCAATGTAGGTCTCAACCTCAGCTTTCTGCTCAAAGATCTCTCCCATGGTCTTGACTCTCTGAACACCCATCAATCCTCTGGCCAGTTGCTTGTGATGGAAGAAACCCAGCCTCAAGGCTTCGCGAGCCACTGCATGTTCTACCACGAGTTCTTCTAGTGTTTGCGGAATGGTTGTGGGCCTGATCATCTTGTTGCGCAATCTGTTTCGTACGATGGCTGGTTCAACATCAAACGGAACCCAGCGCATAATGTTGGAGATTGTGGCTTCTTTCAGGACGTTGCAGATGCTGTAGCTCATACCCAGATTGGCGCTAACAGTCCGAACAAACTTACCATCATAAACAGAATAAACATTAGTCGTAGCCCCACCCAAACCAACCCCAATCACGTTCACTCTTCTCAACTCGGCAAGGGTTCTGAACATTCGTCCTTCCCCTGCTGGAGTGGGCATTATCGGGACTTCAGTCCATTTCATCAGTTTGTCATAACCTGGAGCATGAGACATAACGTGTTCCATGAAGAGTTCGTGGATGGCGTCTCGGGCAGGTTCTGTATTTTCAAGTTCAAGGACAGGTCTGATGTTGTCCACTATCTTCAGAGCAAACTTACCCAACGTCTTGGAGATTGCTGGCCTGGCATCCTTGTTACCTGAATAGACAATTGGCAGCTCGTAGCCTATTCCGAGACGTGCCTTGGGCTCTGCCGCAGCGATCAGCTCAGCCATCTCCGTAACATGAGTAATGGTGCCCCCGTCCGTGCCACCGGCAACTAGGATCATGTCAGGTCTCAGGGTTCTTATTCGTTGGATCTTTTGATGAGGCATTCTTCCGTCATCGACTGCAATGGTATCCATGACGATGGCTCCAGCTCCAAGGGCGGCTCGCTCGGCGCTCTCGGCGCTCATCGTCTTTACGACCCCGGCCACCATCATCTGAAGACCGCCGCCAGCGCTGCTGGTCGTTGCATAGATGTCGACGCCTTCTTGGTTTGCTTTGCGTGGCCATATGATGCCTTTTTCCTCTAGCAAGTGCAGCCCCGTTAACTCCTCCACTTCTCGAACTGCATTTCTTACCCCTCTCGTTACGTCTTCAAATGGAGCCTCTACTGTTGTTGGGGCTTCTCCACTGGAAACAAATCTGTACTCGTTTCCTTTCTTTTTGAATAGGCGTGCTTTCGTCGTTGTGCTTCCTACGTCTGTCACTAGTGCTATCTCGAATTCTTCTGGCATCTTCGTCTGGCTCAGTTTCCTATCCTCTCCGCTCAATTTTGGCTAGACGAATTATCCACAGCATGCTTTTAAGTCTAAGAGATCAGCACTGCGACGCTTTCTTGGCGCGCCATGTCATGGATTCAAATCTCGACTTTTTTCGTAATCAATAAATCAGTGAAGACCTCCACTGTCATTGAAGTGATCTGCATTGTCAACGGAGATCGCTGAAAGAGTGATCAAGCTTTGCCAGAGGCTCGGAGCAGAATATGCCGATGTGCGGCTCGAGAGGACATATTCCACGGAGATCAGACTCACACAAGATACTTTCGATCAAGTTGCCTCCGGCGTTGATCAGGGTCTTGGCGTGAGAGTTCTGTACAAGGGAGTGTGGGGATTCGGCTCTTCCACTTCGCTAAAGTCGGATGACATCTCCAAGACTGTTCGAGGAGCTTTCAAAGCGGCCAAGGCCATTGCCCTTCATGCCCGAGAGAGGGTTCGTCTCGCCGACGCATCAAAGGTAAAGAGAACTGTGGTGACTGAGGTTGAGACACCGATGCAATCGGTGTCCATGGATGAGAAGATGAAGTTGGCCTTGAAGACTTCGGCAGCGGCAAGGATTGATGAAAGAATCGTCAGTGTGACTGTGACGTATAGCGATTCGAGTGGGGAATCCTGTCTTGCGACTAGTGAGGGAACTCGCTTGTCGGGAAGGCCAAGTAGAGGAAGCATTGTGGTTGTAGCTGTTGCAAAGAGTGGCGAAAAGGTAGGAGCGATTCGAGAGAGAAATGGGATGCAGGCAGGATTCGAACTCTTCGGCATGATAGATCCGCTTGGGTTAGCGAAGAGGGCCGCTGACAAAGCTATCAAACTGCTAGGTGCCACACACACTCCAAGCGGAAGATTCACTGCAATCGCAGATCAGAGACTCGCGGGAGTATTAGCACATGAGGCTGTTGGCCATGCATCTGAGGCAGATCATGTGATAACTGGAGAATCGGTGCTGAAAGACAAAGTGGGGCAAAGAGTAGGATCTGATCTCATCACACTGTATGATGATTCCACCTACCCAGGAGGATGGGGAACATCTCTCTACGATTCAGAGGGAGTGCCGACAGAGAAACGTCTTATCATTGAGAAAGGATTCTTGAAAGGTTATATTCTGAATCGGGAGGCGGCTGCTCAGTTGGGTATGAAACCTAACGGAGGAGCCAGGGCCCAATCCTTCATCCATAGGCCCGTTGTTAGAATGAGCAACACTTACCTAACACAGGGCGATCATAGTTTTGCGGAACTTCTCGAAGGAATAGATTATGGAGTCTACTTGAAAGGATCCAGAGGAGGACAAGTGGACACAGCCAAAGGAACCTTCCAATTCAGCGCCGAAGAAGGATATCTGATAGAAGAAGGTCAACTAACCAAACCAGTGAGTGATGTTTCGCTCTCAGGATTGACTCTAGAGACCCTGATGAGCATCGATGGTGTCGCTAACGATTTTCAGATGAGTATAGGATCGTGCGGCAAAGCCGGCCAGGTTGTGACGACTGGAATGGGCAGCCCGCACATAAGAATCAGGAACGCGGTAATAGGAGGAAAATAGAATGAACGAAGCCATGGAATATGCGCTCAGAAGATGTGCCAATCTAGGTGTCTCTCAGACAGAAGTGTTCCTTACTGACGACGTTGACACAAACATTGTGATCGAAAAGAAACAGGTCCGAATCGGCCAAGTGAAGCACGACCGAGGAATGGGCATCAGAGTCCTGATCAAGAAGTCAGATGGTGCATCCACTGGGTTCAGTTTCATGACGGATTTCTCAAGAAAGACGGTGACGGAGGCGGCGAAGAGAGCAGTCGCTACGGCTAAGCTCAAGAAAGCCGACAAAGATCTCAAGTCTTTTCAGGAGAAAGCTCGGCCAGGAAAGTCCAAAGACATATTCGACAGGAAAATCCAGAGAATTGACCCATCTCATCTGATCGAAATCGGAACATCAATGCTTGATGAGGCTTCCGGAGATTCAAGAATCTCCACGATCAGTGGCAGCGTATACTCGGGTTTTGGAGAAGTTGCTGTTCTGAATTCCCTCGGAGTCTCAGCCACCTACAAATCAACAGCGTTTGGCGGCCACTTGTACGTTGTGGCCGAGTCAGACAGCTCGGTCGGTGTTGGATGGGACGCGCACTCCTCCACCCATTATGAAAGTGAGAAACTGATCACGGTAGCCAGGGATGCTGCCGACATAGCCATAAAGCAACTGAATCCGAAGCCGCTTCAATCGGGCGTCTATGACATGGTTGTGGAACAGCACGGTCTTGCTGACCTTCTAATGAACACATACGTTCAACAGCTCAGAGCAGACCTGGTTCAGAAGAATCAATCTCCTCTCGCCGAAAAGATTGGGTCAGAAGTCGCATCGGAGGAGGTTACGTTCCTTGATGATCCAACTCTTCCAAGGGCGCAAGGATCGAAGCCATTCGATACTGAAGGATGTCCCACCAAACCGAGGCCAATAGTGGAGAGAGGTATTCTCAGGACGTTTTTGCACAACTCATATACTTCCAACAAGGAAGGTGTCGAGAATACGGGCAACGCCTTAAGATACATCATGTTCGGAACAAGGTCTGAATACGCCCTTGAACCCATCACCGGTCCACACAATCTATTTCTCAAACCAGGTAGGGGCGAAAAAGAGGATTTGATTCGGGAAGTGAAAAACGGGGTCTTTGTCAGGGGTTTCATTGGAGCACACACATCAAACGTTCAGAGCGGAGACTTCTCCCTCGCTCTAGACTGCATATCCAGGATAGAGAACGGAAACCTGACGTATCCAGTGAAGCAGGCCATGATAGGCGGAAACATGCCGAAGATTCTCAAGCAAGTTCGGCTCGTAGCCGGAAACTCGAAAGAAGTCATTATGGGTCCAAGGATGACCCTAAATTCTCCGACAATTCTGGTCGGAGCAGTAACATTATCGGCCTAGGAAAAACAGTGCATCTTACTTAGGTTCCTTCTACAGGAATCTCTCTCGCAAAGCGTTCCTCTCAGCATCCATGATCAGCTCGAAGAACTTATCACAGATCCTTCTCTCCTGCTCTAAAACAAATTCTGCATCAAGAGGATCAACTCTGCGACCGGCTAGGACATAAGCAGCACTTCTCCCATACTTCTCTATCAAATCGGATGTTTCCTTCGCAAGATTGAGAATCTCCTGATCTTTCATGGAAATTGATCTTCCTTTCTTCTTTGCTACTGCCAACGTTTCTTCCTCGGAAAGAGAAAGCATTCCAATCGCCTTGGATTTGCACTTTTTGCACCTGGGCCTGATGGGAAGATCTTTGATCTGCATCATCTCGACATACTGCCAGCAAGATGTGCATATGAAAGTTCTCGCCTCATTCAGAATTCTTGCTCGCGTTGACTCCAGAAGGACCCCTTTCATTTTCTCAGGAGGAATGAGATCCGTTTTCCGGCTGATTTTTTCTAGTCCCACTCTAGTAGTCGGGCTTACCTTTCCCTCAATCTCAATGGTATGAACCTGAATGCGCCCACTATGTACTTCTTCAAGGATCTTTGTTGTGTTCGGGAGATCAGAGTCCTTCAGAAGTGTTTCCTTCAGTGATTCTTCCACGACCACTGTGCCCTCCAGAGCCTTTGTCAATTGATCTAGTCTCACGCTGTTGAAATCCACTCTCCGGGATATTGCGCCGAATCTCCTAGCGACTTGGACCAGTCTCCTCTTGAAGAGGCTGGTCTTCATTGAAGCCTTGCGAAGTTCTGCTGCAATATTTCTTCCAGCCAATTCATGAAGGAGTTGCGAAATCCTTTCAGGTCTGACTGATCCGGTTGTCTGAAGGACGATTCTGTAGGCATCCTGTTGAACGCCAACCGTGTATCCTGTCTCTTCCGACAAGACGTGGCCAAGCAGCCTAGCCAAAGTGCGATTGACCAAGGTTCCAAAGTTTGCATTGATGACCACATAGTCCTCCCATTCTTCAATAGTGATCAACTTGTCAGAAGGAATGGGGATTTCTTGGTCCACCTGATCAAAGACTTCAATAAGAGCACGTCCAATAGTCTCAGAATCGGCTGGATACGTCTGAGAAAGCTCTTTGGAAACCTGTTTCCTATCGTTGCAGTCTCTGTATTTCTTAGACGCAACTTCCTTGATGCAACCAACCTCTTGAGCCACTTCGAAAGGCACCGGTATCTCTTCTCCTACCCAGCTTGGTATCGCACCCGTAGCATCTGATATCGGCCTAACGTGGATTTTGTCGCCGTGAATACCGAGAATCTTCCAAGGACTACCTCTTACAATGAACTTGGCGCCAGGTTCCCCGTATTCGGCTACGAACGCTTCGTCCAAAACCCCGACCGGCGTGTCCGTTGAGTCATCTATGATAAGGTACTGTTTCTCGTCTGGAATCATTGAAAGCTTGTTGAAATAGTACTCGTACATGTCCTTGATTCTCCGTGGTCTTAAAACAACTTTGTCTTGAAATGAGACCCATGCTAGGCGAGGATATCTGGCGTGCATGTATGTCAGTACATCTTTGAGCTCATCCTCTGTTAGATTTTGATACGGATAAGCCTTGGAGAACAACCTAAGGATTTCATCGAAATACCATTGTCGTTGCTGAATTAGAAGGCCTACTATTTGATGCGTAAGAACATCAAATGGCTTTTCAGGAATTGACACTGGTTCCAGCATTTCCTCGTAGGCTCTTCTCGCAATCACCAATGCTTCAAGAGTGTCGTCTGAATCCATTGTTATTATCACGCCATTTGCTGTTCTTCCCATACTGTGTCCGCTTCGACCGATACGTTGCAGGAGACGTGCGACTTGCCTAGGGCTCATATACTGTATGACGAAGTCAATTCTACCTACGTCTATTCCTAACTCCAAAGACGAAGTGCATACGAGACCCTTCAATTCCCCATTCTTCAGACCCTTCTCTGCGGTTATCCTCGAAGGCTTTGCAAGCGAACCATGATGAATTGATACTGGAAAGTCAATATCCCAGACTTTGAATCTGCTCGCCAAGATCTCGGCGACAGCCCGCGTATTCGTGAATAGCAAGACGGATTGATGATCTTGGATAAGTGTGCGCATCAATCTAAGTCTGGCCGCAACTTCTGGGTGCGTGTACAAACGAGATGCCAAGGTATAGTCGACTGGAGCTATCTCTGGGTATCGTACCTCGAGCTTCATCTTCCTCGCGACAGGAACTCTGACTATTTCTACTTGTCTACCGTTGCCAACCAAGAACTGAGCGACTCTATCAGCGCTTCCTACTGTTGCAGAAAGTCCAACAAGTTGAAACTCTTCTTCGGCGATTGATCTTAACCTCTCAAGCGCAAGAGAGAGTTGGCTTCCTCGTTTGTTCTCAGCGAGTTCATGTACTTCATCTATGACGACCCATCGAACTCTTCTAAGATGCTGCTTCATCAACCTCCCGAGCAATATTGCTTGTAGCGTTTCTGGAGTGGTGATCAACAATTCCGGAGGGTCTTTGGCTTGACGCCTTCTTTCTCCAGTCTCAGTGTCACCATGTCTTACGGCGATTTTCACATCGAGTCTACCACACCACCATTCCAGTCTTTCAAGGAGATCTCGGTTCAAGGCCCGAAGGGGTGTGATGTATAGTATCTTGATTCCCCTAGACTCTTCTCGATTTGAGATGTGAAGACTAAGTATTGGCAGGACAGCTGACTCAGTCTTTCCCGAAGCGGTCGGAGCGATAAGCAGGACGTTCTTTCCCTCCAAGATCAGCGGAATCGTGTTCTGTTGCGGTTCCGTGGGCTTGGAGAAACCCTTCTCCTTGATCGCGTCTTTGATAGGTTTCACGAGCATTGAGAACGGTTCTACTTCCGCTGACATCTGTGGAGTCGGAGGTCCTTGAAGAAGAGCCCAAAATAAAAACATGCAAGCTGATCTTGCTCTCTTGGTGCGCAGAAGGCCCCAGACCAGTACATTGCTTCAACTATCACTATTGGTGATTGAACATGAACCGTGCGTGCCGCAAAGCCACTGATGGAAAAGAGCATATGAGAATTTCTCGGTTCCACTCTTCAACCTTACTCTTATAACGATTGAAGGGGCTGGTTTCAACGGGATCAATTGCTTGACTGGAGTGAAGATCACCAAACGGGTAAGCACAATCGAGTATGCCATTCGTGACGTTACGGTCTGTGCAAGGGAGGTAGCAAGGACTGGAAAGAAGATCTACTATCTCAACATAGGAGATCCTGTCGCTTTTGACTTCGATACACCGCAACACATCAAGATGGCGTTGATCAAGGCTGTTCAGGATGGAGAAAATGCCTATGCCCCCTCAGAAGGATTGCCTGAGCTTAGGCAAGCTATATGCCGGAAGGAGAGGAGGGTCAACAGGCTTGACCTTTCGCAAGAAGACATCATTGTCACTTCAGGAATTTCTGAAGGCATACAGATGATTTTGGCAGCGCTCATAGATTCCGGTGATGAGATACTTCTTCCAGGGCCAACCTACCCTCCTTACATTTCTTACGCGAAGTTTTTTGGTGGAGAACCGATTACGTACGAAACAGTTGAAGAAGACGGGTGGCAACCCAACATTGACGACTTGAGAAGCAAGATCTCACAGAAAACTCGTGGAATTGTGATGATCAATCCGAGCAATCCTTGCGGCGCCTTGTATGAAGAGAAAGTGGTGAAGCAAATAGTGGATCTGGCGGGCGAGTATGGCCTTCCAGTTCTCTCAGATGAGATCTACGATCAGATAACGTACGAGAAAGGATTTGTCAGCACATCTTCCGTAGCCAAAGATGTTCCGGTAATCGGGTTGAATGGGTTTTCAAAAGCGTATCTTATGACAGGGTGGAGACTTGGCTATGTCTACTTCCACGACCAAAAACGAAGGTTGGAAGAACTGAAGCAAGGAATCGAGAGAGAGACCAGAATAAGAATCTGTGCAAACACACCTGTTCAGAAAGCTGGCGTAGCCGCCTTAGATGGCCCCCAAGACCACGTAAAGGAGATTGTTAGAAAACTCGGGCAGAGAAGAGACTACGCATGGAAAAGAATAAACGAAATCGAAGGAATGAGCTGCACGAAACCAGGAGGAGCTTTCTATGTCTTCCCGAGGATCCATTCAGTGGGATCTAGGTGGAAAACAGATTTGGGCTTCGTGCTCGATCTCTTGAGGGAAACGGGTGTGCTTCTTGTTCATGGCTCAGGATTCGACCCTGTATACGGTGCTGCGCACGTTAGAGGGGTAATTCTTCCACCAATGGAAACGCTTGAGCAAGCTCTCAATGAAGTGGAACGATTCATCAAAGCGAAAGAGTAGAACCCAAATCCAAGACCTCATCCGTCATTCACTGGCAGATAGAGCGCGCTTGTCTAATAGCAAAGATCTCTCTTGCAGCTCGTACTCGTAAACGCTTCACGCTGAGTCGCGCAATTCCTCAGCGATTTGTGGCCCGGGGCAACCAACAAGGTTTGTTTGGTGAAGAACGTAGCTTTCACCAAAAGGATTAACTTGCATCCCTGCAAATACATCGCTTGGTGCCTGGATATCATTGAGTAAGAGCCCTAGCAAAATCTGGAGGGAGAGACTAGTGAAGGCTAGTCTCGACCTGATCATCTTGAGATTACTCATTGAGAAACCAAGATGGGGCTATGAGATCAACATGGAGATCAGAGACAAGTTTGACGTTTATCTCAGCGCTGGCACTCTTTATCCTCTGCTGCACTTGCTAGAGGAGAGAGCACATGTGGAAGGAGTCTGGCAGTCAGAGAAGGGAAGGGGCCGCAGAATCTACAGGATAACCGAGCAAGGAAAAGAGTTCTTGTTGGCTGGGCAGAAGGCCCTTGAAGATCTGACGCAGAGAATCAAATCAGACGCGAAGCAAGCATAGATGCGTTCTCATCAAAACATAATTATAGCAATGGCTTGACTATGACTCGCGATGCTCTCATCAAGGCGAACTCAAGCTTGACAAGTACTGTCGGAAAGAGTCTTTCCTTTCTCAGACGAAATGAACTTCTGAAGACTGCGCTAGTACTTGCACTTGTTGTCTTGGCTGAGTATGCCGTGTTCTTTGGGCTCAAAGTCGCTTTTCAAACGGAGTATCTTCCTTTTCACCCTGTATCCTCTGAAAGCATGGTTCCAACGCTTAATGTAGGAGACCTCATTGTAGTAAGAGGAGTAAGTCCCGAGCTCGCAACAGTCGGGACGATAATAGTCTTTCATAGTCCGATGAATCACGAGATGTTGATCGTTCACAGGGTTGTCAATATCAATTCTCAAGGTGGAAAACTGTATTTTGAGACCAAAGGGGACAACAACCCGACTAAGGATCCTTGGCCAGTTCCAGAAGGAAACCTAGTCGGAGTGGTCATAGGAAAAGTGGCATATCTTGGCTATGTAATCTTGGCCTTGAAAGAGCCACTTGGTATGGCCACGATAGCTCTTCTTGCTGTTCTCGTAATAATCTATGAGTTCATACTTCCGGTGGCAAAGCAAAGTTCGAAATCAAAAGTCCAGGAGTCTTCCCAGGATCTAGGTCGCAAATGATGACCTGATCGTCTCAGAAACCTAGGTCAGGGCGTCAAGCAGAACTTTTAAAGTATATAAGAGCACCTTATAGATGATGCGTTCTATCATGCATGTCTGACCTGGAGCTGTGGAAGCTTGGGGAAGGAAAAGCGCGAGCGCTTCATCAACATAGAGAATGTCGTGGCGTCGGCAACGCTCAAACAAGACATAGACCTTAGCACTATAGTTCGGCTTTTCCCAGGTGTTGAGTATCGGCCAGAGCAGTTCCCAGGCCTTGTCTACAGACTGAAGAAGCCCAAGACAGCCACGCTCATCTTCAGTTCAGGAAAGATGGTGTGCACTGGAGCGAAGTCTGAGCGACAATCTAAGAAAGCTGTGATGAAGGTCGTGGATGAGCTCAAGAGGAATGGAATAGTCATTGTTGGTAAACCTGACATTACGATACAGAACATCGTTGCCTCGGCTGGGCTCGGTGGCTCAATAGACCTGGAGAAATCAGTGTATTCGTTGAAGAAGACAATGTACGAACCAGAACAGTTTCCTGGATTGATCTACCGCATGGACGATCCAAAAGTGGTTATTCTCCTCTTCGCAAGTGGCAAGCTCGTATGCACGGGAGCAAAGAAAGAGGAAGAGGTTCACCGTGCTGTAGCAACACTTCAGAAGACCCTCGAAGAAAAGGAACTCGTTCACTACAAGTCAGAGAAGAATCTGGTCAGCAGTCCAGCAGTACAAAATCATATGTCCAAGCTCAGAGCGAACTGACGTAGTCCATTCGGTGGAGTATTCCCTAAGAAACAAAGCTCTGCCGTAAGAGACTCCTGTCACGTAGGTAAATGATCGGACCAAGAATGAGCAATCCAAGCAGATTGTCTTGCGAAATGTATATCTCTGAAATATCCCATTCATGCCATGAGGCCTATCTTCTTGGCATTTTCTGACAGTTCGTCTTTGAAGTCTGGATGAGCTATCTCGATCAACGCCTTGGCTCGTTCAATGGTTGTCTTATCTTTGAGGGAAGCTGCGCCCCATTCCGTGACTACGTAGTCGGCAGAGAATCTTGTCACTGTAGGAACTAGAGGCGATCTTTTATTTCCATCTATGGCAGGGTGGACGACTATTCTTGACGCTTTTCCATTCGAGGCTGTTGAGGGTAAGACGATGATCGATCTGCCATTGGGGCATAAGTCGGCCCCTATCACGAAGTCAGGTTGTCCCCCTGCTCCTGAGTACTGGTCCAGACCCAACATGTCCGAGTACGTATTGCCGTACAAGTCTACCTGCAAAGCACTGTTAATTGCAGTCATCTTGTGATTTAGAGCTATGATTTTGCTATCGTTTGTATAGTCTACTGGCTTCATTTCTATAATCGTGTTGTCGTCCAGCCAATCGTACAGTCTCCGTGTTCCTGCAGCAAAAGTGCAGATAATCTTCCCTTTGTTGATGGTCTTTCTGCTGCAGGTCAACGCGCCTTCGTCCACAAGAGTCATGATGCTTTCCGGAACCATTTCGCTGTGCATGCCCAAGTCCTTCTTTTCCGTCAGAAACGAGGCTATGGCTTCTGAGACTCCACCAAAGCCTATCTGAATGGTAGCTTCGTCTTCAACGAGGCCGGCTACGTTTTCGCCTAACCTTTTTTCGAGATTCGTAATCTTCGCAGGGGGCATCTCGTAGATTCGTTCGTTTGCTTGGACCAGGTAATCTATCTGTGATATGTTGACCAAGGAATCTCCGCAGGTTCTCGGCATGTTCTCATTGACCTCTGCTATGACTGTGTCCGCGGTCTGCATAGCTGCCCGAGCATAATCGACTGAGACGCCTAAACTGCAGTATCCGTTGCTGTCAGGTGGAGTAACTGTTGTCATGAATACATCAGGTTTGTATGGGCCTTCTTTGAAAAGCCAGGGGAACTTGCTCAGGGGAATAGGATAGAAGTCGGCCTTGCCCTCCTTGATGAGTTGTACTATGGGCTTGACCCCTCCGGCAAATGCGGTTATGCACCTAATGTGCCTGTCCATCCCCGGCTCATGGTATCTACCTATGAATTCTCCGAAAGGTCTTGCATGGAACAGCTTGACGTTCTCCAGTTCTGTGGCTCTGTTCATCAGCTGGTTAGGTAGCAGGTGAGGCTCCCCACAGAGATTGGCAAGCACAATCCGGTCTCCAGATTTCACTGCACGAATTGCCTTTTCAGCAGGAACGATTTTTCCTGCAAAGTTTCTTTTCCAGGAGATCGCTTCTCCCTCCGTGGGATTTCTTGGGTTTCTGACTATTCTCGGCCCGGCCCGAGAACTTTGCCTTTCGCATCATTCCACAGATACTCAAAGTAGTTCCTAGCAAATCTGGCGAGGCCCACATGGTCTGACCAGATCGCTAGTGCTGTTCCTCCTCTTTCTTCTTCAAGAAGAAGAATCACTTCTCTGCCATCTGAAACAATTCCTCCCCCAAACATCTGTTTCCGTATTCTCACCTCAGCGAAGTCGTTGACTTCTTTCAAGATATCCTTGTCAACATCTTTCAAAGTCATGAGCTGTATTCTGACGCCTTGGCTCTTGATGTGGAGAAGAGTGGGGCGGATCAGACTCAACATCTCTTTCGGGAGAACTGGGAGAGCTACAAGTATTTCCTTTGTGGATCGTCCAGCAGTCTCCCTTATTTTGGACAATATGTTGAATTCTCCACGAACGATCCAAATGTCCGGTCTTTCTTGAGATTCCCGTCTTTCGAAAAGAGGAGTCAACTCTCGAAGAATTTGTGTTTCTTGGGTTTTGAGAAGACTCTCCCGTTTGAGCCTTGCGGTTTCAAGTGCGTCTATGGGCGATCGTGGATAGTGTTTTGATGGTCGACCTGACTCTGTTTCAATCCAGCCTTTCTTTTCGAGGCTTCCAAGCACCTCGTAGATTTTTGAGTAGGGTACTGACGATATTTCGCTTGTTTCTCTTGCAGTCATTGTACCTTTTTG
>JALHTG010000015.1 GCA_022865705.1 Candidatus Bathyarchaeota archaeon | reverse complement strand
ATGCGCGCGGCCGGATTGGAAAACGTCCAGGTCTTCCCAACGGCAGGCAACCCATGGGTGTACGGAGATTGGCTTCATGCTGGCGATAGCATCGCGACGGTGCTCGTGTACGGTCACTACGACGTTCAGCCGCCGGACCCTCTGGATCTTTGGCAGACTCCTCCTTTTGAGCCCCACATCAGAGATGATTACATCTATGCGCGTGGTGCTTCAGATGACAAAGGTCAAGTCTTTGCTCACGTTAAGGTGGTTGAAGCCTATCTCAGAAGCATCGGCCGTCTGCCTGTTAACATCAAGTTCATAGTTGAAGGTGAAGAGGAGAGCGGAAGCCCTAACCTGGATGCCTGCATTCGCGACAACAAGAAACTGCTGGCGGCCGATGTGGTTCTTATCTCTGATACTTCAATACCTGGCCCCGAAGAACCAGCCATCGTCTATGGCCTCCGCGGCATATGCTCAGTTTTCTTGGATGTGACGGGTCCGAGCCACGACTTGCACTCCGGTAGCTATGGCGGGGGCATCAACAACCCTCTGAACGTGATATGCCACATAATCGCCAAACTCAAAGACGAAGATGGCCACGTGCAGATCCCCGGATTCTATGACAAGGTGCGCCCGCTCACCTCTGAAGAACGCAAGCTTCTAGCGAGATCCCCAGTGCGTGAAGCTGAATGGTTGAAGGAAACAGGTGCACCTGAAGTCTGGGGTGAACCAGACTACACCGTTGTGGAACGAATAGGAGCGCGGCCCACGCTTGACGTGAACGGAATCATCGGTGGCTACACTGGGCCAGGAACCAAGACAGTTCTCCCCTCCGCCGTGCATGCGAAGATCTCCATGCGTCTGGTTCCAGATCAAGATCCCGCAGAGATCGCCGAATTGTTCCGTAGATACGTCAGCAAAATAGCGCCTCCGAGCGTGAGCGTCAAAGTCACGGCTCGGTCAGGAGCACCGGCCAGCATCATCGACTACTCGATTCCTCCTATGAAAGCAGCTGCCGCAGCCTACAGCGAAGTCTTCGGGAAAGAACCCGTCTACACCCGCGAAGGTGGCTCAATCCCTGTTGTGAATCAATTCAAGAAACATCTCGGCCTAGAAACGATTCTGATGGGTTTCGGGCTTCCCAGTGATAGAGCTCACTCACCCAATGAACGCTTCTACATCCCGAACTACTACCGAGGTATCAAAACCATCATTCACTTCTTGGAAAAGTATGCCCAACTAACCAAATAGAAGCGAACCACTGATTCATAGAGCACACGTTATTCTAGCATCGTCGCTAGAAGAGTTCTTTCTCTTTGAGTTTCTGCGCAAGTTTCGGAGGTGCTTTGATCGGCTGAAGAGTTGGGTCGGGAGCTATCTCGAACTCTGGTCTCGGCTTGCTCTCCGAAGCGCACATTCCACTTGGAAGGAGTCTGCCCTTCACACATTGAGAATATTTGCAGGTTTTTACTTCGCATTCGTCATCCGCGAACTTGCACCATGCTGTTTTGCCTTTGAAAAAGAGGCTGCGTTGGTCACAGGCAAAGAACTCGCATGATGAAGTGCAGGGTCTAGAGTTTTGAGACATATCCAACACACCAATCTTTCAGAAACAGTTTTTCATATTCCAAGCCACGAACAGTTGGTCACGCATTTTCGTTCTTGATTTCTGCTTTGACGTATCGACTTGGGTGATTTCTAGTGCTGATGTTGAGGCTTTAAAGTCTTTCGTCGGGTCTCGACATAACGTCATTTCGCATTGAAACCATCTGATCTTGCTCCTTGAAGCCAAGACGAATGCATAGAACATTCACCTTTTATATGGAGTGACATACAAGTTGCTCCGATAGTTCGATGTCGAAGTTTGTGAAGGAAGCTCAACCCAAAGTTGCAAGACATCGCCACTGCGCTGTATGCCACAACCCAATAGCGGAGATGGACAAAGAATTCTGCGGTGAGAAATGTCAAGGGCAACATAGCAAGGCGGAAAGGACTAGAAAGTACACCACGTTCCTGATGGTCTTCCTGCTGCCTGTAATACTTCTGATCATGATGTTGCTTAGGCCAGGTTAGACTGCGGTTTCACCGAAAGTCAATTTCCCGTTCTGCAAAGCGCGCGTGTGACAGAATGTTTCTATCTACGAAAAGGCCAGCATCCATGCTTCCACACATATATGATCTCAGGTATGCCCGCCAAGTGAACCAATAGGAAAAACACGAACCAGGCCTTATCCCCGTTCCTTGCAGAGAACCACAACGCTAGAGTCGTCCAAAATAACGACCAAATCGCCAATGGAACGATGATGAGCGGCAAGGTTGCAGTAGATATTTGAAACAGGTCCAATTCTCAACTCATCCTAATTCAATCGTGTCGTTGTTCCTTCCTCGTTCAAGAATATCATCCTTGTATTCAGAACAAAGTGCAGGCTGAAACCATGCCTACTCGCTCAAAGAGATCTCTATTCTCTCCTTCCCTTTGCCCGGCTTCTTCCCTCTTTGCACGCTTATTCCGCCAATCTCACGAGAGTTCTTCACATGCGTTCCCGCACAAGCCATGACTGGGAATGGATCCATCTTCCAGAACCGACTTTCCCCATCCTGATCTGTCCAAGCTGCGATTACCCGTCCTTCCTCTATGATTTTGTTTGCTTCTTCCTCAACCTTCTTAAGCTTCTCTTGGTCAACCTTGTCCCTAAACCAGTAGTCCGTTCTTTCTTTTTGGTCATCCAACAGACCTGAGGATGCTGGCTTGCAGTTCTCTCCGAAGACCTGCTGCATGATGTAGTACACGATGTGGGCTGCAGAATGCAGCTTCATAATCCTATGTCTTCTGTTCCAATCTATGACTCCGTGAACCTTTTCGCCCATCTTGAATGATGCCTCTTTTTCCAACATGTGGATTATGTCGGAGGCATCATCTTTCTCAACACCAACGACTCTTACCCCTTGGATTTGGCCCAGATCAGCCGTTTGACCGCCACCTCTGGGATAGAAGCAGGTCTGATCCAACACAACCTTGTTCGCATCCACCTTCAGAACAGTAGCATCAAACTCTCTACCGTATGGATCCTCCCAGAACAGTCTTCTAGTTGGAATCGTGATCACCAGAAGATGTACTTCTGCACGAATCGTTTTTGAATCTTGCCAATATTCCTGTGACGAAGGTTCCCGACAGATTGATCGGGTACATAAGCCTCTCAGATTCGAAACCAATCTCATATCCTGTGAGGATCGAGAAATGTCTGTCACAATTCGCAAGCTAAGTCCAGACAAGATCGAGCTAGCCGAGCAGTTGTATCAAGAATACATGAAGCTCAACGTGCCAAGAGAACAAGCCTTACGTCAGTCTATTGAAAGAGAGGATTCCGAAATACTTGTCGCAGAGACGCAGGGTAGAGTCATTGGCTTGATCCATCAAGTCTTCTATATTGATCCGTTACATGCTGGAGTCTGTTCCAACATTCTCTTCCTATGCGTCAGAGAACCGTTCAGAAGGCAGAGAATAGGAACCTTGTTGCTCGAAGGTGCCCTAAACAGTGCGGCGAGAATAGGCGTCCGGGAAGTTCATGTCTCAACAAGGGCCGACAATTTCGCTGCGATGAAACTCTATGAAAAGTTCAAGTTTGAGCATGCCGGGCCTCTTTTTGAGTGCACTCCTGGCAAGCTGGATGAACAACATGTTGCGTGAACCGATCGCGGGTTAGAAACCTCTTGCTGCCCAATCTGGCGAGCGGCACATTCCCGTCTTGCGTTCGCATTTGAATGGGCTTATAACAGCATAAATCGTAGAGTCGTCTGCTCTGTGACTACAATTACAGTGATCGTTGTGAAGTGAAATATCGAGAAGAATCCAATAACGCCCAGAGCGGTCTTGGCTGCTGTGCTCCTAGTTGTTCTCGCTGTTGTAGTTGAATATGTCGAGGTGAATTTCTTTCAGGGGAATATCCAACCCTCAACAGACATTCTCCCTTCAGTCATTTCAGATTGGGATACTCGAACCTTCCTATGGATCAACAACGGTCTTGCCAATGTCTATTTGAGCTGGTTCTTCAATGTCGTAACTGGATTGGGTTCGACAGAGCCAATCCTCATAGCGTCCGGTCTGTTGTACATTGCTGGGCGAAAGAGAGAAGGTTTGCTTCTCTTTGCATCGGTGATCATTGGCACGTTGATAACGCTTCCAGTGAAATTGGCTGTTCCAAGGCCAAGGCCCTTCGCAACCATTCCTACTACGATCGTGTTTGACAGGGAGGGAGGCTCCAGCTTTCCTAGTGGCCACACAATGCGTGCCTTCAGCGCAGCCTACGTCCTCTCTACCATCTGGCCGGGGTTCACTCTTCTTTTCTATCTGGTTGCTTGTCTGGTGGGGTTCAGCAGAATCTACTTGGGACAACACTACCCATTCGATATTCTCGTAGGGATCCTGTTCGGTCTTCTAGCTGGTCACTTGACAATAGGCTACAAAAGCAAGATATTGAAGGCTGCCTCTCGAATTGGACTTTACACATCCGACTAGTGACTGAGCAGGATCTCAGTCTGACTCTTATGAACTAAGATCTTAGGTTCTGATTAGTCAGTGGGGGTCCTCCTGACTCGCGCGGGTCTTGAGCTGCAAAGCAGCATCTCGAAAAGTGCAACGCAGCCGAAGAACTCATTTCTTGGAGAAAAATAGAAAATACCTAGGGGGCTGGGGGACACCCTTGCAGGTGTTTCTCAGGAAACTAGCCGCTCTTGAGCAAACCATCTTTCTTCCATGGACACCTTTTCTGTAACCGCCTACACACCTCGCCAACTCATGAGGACCAGATCCTACGTCCTGTGCTTTATGCTTCGTTACCTGGCGTCGACAGTGCCCTGGAAGTAGGGGCCTCTCAAATCGCCTCATGAAGATGAGGATACTATTCGCTCAATCTCGCTCTCTATCGGCTTGATCGTGACAGGCTCTGGAAACGTGCCTGAATATGCCTCTAGAGTTTTGAGTCCAATACCTGTGAGGACACATACCACCTTCTGATCTCGATCTATCTTCCCTTCGGATAAGAGCTTAATCATACCAGCCAAACAAGTCGCGGCCGATGGTTCAACAAAGACACCCTCAAGCTCAGCAAGAAGTTTTGCAGCGTCCATAATCTCCTCGTCAGACACAGCTTCAGCAAAACCCTTTGATTCCCTCAACGCGTTGAGAACAATCTCTCCCTTCAAAGGCTGAGCGATCATGAGTCCCTCTGCGATTGTCTTTGGCTTTTCAACTGGAGTGATGCTTTTTCCCTGTTTGAAGGAAGAAGCGATTGGTGAGCATCCTTCTGGTT
>JALHTG010000099.1 GCA_022865705.1 Candidatus Bathyarchaeota archaeon | reverse complement strand
GTAGGCTGCTCCTCCGGAGTGGGGACTATCACATTTACGGGGCAAGCTCCAATACATGCACCGCAGAACATGCATAGTTCCTTGTTGACTACTTCGGTCAGTAGGCTTGCGAATATTTTGGGCGGCTGACTCAAGTCTCGTATCCCTGGATTCTCGGCTTGTGGGATACTACTCTGGAATTCTTATCTCTTGCTCACCTGGCTGTCGAGCAATTTCACTTCGGAAGAGGAGGATGGCGCCGCCGAGCGGATTCGAACCGCTGACCAGCGGGTCTCTGCGTTTGCGTTGCAGAGATTAACAGCTTCAGCCTCGGCCGCGAGTAGCGACTGAGTCCGCTGCTCCACCACTGAGCTTTCGTCCATGTCACTTGATTCATGAACGGCGGCCCGTTTTTCGGCGGCAAGTTCACACTTGGGAGGATGATATTTAAGGATTCATCAACTGCAATAGGAACCTAGTTTGTATGTGTCTCGCACGAAGAAATGTGAGACGCGCTCTTCATAATCGTCTATGCAAACGACCACGATGTAGGCATTGGCGAAAACCTTAAACAATTCCGACGTCAACGAATCAGATCACTGGGCCCGTAGCTCAGCCAGGTTTCGTAAAGACTGAGAGAGCAACAGGCTCATAGCCTTTCAAAGGAGAGACCTGTCGGTCCCCGGTCCGAATCCGGGCGGGCCCATCAAGATTCAAAGAGAAGTTCTGAATGTTGTCTGATATACGTAATGATCGATAGGGCGTCAGCTATGAATGCTGTGAGCATAAGAAAAAAAAGGAGGGGGATGGAAAGCTACTCGGGCGGTATCTCTGAGAGCAATGCCTTCAGGTCAATGCCCATCTTCTTGTTCTTGTACGCATAGTACAGGTATAGGGCCAGTCCTATGCCGAGAATGAGACTCGAGATGGAGATGTCCATAGGCGCCAAAGCTCTTGCATTCGTGGCGAAGAAGAATATGCCTAGACCAAAGGCCACTACACCGCACAGTGCTGGAACCGGAACTCCACCAACTTCAGACTTTATGCTAGCGTATATCTCCGGTCGCACAATCGGCAGTAAGGCCAACGCCAGTCCTGTGAACAGATAGCCCAGTAGGTACATGAAAGTCGCGTTGATCCCGCCTGCCAGCGTTCTCAGAGGGCCGAGCACTGGCGATGAGATGACTATTCCTATGACTCCTCCGACCATCATGAAGATGATTGCCCATGTCGGTGTGTGGAACCTCTCGCTGACATTCGCGAACCTCTCCGGGAAGAACCTGTCGAACGCGATGGAGAACACTCGTCTCGTCTCCATCATCAACGCTGCAGGGTTCACGTGATACAGACTAAACGCGCCTGCCGTTGCTATAAGGAATGCGAGAAGAACGTTTCCGCTGGCAAATATGACGCCAAACATTGGCAGCACAGGCTCAATCTTTGGTGTAATCACGAACGATGCCCTAGCTTTGTAGTATGCCCAGTTGTACATATTGATGAATTCACCGCCGGAGAAGAATGCGGACGCTGCTAGACTTATGTATATTACAGCTGTGATGAGGGTGCCACCGATGATTCCTATCATCATGTTTCTCTTCGGGTTCTTTATTTCGCCGGACCATTGCGCTGGATTGTGGAACCCGGAATAGGCGAATAGTGCTGCTCCTGCCACGGCCGTAATCGTAGCGTCAAAGTTTGGTGCTTCCAGTTTGTATCCAGCGGTCTTGGCAATTGTAACGATCTCTTGGTAGGAGCCTGCTCCCCAGACTGCGTCCCACGCCTTGGTGAACGTTGCTGGATTGTACGGGTTGGCAAAGTTCAGCAGGATGCAGATGATCCCGCCGAGGAGCGGGATGAACCATATCACACCTGTGTAGGCTTTGAACACTTTCCCTCCGACTGTCATGAAGAACCAGACAGTCAACAGGAGGAGTATTGCTCCCGCGAGAGTTATCATCGGGTCAGGTGGCGCTGAGAGGAATGTGCCGAAGTCTTTCAAGGCGAGGTTACCTGCCCCCTGGCCTAGCATTCGCAAAGCAATGCCCCACAAACCCACATCCGTTACCAGCAGGAACCCTATCGAGAACCATCTTCCGAGAAAGTTTCCAATGGTCACGACGTAGCCAAGTGCTGGGTTGATAGTTCTTGAGATGAATACGTAGTCTCCACCAGCCCTAGGCATACAGGAGGCCAGCCATGCATATGAGATAGCGAAGAAGAAGGCTGGAATCAACCCTATAACGAAAGCAAGTACCGGATCCGAGCCAGGATACGTGTACGGCATCCTGATCGATAGTCCCCAGATCCCGGCACCTATCATGTTGTTCATAGCCATCATGAGACACATGAAAGGACCGAATTCTCTAACGAGCCCAGTAGCCTCTCGAACGAAAAGTCCTTTAGACATTTTCAACCCCGAGAGGAAAGCCGCGCACTGTCTATAAAAGGCTTTATTCTTGCGCGCGTTTCCGGTATAACCATACGCGGCAATCTTCGAACTATGAGCTAGCTAGCAACTCGCCAGTGCCCTTGAACTTTCTCTCCGCTCAAGAAGACCAAGTAGCCTCGCAGCACACCTTCAGCATATTCCGACCCAGGATTGACGCAAAGAGTTCGGCCGAACCGCCTGAAACCGGCTGACTCGTGTATGTGCCCGTGCAATCCAAGCAGAGGTTTGTATTTATCTATCATATGTCTGACAGCCTTACTGCCCATCGGCTCAAGCTGCACTCCTCCGATGCTGACCTTGACCGAGAAATCGTCTGTGAGTTTCGGAGCGGTGTCAAGTCCCGAGTTGTATGGTGGTGCGTGGAAGTTGCATATGAACTTCTGGTAGTTCTCTGCTTTTTTCATCAACTCGTCTAACATAGGCTCGAGCTTCTCATCGGGAGCTTCTCTGGCGGTTTTCCAGGGAGTCGGGTTCACCCAGCCGCATGTGACCATGTCATAGCCATCGGGAAGATGTACGAGTTTCTTCTCGCTTGCGACTACTGCGTCGCTCTTCTCAAGGATCCCGTCAACAATGAAGCGGTCATCGTTTCCTGGAGAAACATAAAGCTGCGACTTGCCCTTGAACCTAGTTGAGGCGAGATCCACCCATTCTTGGATCCGTTTTGCCATTTGCTCGTTGAAGATGTCCTTCTGAGCCTGCTCGTCTTTACTCAGTCTCTGAACTTCTTCCTTTCCACAAGGATATGGATAGTAGCCAGCGTTTGCTATTTGGACACATTCTTCCTTCAGTTGTGCCTCTGTCAGCTTCGCGTCCCTGCCGAAGAGACTGTACGAGTACTCTGCCCCCTCTTTGACTATTGGAACTACCATCTTTCCCGTAAGGTCTCCTCCCAAGATTGCTATGTCGACCTTGTAGTGGCCGATCACCCCGAGGAATTTCTTCCAACAGATGTCGCTACCGTGAACGTCAGAGGCAAAGAAAAGCTTCAGCATATTCTCCTGTCCTCATGCAGATTCGTCAGAGCATACATGAATAGGTAGGGCCTATAAATTGAATTAGGTATTTGGCCCAAAATTCCCTGATTTGATTTCGCAGTGATCAGACTAGATCCTAGACTCACAGGTCATCTTGATCACTTTCAAAGAGGCTGTTTTGGAGACATCTGCTGTCAGAGAATTCTACCAGTACCTTTTTCTGTAATTTGATCGATCTTAAGCAAGGGACAGACGGCTTGACGCGGTGCGTTCTCTTTCGAGATTATGATGGGTTCGAATATGATCTTGAGACTCCCCTAAGCAGAAAGGTCGAGTATGAGCGGATTAGAAGAGATCTCGAGGTACCTGACTACGTTCACAAGTCAGACTTCCATCTCGAAAGGGGCTTGGTCACCGTCTGGGCTGGAATGAATGCCCATCGTACGAAGGAACTCTTCACGGAAACGGCTGCTCAAAGCGCAGCCAAGGCCCCTATACCTGTGCTCTTCTTCGGTGGGGCAGCTGTCCGCATGCTATGTCGAAGCGCGAACGATCCTTCAAACCCTCTCTTCCGTGAATTGAATGACGTAGACCTGATTGTGCCAAGAAGCCGCGCACAAGACCTATACAAGCTACTACTGGCTATGGGAGATCTGTGCGGAACAAGATACCACTATTTTGTCACGCGCTCCGATCGTAGGTTCAACGCTATGAGAGCTGGAAAACGGTACAGGGTCAGAACGATTGAGAAGATACTTGATGACGGAGGCGTTCAAAGCGGTGTTCTTGACATATTCACAGACTCGGTAGATCTACGACACAAGGTTGACGTTCGGAACATATTCAACCTACCAAAAGAGAACGTGTACACAGTAGGCCTACACAACATACTTCTGACGAAATGTCAATACATCTTTGATGTTCCGGCAAACGCCAAGGATGAACTGGTTCGTCAACAATTAGACTATCGTATCCTCAACTATCCTCACTACAGGAACGATCGTCTTCTAATGGGAATTGAAGAGAAGGACATGAAAGATCTGTGCGCACTATTCCTCGATCATGAAGTCGGTACGGGAGGAGTGGACATCAGCCTGGAGAAGATACGTCACATCCTCGAAAGAGACAAGAAGTTCGCCCTGACTTTCAGACTCAACTTGGAGAACATACTAAGAAACGAAAACATTCTCAAGGAGATCGGAATCCCTAGCGTCAACATCTCACAAATCTTCTCGCGCATTCAAAACGTTCTAGATTCTACGCCCAGCGTGGAGAAGAAATGGAACAACCCATGGTGGGATGTTGACGTTGAAACCCCCCAGATATTCGGAAAGACTCAGAGCGGATAGACAGGAACATTGGTCCAACAACAGTCTTTAGAAAGGAATGCAAGAGGCGTTTTCGGGTCCAAATATGTTTTTAAGCAATGCGATCCGAACAGAACCCGTTCAAGGGAGAAAGTGATGCCTACAGAGATCTTTGATGCCGAGGAGTTTGTCAAGCTATCTGAGGTAGCCCTAGCCTGTAGAGTGAAGAGGCTGAAGGATCTCGTGAAACTGAAACTACGGACCCCGAGCATGCTCTACACGATTAAACTACAAGCGCCTCAGGCAGAGGAAGCCCTCAAACGCATCAAATGTGAGATACAGGAAGTCTAGCCTCAGACTGGAAAGACTATTGAATATGCAACGATAAAGGCTCGTCTGAGAGGAGCCTGTTTTGACAAAGCTGGCAGATCTCTTTCAGTCCAAAGCTCAGACCAGGCTCATTGAATACATGCTCCAAAACAGAAGCAAAGTCTTCAACCAATCTACTCTGGCCAGATTTCTGGACTGCTCTCCTTCGACAATAGCCAGAATCATTGAGCCATTAGTTAAGGAGAATATCGTTGTTTATGAGCGGTTCAACCAGGGCATGAAGGTTCTCTGCTTGAACCTGGAAGAGGGGAAGACGAAGTTGCTTCTGGAATTCCATGAGAAGTTGAAATCTCTCTAACAGCTGGGACTGCTTACTTTCCTCTTTCCTTCTCGGCTAGACTCTTGAACTTGTCAGCCAAGGAGTCACATAGGAGCGCACAGACTCTCCATTGACGTAAATTGTAGTTTATCCTCAGCTGCTCCATGGCTTCACATACGCTATCTTCTTCTTCTGGGTTCACGAGTCCCGACCTCATGGTCGACCCGTATAGGCAAACGCACGATATAAAAAGCTGATCGTAGAAGAAAGACACACATTCTCAAGAGCCCCATGGGAACCGGAAGAGTCTGAGAATTGCGGATATTTCGGAGAGATTTGAAACATGGTACCGTGCATGTGTTAGTTCAAACGCTCGACGATCTGTGGCATCTCTACAACACCATCGAAAGAGATGACCTAGTAAAGGCTCGAACGACTCGCGAGATCAAGATTGAAGGGCCTGGCCGTCCATCTAGTCGAAGGAAGTCGATCTCTCTTACCCTGAAAGTCGAGAAAGTCTATTTCGATAGGACAATCATGAGACTTAGAATCCTCGGCGTAGTCATTGAAGCTTCAGAAGATCTACACATCCAAGGCTCCCATCATACGTTGAACCTGGAGCAAGGAAGTCAAGTAGTGATCGCCAAGAATAGCTGGCACAAGCACCAACTCGACAGATTGGAACGAGCTGTTCTGAAACAAGAACCAGTAGTTTTGGTCGCCATGGATTTCGAAGAAGCATGCGTAGCAGTTCTTCGAAGCTACGGCTTGGAAGTAAAGGCTCAGATCCGTTCAAGGCTTCCCGGCAAGAGAGAAGCTGAGAAACGAGAGTCTGCTCTTGGGAAGTATTACAGCGAGCTTGTGGATCTGATTGGTTCAGTCAACAAGGATTTGAAAGGGAGAATCGTTGTTGTCGGACCGGGTTTCGCAAAAGAGAGGTTCGCTATCTTCGCCAGAGAAGAGGCTCCTGAAGTGGCAGCCAAGATTGTTTCCGTCAAGAGTGTCGGCAACGCAGGTGAGGCAGGAGCTTACGAGGCAATTAGATGCGGAGTCCTGAACAAGGTTCTGAGAGATGCAAGAACCATGGAAGAGATGTCTGCTGTGGAGGAGGTCTTGAGAAGACTGGGAACTTCGAAAGGAGACGTTTCCTATGGGTCGGAACAGGTATTCCAAGACGCGTCTGAGGGAGCCGTTGAAAAGATCCTCATATGTGACCAAACTCTGCGAGAAGCAAATGAAGAAAGCAGAAGATTGATCGACAAGACCATTTGGAATGTTGAGGACAAAGGGGGAAGAGTATTGATAGTTAGTTGTGAGCATGAGGGAGGGGCGAAGCTGAACTCGCTGGGTGGATTAGCGGCATTATTGCGGTATGCTAAGCATCGATAGGATTTCCTATGCACGTCAACAATGGAATATGTGTGTCATACCACAGTAACAAGAGATCTGTGAGCCTACTCACGGCACAGAAACAGCTTATTTAACTACGGTCTTTTCCTCGAGAGATATTCTCGTCGCACAGCTGGGTTTGATTCAACGATTCTCTTCAGCACCTCTTCGAACGGTTCTCCTTCTGATAGATGTTCAACGACAAAAACACCTGTTCTGCCAATCTTGTCTCTTCGAGTGAGGACTCTTACTCTTTCTTTGACTATGTCAGGGCTGACGCCTACGATTCTCGCTACCTCTGACTCTCTTGCGATGACTTGAGACTCAAAGTGTCCTCTTTCGGTCGGCTCTATCAACGTGAGTCTTTTCGTGACTCCTGGCGTTCGTCGACCCGTGCGAATGGCTTCGAGATCAAGCATGCCGCCGAACTTGTAGAATTCGTATTCAAGTCTCTTGAACTTCAAGAGAGGAAAGGTAACCGAGGCGGTCTCCTCCGGGTTCAGATATATGTGACCCTTCGGTGAATGACTAGGCGTCGCCTGAGTGACAACCCTTGAGAACAGTTCGTGGCCTTGCCGAGTTAGGGATAGTTCGAGCTGGTAGGAAGGAACCATTTGAGGAACCAAGACATCAACATCGCTATCTTCCTGCACATCTCCCCTCGCAACGCTGCCATGGATTGCTGATTGGAAACCCGAGGCGTCCAGTGTTCCCATAATCTGCAGAGCCTTCTTTCTCTTCTCCTCTAAGACCCTCCAGTGGTCGTTGTCGTAGACATGTTCAGTTCTGTCCGCCTTGGCAACAGTCTTTTCCGCCAAACCCAACCACTCTTGGCCACCTGTGCGCTTCGGCTATTGCTACTATTAGATGCTTCCCGTTGTTCAGCTCAATGGCTCTCGCTATCCTTGTTAGTGGATTAGATATCTCATCAAGATATTGTGAATTAGAGCGAACGATTGGTCTACCAAATCCAATCTCCTCTATTGTCACAGAATTCCTACTGTCAGAGATTTGCACCTGAAAATCGATTCGGTGACCACTGCGGCTTCCCCATGAGTTGAAGACTGATGAAATCAAAAGATAATTAGGGGGAAGCTATCAAGCAACGACGAAAAGGGTAGCTTAGGACGTCTCCGTGACTTGGTCGAAGAAACAGTCTGGTGGATACAGCCTGCGGTGGCAATTGGCCTCTACTTGGCAGGCTGGACAGTGCTGTTCCTTCTGGCTAAGCGCTTCAATCTTGAGGAGAAAGGGTTGAAGGTGGGACCACTCTACTTTGTCTACAAGACAACTTTACTGAACCGAACATTGGGGCGTTTTGCCAGAAAGATGCGTCGAGTATGGCGCGTCTTTTTCAGTATGGGAGCGGCAGTTGGCGTGGGAATGCTGGTGCTCATCGTCTTCCAGCTTGTAAGAAACGCGTTCAATCTAGTCTACAGAACGCGCGAGGCAGGGCCGGTTCAAATCCTCCTTCCAATACCAGGACTCACAATGAGATGGGAGATCTTCCCCTATGTTATCGTTGCTCTCTGCGTTCTAGTGATCACTCACGAGGGAGCTCACGCCATAGCGAGCCTCGTCGAAGGAATTTCGCTGAAGTCTTCTGGAGTGTTCCTTGCAGCAGCCATCCCGGGTGGCCTAGTTGAACTAGACGATGAGAAGTTGGACAAGAGCCCATACTCAACTCAACTCAGAGTCTTCGCAGCGGGATCCTCTGCGAACATGGCTGTGTCACTAATTTTTCTCCTTCTCATGGCAAATTTCGCCTTGACGATCAGTCCTTTCTATACAATAGTTCCTTCTGGAGTTCTGGTGGGAGGAACGACAAACGGATACCCGGCTGAGATAGCCGGAATCCAAGCCGGTGACATTATCCAAGGCATAGATGAAACAAGAATAGCTAATCTTGATGGTCTCAGAGCTTACATGGCACAGGTCAAACCAGGTTCCACCGTCACGATTTCGACTTCAAGAGGGGAACTTGGTCTTGTGACTGCTCCAGACCCGAACAACGGAACACATGCCGTTCTAGGAGTCACTCAACTCACAGATCACATAGTCTATTCGCCAAAACTGAGCTTTCTTTCTCCAGATCTGCCTAGACAGTTGTACAATGTTGAGTTCTGGATCTACTTTGTAACCGTCAACGTGGCCCTGATCAACATGCTTCCTCTGTTTCCTCTTGACGGAGACAGATTTCTAATAGCGCTTCTAGGATCTCTGGGAGTGCGGAACGGCAAGATGATCAGGTCAGCGATGAGTGCTTTCTCTTTTGCTATTCTGGCCTTGAACCTAGTCCTTTCGTACTCGATGTTTGGGTTCGTAAAGATCTGAAGGTACAGCGGTTGAGATGTGGTTTCTGTGCGAACTCCGCCATCTACAAGCGGCCTTATGAAGGTGCGGCCTTGTGCAAGACGTGTTATCTGAAGAATATTGAGGAAAAGATTCGCAGAACAATCTCCAAGTATGACATGCTGAGATATGATGATCACATCGCGATAGCTGTCTCTGGTGGAAAGGACAGTCTTACACTACTGAGAATCCTGCGGAAGGTCGAGAGAAGATTTCCAAAGGCAAGACTCACGGCGATTACAGTTGATGAAGGCATTAGAGGGTATAGGGCTGAGGCGATCAAGCTGGCGCGAAGATACTGTAATGAACTGGAAGTTGATCACGTCGTTGTGTCATTTCGTGAACTCTTTGGAACAACCCTTGATAAAATAGTTCGTTCGAAGAAGCAACTTTCACCATGCTCATACTGTGGGGTTCTGAGACGGAGAGCGATTCATATCGGGGCGAAAAGAGTGAAGGCAAACAAGATTGCGACCGCCCACAACTTGGATGATGAGGTGCAAACGATACTGTTAAACATCTTTCATGGAGACGCAAAGAGAATAGCGAGAGTCGAACCTGTGCTCATTGATCCGGCAGGCCGATTCCTAGAAAGAATCAAGCCCATGTGCGAAATCCCTGAGAAAGAGGTTGCTCTATTCGCTCATCTTGCGGGGATTGAGTTCCAAACATGCCCTTGCCCATACCTGAAAACTGCCCTTAGAAATGATGTCAGAGAGATGTTGAACAGAGTTGAGCAAAAGCATCCAGGTACAAAGTTCACCGTCTTCAGATCGATGGAACGGATTCGTGATTATCTCAAAGCAGCAATGCCACCAGCGGAGTTGAAGAACTGTAGAAATTGCGGAGAACCCACAACACAAGCCCTTTGTGAGGTCTGCAAAACATTGGACGTGACCCCTCGATGATCTCACGGATACTCCACTGGGCATAGAGCAGACATCAAACGCTATCATGCAAGCGGCGGATTGCTGCCACTCTTAAGAGCACGCTGAATTGGCCTTTGTCAAGAAACCAGCTACATGCTCATGAAGAGGGAAAAAAAGAGAATTTAATATTGGTCGCTGACTCAATTGATCTCGGCGGTGGTGAGGGATCGGGGAGATAGCCGTTCCCTGTTGCCTGAAATCGGCTACATGCAGGGATCCGCCAACCTATGGGAGTGGCACCACCGAACAGATGTAGCCCTTGGTTGCTGACAATGATATCTTGCCCTATCAGGCCAGTGGAGGAGGAGCCTCTTTCGAAGGAAAGAAACTATCTCCCTGCTGCTGAACCCGATCAGGCTCGGAAGAGAGCAGTCGTAAAGCAGACACCCAGGCGCTGGCAGGATCACAGGGTGTAGAAGGCAACTGAGACAACTACGCTGGGAGGAGTGCTCATCCCATGGGGATGTCACCACCGCTACTCTTCATCCCTAAACGCTTATTTGAGGCATGAAATCAAGATAACAAGCCGAAATTGAGAATGACAGGTGCCATACATACTTGAGCAAAGAATCAAAGAAACCCTTGCCTGACGTCAAACTGTTTGGAAAATGGAGCATGCAAGGCATGGAGGTAGGAGATCAAGGCCTCCAGCGGTATCTTGCTCTGAAACCTATAGTGACTCCTCACACGGGGGGGCGTCATGCGCATAAGCGGTTCATGAAGTCATCCCTTAACATTGTAGAGCGTTTGGTAAACAACATGATGAGGCATGGAAAGGCGGGGGGAAAGAAAGCCAAAGCAAACGGTGTCGTGAGAAACGCTTTTGACGTCGTCCATTTGAAGACCGGGAAGAACCCGATGGAGATACTCATCCAGGCCATTCAGAACTCTGCTCCCTGTGAGGGAACAACTAGAGTAAGCTACGGTGGGATCGTCTATCATCAGGCTGTGGACATAGCTCCTCAGCGTAGACTTGATCTCGCTCTGAGGTTCATTGCTGATGGAGCAAGGAAGGTATCATTCAGTAACCCCAAGACGATTGACGAATGCTTGGCAGACGAAATCATTGCAGCAGCCCACCGAGACAGCAAGAGCTTCTCCATTCAAAAGAGAGATGAAATGGAGCGAGTTGCCCTCTCATCACGCTAGGTTGCAACGGATTTCCTTTTTTCGTTGTTCTTGCGGTCTAATTCCAGAGTCAAAGGTTAAATATTTCAGTCCTGATTTAGACTAACGATCGCGTTAGAAATCCGGAGGAAGAATATCCACTTGAGTTCATCCCAGAAGCCGCACCTGAACCTCGTCGTGATCGGACACGTAGACCACGGAAAGAGCACAATGGCAGGCCACCTGCTCTTCCTGACAGGTTACGTCGATCAGAAGACTATTGACTCCTACGCGAAGGAATCAGAGAAGACAGGTGCAGGACAGACATTCAAATTCGCTTGGGTATTGGACAGTCTAAAGGAAGAGAGAGAAAGAGGAGTCACCATCGACCTCAGCTTCAGAAAGTTCGAGACACCAAAGGTTTTCTACACCGTTATCGACTGCCCTGGCCACAAGGACTTCATCAAGAACATGATCACCGGTACCAGCCAAGCAGACACCGCAATACTGGTGATCTCCACGAAGACGGGAGAGTTCGAAGTGGCTGTTGGTCTGGGTGGGCAGGCCAGAGAGCACGCTTTCCTCGCAAGAACCCTGGGAGTATCGCAGCTAATCGTGGCCATGAACAAAATCGATGACGCTACGGTCAACTACTCCAAGGAACGGATTGAAGCATGCAAGAAGGAGATTGAAGGCCTGCTCAAGGTTGTCGGTTTCGACACATCCAAGATCAACTTCATTCCTATCTCAGGCTGGAACGGCGACAACTTGGTGAAGCTCAGTGATAAGACGCCGTGGTATAAGGGACCAACACTTGTCGAGGTCCTTGACAGTTTCGTTGCGCCTCCGAAGCCAACAGATAAACCGCTCAGGATTCCAGTTCAGGACGTATACACCATTACTGGAGTAGGAACGGTCCCGGTGGGGCGTGTTGAAACAGGAGTCCTGAAGACAAATGACACATTGATCTTCAACCCTTCAGGAGCAAGCGGTGAATGCAAGACAATTGAAACGCATCACGTAGTCATGCCTCAGGCCGTACCAGGTGACAACATCGGGTTCAACGTGAAAGGAATCGCAAGGACCGATATTCATAGGGGAGACGTGGCGGGACACACCGACAAGCCACCGACGATAGTCAAAGAGTTCATAGGCCGAGTCATAATAATTCAGCATCCGACAGCAATCGCTGCAGGATATACGCCCGTTCTCCACGCACACACAGCCACAATGGCAGTAACCTTCACAGAGCTGCTACAGAAAATTGATTCTAGAACTGGACAGGTGACCGAGGAGAAACCATCATTCCTCAAGACTGGCGACAGCGCTCTTGTGAAGATGAGACCTGTAAGACCAATGGTCATCGAGAGCTACTCAGAGTTCCCACAATTGGGAAGATTCGCCATCAGAGACATGGGAACAACCGTCGCGGTCGGCGTCGTCCAGCAGATAACTGAGAAGACTGAGAAAGCTTAGACCATCCCCTCAACGCTTTTAAACCGCCCTAGCTTCTACTAGTTGGCCCCGTTCAGTTAGGGTGGAGTGTAAAATTCAGGGATGGTCAGTAAGGCAAGGATCAGACTGTCGAGTACAGACCCAGGGGACCTCAACTCGATTTGCGACGAAATCGGTAAGATAGCAGAGAAGACCGGCGTTAAACTTAGGGGACCAATTCCTCTCCCTACAAAGAGACTAGTTATTTCAACAAGGAAAAGCCCATGTGGACAAGGAACTCATTCATGGGACAAGTTTGAGTCGAGAATCCATAAGCGTCTTGTGGATGTCGACCCAAATGAAAGATTTCTCAAACGTCTGATGAGGATAAAGACTCCTGAGTCAGTTTTTATAGAGATCGAACTAGTCTAGATGACTAAGATTCCTCTCTCGAACCTAGTCACGCGTTCTCATGTCTGGTTCAAGTTGACTGCCCGAGTTATGCTTATCTACACCGTCCTGAGAGTTCTCGTGAACCAGTTTCAATCAGACGGCGCACTTCATGGAACTCTCAATTGAGTCTCGGAACGTTTCTCGCACATTCAAAAGCGGAAAGAGTGGCAGCGTGCTAAAGGCGCTTGACAATGTCAGCATGGGCATCAGAAAAGGAGAGCTATTTGGGTTTCTTGGCCCCAATGGGGCCGGGAAGACCACCCTGATCAAGATCTTTTGCACGCTACTCCTCCCCACCAGCGGCTCCGCATATGTGCGCGGGCATGATGTTGTCAAAGAGGCAAGCTCTGTTCGCAAAATTATCAACATGATCTCAGGAGGCGAAACTCCTGGATATGGTATCCTAACAGTCGCAGAGAACCTATGGTTCTTTTCGCAACTGTACGGTATTAGAGGGGACGTTGCGAAAGCCAGAGTGAAAGAACTTCTCGAAGCGGTTGGCCTAGCCGACCAAGAGAAAACCAGAATGAACAGACTATCTTCAGGAATGAAGCAGCGGCTAAGCGTTGCTAGAGGATTCATGAACGATCCTGAAGTTCTCTTCCTAGACGAACCGACTCTTGGGCTAGACGTTCTCTCGGCGAAGAAGATACGAGGCTACATCAGGAACTGGGTGAATACTCACCTAGAGAAGACTGTTCTCTTGACTACTCACTACATGGCTGAAGCAGATGAGCTCTGCGACCGAGTCGGCATCATACATGAAGGAAGAGTAGTTGCGTGTGACGAACCTTCGACTCTGAAGGCTATGGTGAAGGACAAGACGGTGTTTCAGTTTCACGTCGCTGGAGCCAGTGATTATACTAGACTCAATGTGGTCAAAGGTGTCGTGGGACTTTCGTGGGCACACCACATCGAGAGCGATACCTCGACCCTGAAAGTTGTGCTGTCAGAGGAGACAGCTGTGGCGGAAATTGAATCGGCTTTGAAGGCGTTGGGCTCCCGTATACTATCGGTAGAGTCACCTGAACCTACGCTGGAGGACGTATTCATACACCTGGTGGGAAAGGGATTGGAGTGAACCGGATCTCTTTCTCTGGTGATCTGGAGAGAAATCTTCGGGTCATAATCGCCCGAAGCTACGTCCGCATCGTTGGTGGGTTCAGAGAACCAAGTTGGCTCATCTGGGACACCTTCCTTCCGATACTGAATTTGAGCGCGTACGTTTACGTTTACAAGGTCATGAATGCTCCGCCTGAGTTCACTGGTTTTGTTATTCTGGGCGGCGCTATGATGGCGTTCTGGTTGAACGTTCTTTGGGACATGGCGGCTCAGTTCTACTGGGAAAAGGAAACGGGAAACCTCGAACCGTTTCTGATTGCTCCGATATCGAGGATGGCCATGCTCATGGGAATGGCGATTGGGGGAATCTTCAATACAACGATTCGAGCCTTAGGGATCCTGACAGCCGGGATCCTTATCTTTCAGGTAGAGTTTCTCGTCAGCGATCCCTTTGCTGCGCTTATCGTATTCGCTCTGACAATCACTGCGCTATACTCCCTGGGAATGGTCTTCGCTTCACTCTTCCTGATGTATGGAAGGGAAGCTTGGCATACTTCACAACTTCTTCAAGAACCGATCTACTTCCTTTCAGGATTCTACTTTCCAGTGAAGTTCCTACCTTTCTGGATTCAAGTTGTTGCTTCAGCTATTCCCGTCACATTTGGGCTGGACGCAATTAGAAGGATTCTGATCTTGGGCGCAGGCTTACAAGACGTGTCATTCGACATAGTCGCGCTGGCGATCTTCTCGTTTGTTCTCTTCTTCATGGCGAGGTGGGCACTCCGCTATATGGAAGGACTGGGACAAAAGGAAGGGAGATTGACGCTGCGATGGCAATGAGGGACCTAGTTAGAGCGTTCAAGAATTCCGTTTGGCTGGGATGGAAGATTGACGCCAACTGGACTGATCCATGGCTCTTCGCGATCTATTCAGTGATTAGACCAATCGCAGGCATGCTCATAGTCATCTTCCTATTCTTCGTTGGAAGCCAGGTCGGAGAGGGAAATGATCCGAAATATCTGACGTACGTGTTTGTGGGAAACACCTTCTTCATTCTTGTCACTGAGATGATGCTTTCGATGGGATGGGTAATTCATGAAGACCGAGAACATTACGAGGTTTTGAAGTACATCTACATATCACCCGTAAGCATCTACGTCTACCTGCTAGGAAGAGCCTGCAGCACCGCACTAATTGCACTTATCTCCGTAGTGATCTCAATACTTTTTGGTGTGACAGTGCTCAGGATGCCGATAAACCTCTTCACCATAAACTATCCTGCGCTTGGCCTTTCTCTGGTCATCGGGCTTGTCGCTATTGCGTCGTTTGGCTTGATTCTTGCGAGTGTGTCGTTGTTAACGGCGAGACATGGAGGAGGAACGATAGGGCAAGCGGTCGCAGGTATTTTCTATCTCTTCTGCGGCATCATATTTCCTGTTTCAGCTCTACCGCCGTGGGCTCAATCCCTGTCCAAAGTTCTTCCGCTCACGTATTGGATGAACATGGTGAGAGATTCAATGTTTGGAGTTGCACCGGCTGAGATTATGGATGATCTGACGGTGTTGATAGGATTCACTGCAGTTTTCTATCTGGTTTCGCTTGGGGTTCTTAGATTAGCAGACCACCTGGCAAGAAACAGAGGCTTGATCGACATAACCACAGAGCACTGAGAATCATCAGTGCCACTAGGTGCGATCTTTGATCGGAAGAGTGACCAGGATCATACTCATCTGAGTAGATTGGTTGTGACGTGGACGACGTGACATACGCATTCAGATGCCCAAAATGCTCCCGCATTCACAGCGAGGAGGAATACAGGGAGAGGAGATTCTGTAGAAAGTGTGGAACTTACCTTTCAGTCAAGGCCAAGATTTGGAAAGATAATTCGAAACAGGATGAGAATGTCCAGATTGACTCTGTAGGAATCTTTCCCTACGATCCTTACCCCGAACAGCTTGACTTCATGAGAGACATAGAGCAGGTCGTTAGGCCGGGCGGAATACTAGTGGCCGAAGCCTGCCACGGTTTCGGAAAGACTGTATGCGCATTATCGGCTCTGCTTCCCTTAGACTCAAGAGTGATCTACGCTACTAGGACACATGAACAAGTTCGACAAGTTCTAGAAGAAATGGAGCGGATAAACCGCAAATCGTACAAAGAATTCTCAGCGGTCAACCTCGCGAGCAGAACCCATCTCTGCTTAGACAAGAGGTGCAACACTCTTTCTGCAAGAGAAGGATTGGAGGCCTGCAGGATTCTAAGAGAGGAGGAGAAATGTAGCTATCGATGGGAACTGAATGACGTAAGTCCGACTCTTCCACCTGTGCTTTCGATAGAGGAAATGCGGAGATGCGGATATGCAGAGAAGATATGCCCGTACTTCTTGGCAAGAAAAGTCTCTGAGAATTCGAGGGTTGTTGTGGCGCCTTACCAATATGTCTTCGATTCGTCAATAAGAGAGAAGGTAAACCTCCAGCTAGAGGAAAAGATCCTAGTTTTCGATGAAGCTCATAACGCGGAAGCGATAGGCCTAGATGTTCTTAGTGACACCTTGTCAGACAGGACACTGCGATCGGCAAAACAGGAACTCCGCGGTGTAAGGAAGTCATCCAAGTTTCTGGATGGTTTGGAAGCGTACTTGGAGGAGAAGGTTCCTAATGAGGGAGCAATGACTCAATCCGGAGTGGAGTTTCATGAAGATCTGGAGAGAGTCTTTGGTAGAATCTCGATCTCCTTGTTGATTGATTCGACTGCAGAACTCGTAGAGTTGATTAGGAAAAGGAAAATGGAGCAGGGAGAGTATCCTGTATGCTATCTGAATGGTGTTTTCAGATTCCTTTCGTTAGTTGAGTCGGGCCCGAGGGATTGCTATGTCGCTGTACATCGAACAACGCGTCAGGGATTGAGAGTGATCGAGTACAGGTGCCTTGATCCAAGCTTGGCGATTAGACCTGTGATCGATGAAGTGCATGGAACGTTGATCATGTCTGGAACATTGGCGCCGATGGAGCTGTACACTGAGATCATGGGCATTCCAAATGCGGAAATTAGAGCCTATTCTGCAATTGCAAGGCCTGAGAATGTTCGTCTTCTAATCGATCCATCAGTCACAACCAAGTTCTCAGAGAGAGGGGAAACTATGATGATTAGATATGGCGAGAAGATAGCGAGGATAGTTGCATCGATTCCCCACGGAGTCTTACTCTTCTTTCCTCAAAGAAGATTCATGTTGAGAGCTCTTGACGATTGGAGAGATAAGGCAATAGTTGAGTGGAGTGGGTCCTCGACGTTTCTTGGTGGGAAACGACTGTTCGTGGAAGGAGAGGATGCTGAAGAGAACAGACGAGTAGTGGAAGAATACAAGAGAGAGGCTCAAGAAGAAGGTGCAGCTCTGTGCTGTGTCTTCAGAGGAAGGAATGCTGAAGGCTCGAACTTCCCGGATGAGCAGGCAAGGGGAGTGATACTGGTCGGCGTCCCATACGCAGACATTAGCGACCCAATCGTAAAGGCAAGAATGGAATATCTCAACAAGAAAGGCAAGGGATTAGGTGAGAAATGGTACGTTATGGATGCTTTCAAGGCCGCCAACCAGGCGATTGGCAGAGGGATACGACATAGAGATGACTGGTGCCGCTTCATCCTCATGGATCAGAGATACAGGACTCAACTGAACTTGTTGTCAGGCTGGGTCTTAACAGGAGACGTTCAGGAAGTTGAATCAGATGGCCGAACTCTCTCGTTCAAGGATTCTAGTTCTTCGGAAGATGCTGTGTATCGCAAGCTCTCGCAGAACACGAATGGTTCAGCCAATCGTGCTCAGTGAAACGAGGCCCATTATCTGGTTATCTGCTGGCAAAGGTCGCAGTTTGCTAAGTGAGAGTTCTCGCTAGTAACGCGCCTTTTCCACTCTGATCGTTTCCAAGCCGTAGTATCGGCCTCTTGTGATCTTGGCAAGTTCCATGAGAAAGGCTGTTGGCTTCAGTTCTACGTGCCTGCCCCAGACAGAGGGAAGCTTCTCCTCCTCCCTATGATCCGTGTTTATGATGACTGTTCTGACTTGCGCATTTGCGAGCCTTCGAGCAAGGTCCATCGAGTCTCCCTGAGCTGAGTTCATGTAGATCTTTCGGCTTCTGAGAGAGAATATTCTCTCCACGCTCGTATCTCCCCAGACATTCTTCACACATGGTGGTTGGATCTGAGGGACTGCAATTGAAGGGATGATCAGGAACGACTTCTATTTCTGGCAGGACTTCGGCGAGAGCACGAACAGCGAGGCTTTTCCCAGTGCCTTTCTGGCATCTTATCAAGACGCCTCCTATCCGAGGGTTCATCGCGTTCAGGATCAGAGCAGTCTTTGGCTGGTCTTGGCCGACAATGGCTGTGAAGGGAAAGGTAGATCGATGGATGCTCATGATCTCTCCGCTTCTTAGTCTCAATCTGGTCAACATTTGCGCCATTCATTAATCTGTTGTTCATTCAGTGACAGGAAAAAATAGCGCGTGTCGCAACTCAGACAAAGACATATTTGTCTCTGGCAGGCCGGTTTAGTTGTCTACGCGGGGGTAGCAGAGCCAGGTCTAATGCGCGGGACGTCATAGGAAAGACGCGCGAAACTCAAGATCGTCAGACCCGGATGAGGAGCTATCCCGTGGGGTAGCCCTTCGTGGGTTCGAATCCCACCCCCCGCACCATTCAACGAATCCCTGAAATGCCTTAAGTGAAATCGGCCGTTTGGCTTTTGGATGAGCAAGCAAGGCTTCAAAGAATCAACCATAGGATCGTCGGTAAGGGAACACAAGGAGATAGCAGAACGCACGAATTTGCTTGGTCCCGAACAAGTCAAGGAACACTTAGCCAACGCCAATGTGGGGGAAAACTGGAAAAGCAAGCTATATTTTCTCGAGTAGGTCAAGCATGTCGCTTACAGTTACGATTCCTATTCCTTTGAATTCTCTTAGAGGCATCAGGTGCTTGTCGCCAGATACTATGTACTCCGCCTCACCGCTATATGCGGTGTTCAAGACAACATCGTCCTTCGGGTCATCTCTCACAGCCTTGAACCTGCTTCTTATTCTTACTAGAGTGGTTCTTCTGCCAACGTATCTGAGGAATCTTTCCACATCACTTTTGGCAACGTATTTCGCGATTCTTTCCTCAACCAGAACAGAAATCAACTCGGCCATTAGAGCGTTGGAGCTTATCAGCCTGATATCTATGCCGCCTATTCTCAAGAGCAACTCATGCGGTCTGCCTCTCTTTATGAGAGAGGAGACGAGAACGTTTGTGTCTGCAACTATTCTATGCATCTACTTACCTTTGTAGGCTGTTCTTGCTCTGTAGTCATGTATCATCTGATCTATCTCCCCCTCGGTCATCTCGCCATACTTCTCGATCCTTTTGTCAACCCTTTTGAACAGCGCCTCCAGCTCCCTTCTCTCCTGTTCAAGATCCAGCTTCTTCATAATCACAGCATCCCCTTCCCTGACCACGAGCAACCTTGTTCTAGGCTTGAGGCCCAGCCTAACTCTCACCTCTTTAGGGATAACTACCTGCCCTCTCTCCCCTATGACTGCAACCCCCTGTTCCATTCTCCTCACCAATATGAAATTCATACTTCTTAGTATTTATAGTTACATTGACACTTCCCGACTCAGATTCGCCGCTAGCATTCGGTCCCAGCGCTATTTTCTCAGGCGGCCCAATAACCTAACGCCTGAGAAATCCTCTGTGTCCAGTTCATACTGGTAAATTAGTCGCCGGCCGGCCGTAAAGCAGACTATTGGCCTTGCTGGGCCAAATCCAAGACGAAGACCTCAAGCGACAGATTGAAGAAGACCTCAAGAAACTGGCAGAACCAACGTAGGATCGCCATCATCATCTATCCGTGGCCATTCAAGAATTGGAGAGTTTCTTTCTCTCCTCTCTAAGTATCCGAGTAGAATTCAGGGACGGCCTTTGGCTGATAGAGGAAAACTTCGGATTCAGAAATATCATGCAGCCCACACGATCGTTGGTGAGCCAGTGTTTCCCCTTGAAGTTCACGTAACGTCAATCGTCGAAGCGGCGGTAACTCTCTATTTCCCGGGCATGTTTCGCCGAATCAGTTCCACCATTCTTCTTCCCAGCTCAGCCGCCCCATTCAATGCCCGCTCATCTTTCTTGACATCTCCTTTTTCAGAACCTTTCCCATCTACGCCGAGCCCCACAGGCGTGATGCCCTGGCCCAGGAAGAAGTTGTTTATCACCGTCAAGGCTTCTACCTCGCCGCGTCTGCCGGCGACCGCTATAGCGCCCCCGATCTTGCCCTCGAGTCTACTAGTTGGACGCCTCAGTGCATAGGTGCGGTCGATCACAAGTTTTGCCTGTGCCGTGACTGACCAGAAGTAGACGGGACTGCCCAGGATTATGCCGTCCGCCTCGATCATCTTTGGATATAGATCTTGCATATCATCTTTGATGTGGCACTGCCCTGTCTTGATGCAGCTTCCACAATGGTCGCATGGCTTAACTTCCTTGCCAACAATGCTCCATGTCTCGACCTCTGCACCTTCCTTCTCTGCGCTCTCCAACGCTTTACGCACAAGTATCTCGGTGTTTCCTCCGGCTCGAGGACTGCAAATGATCCCCAAGATCTTCAATGAGACACCAGTTGTCATTGGGTGGAAGAGGATTTGAGTTTTCTGCTGCGCGCGTTCCGTATGTCACTTCACTAAGCTTCTTTAGCCTGCTCCGCAGATTTCACACTCGCACGGTTACGAAAGGATTGGTTGCAGGAAGATGGGTGAGAGACTGTGGGTAGATGTGGGAACAGAAATAAGACCGAGAGAACAGAAGCATTGACTTGCTTCTTCCGATCATCGCGAACGTGAAGTGTCGTATCGAAAGGTTATTTAGCTTCCACATGTTCCGGTCTCAGCTTCAAATGATTTGCGCGACACAGACGCTGAGAGGACTGGGTTCCATCATGAAACTAGTTGTCGTCGGGTTGTCTTTCCTAGAACCTTTGACGACACCTGTTCTTGCCGCAAACGGAATCAATGCGACTCCGATAGAAAAGACTGAATCACCAGGTGACGGGGCCAGTGTTGACTCTGACAAGGACTTCGTTGGCCATTCAGCCCGCTTGAAATCAGACATCTACAGTACTCTTCCACTTCTTGGACAACCTCGGGACTTCACTCCTCCACTTGACTGGGGGGTTTGCCTATGGTGAGCCCGATACGACGAATCCTATCCTATCTTGGGCCCTACAGACGGCTCAGCATCTATGCCATTCTGATGTTAGTCGCATCTGTGGCGGTGGAACTGATGATTCCACAGATGATACGGAGGATAATAGATGAGGGAATTGCTCCAAGAGACATGAACGTCATACTGGCCACGACTGCTTTGATGATCGGTGCTGCTCTAATCGAGGTCGTACTCACTATTGGGAACACGATCCTCTCCGTCAAGGCTGCCCAGAGTCTCGCAGCTGACGTCAGGGCCGCAATCTTCCATAAGATCCAGAGCTACAGCTTTGGCAACCTCGACAGATTCCAGACCGGGCAGCTAATTGTGCGGCTCACTAGTGACGTCAACATGATCCAGATGATGATCTTGATGGGGCTACGCATCTTCACAAGGGCGCCCTTGATGATCGTCGGCAGCATAGCCCTGATGGTGATCACGAGCCGTGATCTAGCCATGATCTCGTTGTTGCTTCTGCCCCTGACCCTGATTCTATCAGGCGCCTTCATAGTCAAAGCTCAGCCCATGTTCATGGAAGTCCAGAAGAGACTCGACAAGCTTAACACGGTGCTCCAGGAGAACCTCGCCGGAGTACGTGTCGTAAAGGCCTTCATCCGGATGAGACACGAGGCAGAGCGTTTTGACGAGGCCAACATAAACCTATCCCAACAGTCGATTCGCGTGACTAGAATGCTCTCCGTCCTCTTCCCCAGCATGGCACTGATCATCAATCTGAGCATGATCAGCATCGTCTGGTTCGGTGGACAGCAGACTGTTCTGGGAAAATTCACAATAGGCGAGATAATGGCATTCATAAACTACCTTCAATCCGCCTCCTTCCCCCTCCTCTTCCTGGCCATGATGGCTGGCCAGCTCTCTGCCGCCAACGCCTCCGCCCAACGCATATACGAAGTTCTCGACTTTCAGCCTGAAGTCCAAGACAGGCCAGGTGCGAAACCCCTCACAGATGTGAAGGGAAAGGTCGCCTTCGAAAACGTCTGCTTCAGCTACACTAAGAACTGCGCAGAACCTGTACTGGATGAAATCAACCTGGTCGCAGAGCCGGGGCAGACCGTAGCCATCCTGGGTGCAACTGGCTCAGGGAAGTCCACTCTGATCAACCTCATTCCAAGGTTCTATGAAGTGACGCGAGGCAGGTTGACCATAGACGGCGTGGACATTAGAGATGTTACCCTAGATTCGCTCAGAGCCAACATAGGTGTTGCACTCCAGGACGTCGTCCTCTTCAGTGGCGCAATCAAGGAGAATATACGCTACGGACGCCCAGACGCATCCGAAGATGAAGTTGTGGCCGCTGCAAAGGCTGCGCAGGCCCACGACTTCATAATGAGCTTTCCAAACGGCTACGACAGTGATGTCGGGCAGAGAGGTGTGAATCTCTCAGGCGGCCAGAAACAGAGGATAAGCATAGCCCGTGCCCTCCTTGTGAAACCAAAGATACTGATCCTCGACGACAGCACCAGCTCGGTCGACGCCGAGATAGAGGCAAAGATCCAGAAGGAGTTGGAGAAGATCATGGCGAACAAAACATGCTTCGTTGTCGCACAACGCATCAGCACGGTACTCAAGGCCGACAAGATCGTGATCCTTGACAAAGGAAGAATCGTAGCTGAGGGCGCTCATAGAGAACTCATGGACAGCAGCCCCATCTACCGAGAGATATACGAGTCCCAGCTCGGTGACAGAGGTTCCAACGTTGATTAGAGGACAGCAAGCTCCGGCCCGCGCAGGACCGCCCGCCGGTCACATGATGGCTGGGCGTGTGGACAAGGCAAAGAACCCTCGCGTCACTCTGATGAGGCTGGGAAGATATCTCCTCGCCTGGAAGTACCAGCTTGTCCTCGTTGCCATATTTGTTGTCTTGGGCACCATCCTTTCCATCATCGGACCATACCTTCTCGGGGTAGCGATCGAGAGGTAT
>JALHTG010000098.1 GCA_022865705.1 Candidatus Bathyarchaeota archaeon | reverse complement strand
CTCGCCAATACCGCATAAAGAGTCCCAATCTCACTCGTCTTTCCTTCACCTCAAGAACAAGCGGGTGAGGTTGAGACTCTAAGACACAGCCAACAAAATCATGTCAAGAAAACGATTACTGCAACAGGCTCGCGCGCGCTATTCACCTCTGATTAGGGACGCTCAATCCGCCAAGCCGAGACCTGTCGGAGAGAAACAACTCTACAAGATGATCCACGGCCTCTACCACGAAGCCGGACTCCTGAAAAAGGACGGCAATGGAGGATACAACCTCCGAGTCCACAGCATACGAAAATTCTTCAAAACCCAGCTCATGGCGTTAGGCATCCAACCAGACTACGTTGACTATATGATGGGCCACACAGTCGATGTCTACCATGACATCCAATCGAAAGGCATTGAGTTCCTCCGTAACGTCTACGCCAGCGCAGGACTTTCGATAAAGCCGAAAACCCGCCACACCAAGATCGATATGCTGAAAGAGATGATGAGAGCCTGGGGACCAGAGCCTGAGAAGATCCTAACAAGCGAGGCTTTGAGTGAACCTCACCGAATCTATACGACCCGTGAAGAATGTGAAGACAATGAAATGCGTCTGCTAGGCTTAGCGTTGAAGGATCACATAAAGAAGGAACTTCTGGGTTCTGGTGACTCTTCGGCACACGATTTGCAGGATATTAAGTAGTAACATAAAATGAAGTTGTTTCAAGACTATCTTAGTCCGATAATGTAAAGGACAATTCGATTAGGAATGTAATAGCATGAAAAAACCAAAATTAGCAACTACAAGCATGGACAAGTCGATTGCAGAGCTTGCGAACAGAACTAAACATAGAAAACTAGCAGTCTGGGCAGCTGACTGCGCCGAGCGTGTATTACCATATTTTGAAGAAAGACATCCAGAAGATAATCGCCCTCGAAAAGCTATCGAAGCGGCACGTGGGTGGGCACAAACGGGCGTGTTTAAGATGGCTGATGTACGTAAGGCTGCACTTGCGGCTCATGCGGCTGCGCGTGAAGTCGAAGAGGATAACGCGGCTCGTTCTGCTGCCCGTGCCGCAGGTCAAGCGTTGGCGACTGCACATGTTCCCAGTCATGCTATTGCCGCTGCTGTTTATGCAGCCACCGCTGTTCGTGACGCCACCAATTCCTCTGATGCCGATGCTGCGACACTCAAGGAACGTAGTTGGCAATATCAACATTTGCTTGAATTGGCAGAAAACTCATGAAGATAAGGGCAAATATTTTTTGTCCCTGCTCTAGATAGAGCAAGTCACCACAGTCGAATTCGTCAAGTATACGAAGTTAACAGGTTCAAGTGTGTGCCGACAACTTACCAGAACCAACTTCTCAGCAACCAGAATTTCCCGAACCCACAGTAGTAACCGCTAGAGTGGTGGACCGGGCGGGATTTGAACCCGCGTCCCTACGGGTTCACTTGAACCTTTCGCATTTCGTCCATCGTAATACAATGCCAAGCGGACGATCATACGCGCGCGCGCCGCTCTCTGCTGACAAAAAGCATACAAACCAAGAGAGGCAGCCGAAACCAACCCAGAACAAACGACAAAAACACAGTTCGTGCTACGCGACCAACCATGAAGGTCAAGGACGAGATATTGAAAGAATATTCTACGACATCGATCGCCCCAAAGACATGCCTAATGAAAAATCCACAGAGGTCACTCGCCTATTTCATGACGCCATCTTGAACGACGATCAATTCCGAGAATTCGTTCACGACAGGCCCCTTGTCGCATGGACCGGATCATCCTTCCACGTCTATTTGTTTCTGAAACAGAGACAGAAGCACAGTTTCTACGCAGAGGAGGTCCAATACACGGAGAAGACTCCTGAGAAAGGCTTTACAGCGAAATGGCTTCGAGAAGTGAGAGAGAAGACGTCTGTCAAAGTCATTGCAGGACATGAGAAGAAGCCCGGGGTCATCACTATTGATCCTTCTCAGACCCCTTCAGGAAAGCTCGCCAGATCTCCGCTCGGATCACTTCACATGTCTGACTGTCAATCTGTGGATGGAGTATCAATGCCCATCGAGATCAGTCAATTGCTGAATCCCGGACTGACCGAGTCGCTCAAGAATTATACGCCGAAACAGCTGATACTCGAGATGTCTCGATTCTCCCAGATTTTGTCGAAATCGTCCGGCTAGTCAAGGTGTATGGTTCAAATTATGTTGGCCCCATCATTGATAGCACACACAAATCATCACGCGCGCTTTCCTACGAACGACTCTGGGGAAAGAATTCCCCAGACCACTTCTTGAGTTACTGAAGAACAAGCAAGAATTCAAACAGTTTTCAAGCGGAGAAACTGCGGAGAAGAAGGCCGCGAATCTTCTCAACAGTTTCCTAGCCCACGCGATATTCTGATAGTTCACGCAGACTTCTGAACCATGACAAACGTTATACCAATCTATCCTCGATAATCTCTGCCGGAGGGTCGAATTCAATGGTTGAGGCGTTGGTCCTCATGAAGATCATAGGGGGAACTGGTGAAAGCCTGGATTGGGCCAAAAGCACAAAGAAGAAGGTATCAGAGATTCCTGGCGTTGTCGAAGTTTTCGGGGTCTTGGGGGGCTACGACATGGTGGCTAGAATCCAAGCCAAAAATCTTGAGGAACTCACAACGATCGTTACCGATAGATTGCGGTCAAACCCGGGAATCGAATCTACTATGACACTGATCATAGTCTTCTAGTCGCTGTTTTCTTGATCATAATGGTGCGCGACGACGTATCTCTTGGTGCGCACACACACAAACCTGTCCCCTACGACGACGCTAACTAGGGGAGGAATCCCCCAGGCCCCTCTTTGTCTAACACTCAACTTCTCAAAACATTAACTTCTCAAAAACAAATGGTAACATCAACGAAAAGATTGTGCGTAAAACGTTGACGTTTTGACAGAAATTAACAAAACTCCAGCTTTTCGGTCCTTATTATTCAAAGCATAGTTTTTCTTGTGTAGTACGCGCTCGATTGCGCTCGATCGATGGAGGAAAACAAGAGCGCGCGCTAATGTGGCTAGATCTTGGTTATCTTACTTTGAAAGAGACTGTCTTCTTTCCTTCACTATCTCGAGTATTCTTCTGAATTCTTCTGTTCCTGCTTTCTCCATCAACTCGTACACCAATGCCTCAGTGGTGGTTATGGTTGCACCTGCATCCCTCATTCTTTCTATTGCTGTATCTCGGTCAATGGTGCTGTACGATGATACAGCATCTCCAACAACCTGGACATTGTGGCCTTTTTCAATCAGATCAAGGACCGTTTGCAGTATACAGATGTGAGCTTCAATACCACATACAACAACTGATCTCTCGCCAAATCCGCGAAGTTTGCTCATGAATTCTTTGTTCTGGCAGCAACTGAACTCCAATTTCCTGATCTTGGGAAAGTCAGCTAGTGTTTCTCTCAGTTCTGGCACAGTTTCTCCCAGCTTCTCTTGTTCAGTCACAAGAACAGGCAAACGAAACACTTCTGCGATATTGCCCAAAGCTTTGACATTTTCTATGAGCCCATGTTTGTCGATCATGGTGTCTGCCAGCTTTTCTTGGATATCGATGACCAGTAGGATGCAATCATCTTTCTTCGCTTTCATTGCCTGACAGCCTGCACTGGAATCATTATGCAGTCCTCGTGTCCGACGATCTTGCCTTTAAAAACCTCGATTGCTGGGATGCAAGCCTGTGAGATGAGTCATAGCGGTATCGTTTCGCTTTCTCTGTTCGGATGTCTCAAGAGCGATCTCAACAGCCCTTCAGAGCAGAGTGCCGGTTGTTTGCTCTAAGAAGCTGCACGGGATTTCCACATAGCATTGAAGCGAGGTTTTTTCATCATCACGATGGCCTCTGATGGTATCTTTCTCATAGATCGTCCTGTCCAGAAATTCTGTTTCGTAGGCCCGAGACAACACCATGACCTTGTTGCAGTGCGCGCCGTCATACCCACCGTCCGCGACAGCGATGTCTCATGGTTTGGGTCTTCTTACGTGAAGTGTTCTTGTCAATTCGCCAATGCTTGTCGTTCTAGTGTAGAGGATAGGCCTGAAGGAAAGTCTTCCCCAGAATCTGTTTGCTGGTTTGTTCAAGATGATGTTGCGTAACGTGACCTGTTTGATGTTTCGTTTTGAGAAGAATTGAGCAGCTGCTTCAACCAAGGCTCGGCCAACGCCCTGCCTTCTTTTCGTTTTCTCTACAAATGCCTCTCCGATGAACCCGATTCGTCTGAAATCTCTGTCTGCGCAATCTCTTATTCGAATAGAGACAGTCAGGTATCCAACTATCTCATGAGGGGAACATACGGCAACAAAGATTCGATCTGCTTTTCCGCAGATCATTTGTCTATATCTGCGAAGGTTCTCTCTTCTTCCTCCTTCCGGTGGCCAAAGACCAGAATAGTGATGATGCCTATCGAGCTTGTCCTTCAATTCAGCGATAATGGGTAGGTCGCGCATGTTGGCGGTTCGAATCTTGAACGCTTTGTCGGCCGTGGGATTCACCTCTCGAGTCCTCCTGATCTTTGTCATCATCTTAAGCCTTTCATCTCTCTTGTCGTCGAAAGTCAATCATGGTCTGTCGTTTCTTCTGAGGGTTGGTTTGCTGCGAAAGATTGAAGAAAGAATCTGGCCTTGTTCAACCTAGGAGGATGAAGAGAGCAATGAATGGTTCGATTAGCGAGATGCTATCTGAGGAGATATCTGAGGAAACCCAGGACTTGATTGTTGGACTTCTGAAAATGAAGATGATGGCCTGCGCGAAGATCCTTGTAAAAGTCATTCGGTCATTGGAGCTCAAGTATGGCCCTGAGGTTACTGAGACTGCAAAGCGAGCAGTCCTGACTTATGAGCCAAGGCCACGACCCCAGCTTGGAACACCGGAAAACGATTTGCATGTTTTCTGTGATCAGCTTGAGAAGGGATGCGTGGGATCTCATCGATGGGAACGGGTAATCGATGAACCTGATCGTGTGGGCTACAAGTTCGATCGTTGCCTGTGGGCTGAGATCTTCAATGAGCTAGGTGCGGCAGTCATAGGGAAATGGCTGTGTGAGGGCGACGAGCCTGGCGTGAGATCATTCAATCCAAACCTTGGCTTCTCACGGACAAAGACATTGATGGATAGGCAAGGTGAATGCGATCACATCTTCTTTGTTAGAAGATAGGTGGCGCTACAGCTTCTTGCAAAGACATGTGCTCGACTACTGTCTCATATGATGATCGTTGTATTGCCTATGCTCGTCACTTCTACCTGTCAAGGATGGCGTGAAGATTGTCAGAGATGTATCCAATCTGCTCTTTGGTCAAAGAGGAGTGGACCGGAAGTGAAACCACCGTGTCTGCAAGTTCCTCTGCATGTGGAAACATTCCAGGTGTATACTGGAAATTCTCACGGTACCATGGTTGGAGATGTATAGGTTTAGGCCAATGAATATCAGTCTCTATTCCCGCGACGGCAAGCTTCTTTCTGAATTCTTCTCTACTCATGCCCGCCTTTTCGTTATCGATTCGAACCGTGTATTGATAGTAGATGTGCTTGACATTTGGGATGACTGCTTGGGGAGTCAGAGCGGGGAGATCACGGATCTTACTCGTGAGGCGATTTGCATTTTCAATGCGTCGTTGGTTGAGCTGATCAATCTTCTTGATTTGAACCATACCTATGGCTGCAGCGATCTCCGTCAACCGATAGTTGTATCCTAGGTTGACATGTAGGTACTTGCTTTTCTGTCCCTGGCTACGCAGAGTTTTGAACGTGGCTGCTGCTTCATCGTTGTTTGTCGTTATGAAACCTCCCTCGCCCGTGTGTAGGTTCTTTGTAGCGTAGGTACTGAAGCAGGCAAACTCGTCCGTATCGCCTATCTTCTTGCCATTGTATTCTGCACCGATGGCCTCCGCAGCATCTTCAATCATGCGCAGTCCATGTTTCTCCGCACTTTCTCTGATGGCTTTCATTTCTGCTGGCTGACCAAACACATGGACAGGCTCTATGGCAACTGTCCTACTCGTCACCGCCTTTTCGACTTGCTGCGGATCGATGTTGAAAGTTTCGGGGTTGACATCAACGAAGACTGGCGTTGCCCCAGCTTGAATAACTGTGTTGGCAGTAGCGGCGAAACTGAACGGTGTTGTGATGACTTCTCGGCCAGAGGTCTTTGAGGCAAGGAGACAAAGATGGAGGGCTGCAGTTCCAGAGTTCACTGCCACGGCATTCTTGACCCCTAGGTATTTCGCGATTTCCTCTTCAAATGACTCGACCACTGGACCGGAAACGAGACGGCCTGATCGCAGCACGGACAACACCGATTTCTCAATCCCTTTGTCATGATAAGGCTGCGCGATTCTGACTTTCACGGGTCAACACCACACGCTGGAACTGCTATCGCCAAGGTGAATATGAACATGACTTCCACAGCCAGCTCACTGAGTATCACATGACAAGATATGGTGACTCGCGAAAGGTTGATGTTGCTCCAGAAAGTCTTATGTTTCAATCCAATGGATTGATTCGTCCTGTTCTGTAGGAGGAGTCGGTAGTGAAGTGGGTAACTCGCGAGAATGTTCACGTGGACAGGGTCGCCTGTCCCTGGTTGATCAAACGCTTCGTTGATCCGGACGCAAAGTTCCTCTTTGTACCCCCGGAAAAAGTGCAAGAAACCGCTTCGAAAGAAAAGGCCATACCTTTTGATGCGCAAGGTGCTGAACTCGGCCACAAAGGAGACAAATGTAGCTTTGACGCCATAGTCGACAAGTACAAGCTTACTGATCCTGCTCTGCTCGATCTAGCCAAGATTGTGAGGGCCGCGGACACGGGCAAGATGGATCTGGCCCCCGAGAGTCATGGATTGGAAGCTATAGCCGCAGGGTCTATGATGATTGCAAAGGACGATCATGATGCCATAGAGAAACAAAAGTATCTCTACGACTCGCTCTACGCCCACTGCAAACTTCGTCTGATCAAAGCAAAGCATGCTAGTGAAATCGAGAAACTTGATCGAAAACAAAGGCAGAAATTCCTCAAGGACAAGATGAAAGAGACCATATGATTTCCACACGCACTATTGGCTATTCGTTCTGGACACTTTGCGTCGTAGGCTTCTTTGCCATACTCAGCTCAACGATGTCAAAGAATCCGGTGCTGAACCCGTTCGCTCGCAGCCTGAACACTCCAGATTCTCTGATGGGGTTCGTCGCAGCAGCTTCCACGATTCCGGGAATCCTAGTTAGCTTGCCTGCAGGTTCTCTCTCAGATATCTTCGGAAGAAGAAAGATTCTGTTTGTTTCAGTAGCAGTATTCGCTTCAGCTCCTTTCCTTTATCTGCTCGTTACCTCCTGGTGGCATCTGGCTTTGGTTAGGTTCTATCATGGCTTCGCCACGGCTATGTTTGTTCCAGTCACGAACGCCTACGTCGCGGAGTTATTTCCATCAAGGAGGGCAGAGCGCATCTCTCTATTCTCCTCTGTTACCACTGTCGGAAGGACTATCGCCCCTTTCCTCGGCGGTTACGTCCTATTTGCCACAAACTACGGTTTTCATCAACTCTACCTAGTCGTAGGGATCGCCGGTTTCACAGCATTCATCACGGCGCTCCTGCTTCTGAGAGAGCCTCGAACCACTAGGAAAGAGACAAGAAGTTACAGCAAGACTGGTTCAACACTTTTCAAGGGATGGATTGCTGTTGCAAGAAACCCAAAGATACTAGTGGTAACCTTGGTCGAAGCAGCGCAGTATTACGCGTTCGGGACAACAGAATTCTTCCTTGTGGGCTATCTTAAGGAGGTCGCAGGATTTGACTCATTCTCCATAGGTGTGATTCTGGGATCGCAACTTGCCATCATCCCATTGCTCAAGCCATTGATGGGCAGACTCTCCGACAAGATCGGGCGCAGAATCCCCATCGTTCTTGGTTCTCTGGCCAGCGCATTCACTCTCGGCTTGGTTCCTTTCACGGCTCAGTTCCATCTTCTGATATTGATTTCAATACTCTACGGTGTCGGCTTTTCGATGGTGACAGGCTCCACTCCTGCCCTCATCAGTGAATTGGCAGATGAAACCCTTGTAGGGACCGGCATGGGATTCCTTGGCACGATCATGGATGTTGGTCAGACATTGGGGCCGATCATAACTGGATTCATACTTGCGACCAATCTCGGCTATATCGGGTCATTCTCGGCGCTCACACTAATCCTTCTAGGCAGCTGTGCAGTCTTTGCAGGGACCAGGGCTGCAAGAAACACGCGCCCAACCGCGATATGAGCGGGCATTTTCATGAAGAGAATCTCAATCCTGATCAACTCACCGCGCTGAGGAAACACACCGAAGGCTTTAGAGAATTCTCTTCATGACTTCTACTATTGGCGAGCTTCTGGTTGCGTACAGATGGATTCCGGGGGCTCCACAGTCAATAAGATCAAGGCATTGCTCTGCACACCATTCAACGCCAACTCTTCGCACCTCTTTCTCATTGCCTTCTCTTTCCAGGACTGCCTTTCTGAGCTTCTCTGGAATTGAGCAATGGAAGATCGAAGGCAACCCCTCCAAATGCCTACGTGAAGCGAGAGGCTTTATTCCAGGAACAATTGGAACATCGATTCCGGCATTCCTAGCTCTCTCAACAAACCGCTTGTAGACGCCATTGTCGAAGAACATCTGTGTAACCAAATAGTCAGCTCCTGCATCCACTTTCGTCTTAAGCCAACGGAGTTCCTCCTCTGAAGACCTTGATTCAGGATGCCCTTCCGGATAGCAGGCGGCTCCCACACAGAAGTCAATCGGATCTCCTTCTCCTGCACCAACGTAGATTCCCTTTCTGAGATTGACTATCTGCTCTATCAATTCGTTCGCGTAAGCATGTCCTCCAGGCGTCCTCTTGAAAGGAAGCCTCTTTTCCTCCATGTCTTTTGATGTGTCCCCCTTCAATGCCATAGTATTCACTATTCCGAGGAAAGCCAGATCAATGACGTATTCTTCCACGTCATATTTCGTGAAGCCTGTGCAGATCACATGCGGAACAGCTTCGGTTCCCTTGGCGGCGTATCTTGCTTGGATGGCGCCTGCGACCCCGACGGTTCCAGGTTTTCTTCTTTGGGAGACTGGAAATCGCTGATTGTCATGCTCCACATATGCAAGAACGTGCTCCGGGTGGTAGGTGATGTCCACATATCTGATTCCCATCTCTACCAGTGGGTCAAGAACTCTGAACACGCCATTGATGCTTTTTCCAAGAGTTGGCGGTTCAATCTCAACCGAGATTTGCTTGCCGCTCTTCTTGAGCAAGTCAAGTACTTTTATGGCTAGTCTCTCCCGTGATCAGTTCTTGCCCTAGTCAAGTTGATTCCAGCTTCACCTGCTTCTGATCTGCCTGACAGCTTCCATCATGACTTCCATTTTTCGGTAGGATATTTCCCGATTCTTGGTAGTTCTAAATCCGCAATCCGGATCAATCCATATCCTTTTCGAAGCCTCGTCTGTAGGAGCGAGAACTTCAAGCGCTGTCTCAATCCTCTTTTTCACTGTTCCAATGTCTTCCACACCTACGCCCGGTCTGACATCAATAACGCCCACAGCCACATCCTTGTACTTGGTTAACGGATCCTTTTTCATCATCTGAAGTAGGGTCGATCTTTCCGACCCAAGATCAAGCTCGCTGGCCAGCTCAATATCTATCTGATCCACGGGCAGCTTGGGCATATTTGGGTAGACCAGAGGGAACTCACCATAGCAGACATGAGTGATCGTGTATACGCCCAGTCGTTCAGTTACTCTCCTTAATCCTTCCCTGAACAGATCGGTTTCCCAGTATCTTTCCGCGACTGCAGGTTCATCCACTTGGACATATTTCGCACCCGCCTTAACAAGATCCATGGCCTCCTCTCTCACGATCTCAGCCCATGAGAACACAAGGTCTTCGCGGCTCTCATAGTGACTGTTGAATCCCCAATTGGCCAGTGTGGTCGGGCCAGTCAGAATGGCTTTTACAGGTCTCTCCGTTAGACCCTGTGCGAATTCGAACTGATACAGTTGTATCGGTGCAGTCCTTCTGAGAGGCCTGTCAACTATCCCCTTTTTCCAAAACCTGTTATCGTATGACCTCGTCCAGTCAGCTATAGGAAGCCCGAGAGCGCGATAGTAGTCCGTCGCCATGTCTCCTCTGTAGAATTCTCCGTCGACAAGAACATCAATGCCAAGATCTTCCTGTCGCTTAATGAATTCTCTCGTTGCCTCTCTGCTGTTCTCATCTAAATCTCCCTTAGCTCCAGTGACGTAGTCTGGCTTTGGGAAAGATCCCACTCCAGTGGTAGGCAGAAAAGGCAACTTCACTTGTTCATCCTCCTGGTTACCTCACCTATCAAAGCCACCTTCTTCCTAGCATAGTCTCTTGGCAAGTGCTCCAGACTGGCGTTACATGATAGGAACGATTCGTCAAGGTTCACGCAATCCCCCAATGACGAAAGCTTTGCCACGATCTTTTCCGAATCTTCTATCTGTATGCGGCCTTGATCCCCAGAATCAATCATGCCAATACCGATTCCTCGGTTCTCGGACAGTTTTCCGAGCAAGGTTGCCACCTCAGGGTCCCAAACGAAATCGAGTCCGACCACATCGACAGGCAATGACAGCAGTATTTCCAATACTTCAGGAGAATACTTACCATAGAATGTCCATACCGCAGTGGGAACGTCCAACCCACTCAGCATGCTTGAATACAGCTCAGGCAGCATTCTGACTTTCTCAGCTTCTGTCCCAGGCGCAATGACGGAGGGTTCATTGAACTGGACTAGTGGAACACCTTTCAATGTGGACAATTCCTCTCTGAATAGTTTCGCATAAGCTTCTGCCAGCTCATCTAGCCCCCCGTAAGGCGACCCTTTACCCAAGACGGAATGTTTCGCCATAGTGTACGGACCCGGAAACTCAACTTTCACAGCAGGGTGAACTTCCAACGCTGCTCTATACAGATCGCTGAGAAGAGACTGTTTTCTATTAATCCTGTCGACGACTATGGCCTCTTTGTAGTGTGTATTCGTGTGAAATATCTTCTTCATTCCACCGAATTCGACACCGTGAACATGATTCAAAGGCCAGGTCAACTCATCATGAACATCGACCAATCCATAGTTGGGCATCTCGATACTGGCTGAGATCATTTCACGTACGATTTCTTCAGTCAAATCCTTTCCAAATGCCCGTACTCTTTCCTTGTCTCCAGTGCCCTCGTAGAGCTTGTTCAGCTCTTTCCTTAGCGAATCTCCAGACTTAGACCCAACTCTTGGGTATGGCCCAACCACTGTCGACTTCAAATCAGTCTCTTCCAGACTGGTCGCTGCCTCTCAGCATCTTAAAACCGTTGCGTCTTCCCATCTATTGGCCAGCCTCATGTGGCTTGGCAGTTTCACATGATCGCAAAAAAAAATCTGTTTGGTTCTAGTCTATGGTTCCCAGAGGCCCAACCTCTTTAAAGGTGAGCCCAGGCTTAACCGGAAGCAAATCCATACGAGACCGGCAGGTGCAAGATGACTTGGCAATCAACTTCGACGTTTCACTCGTTGACATAATGAAGAGAAGAATGCCTGCCATAAAATGGCGCGAATATGATCCGGATGTTATTCCCCTCTGGATAGCTGATCATGACTTTCCTCCTCCGGTTGAAGTGAAAGAAGCGATAAAAGAAGCACTCGACATCGGTGACGTTGGCTATGCTGACAGCTCTGAAGCTCTCCAGCTCATGGCCGAGAAGGTGACTGAAGTCAATCGGATCTCCGCATCCCCCGTTGACGTATGCGTGACTCAAGGTGTACTACCCGTGTTCTGGCTTGCGTGCAAGTTTGCATGCAAACCAGGTGATGAAGTGGTGGTGACAGATCCAATGTACTATCCGTTCTTTGAGACTGCTCGAGCGACAGAGGTGAAGATGAACTATGTTCGACTGGATTTCGAAGATGGATACAAATTCAGTGATGAGCGACTCAAAGACGCAATCACTACCAGAACGAAGTTGATCTTTGTCTGTAACCCACACAACCCAACTGGAAGAGTCATGACCAAGCAGGAGTTGAAGAGCATAGCCGACATAGCAGTTGACTACAAGCTCACAGTCATGTCTGATGAGTTATGGGAGGACATAGTTTTCGACGGTAGACAGCACATTAGCCTCGCATCTTTAGGTCCCGAGATAGCAGACAGGACGATAACTGCGTTTGGATTCTCGAAAGCTTTCGGAGTTGCTGGTTTGCAGATAGGATATGCAATTGTGACGAATCGAGAGATGATGCGCAAGATAAAGAGCATAGGATTCAGAGACAAAAGCGACCCAGACGAGCCTGCGCTTCGAGGGGCAGGTTCTCTTGCGCTCGCTGCGGCAAAAGTGATGCTCAGCTCAAATGTGAAGTACTACATTGAACGGCTTGTCGCTTATTTGCAGAATATCCGTGACTTGACGTATAAGCGCCTTAAAGAGATCGGACCGATAGGGCTTGCTCCACTTGAGGGAACCTATCTCATCTTTCCGAACTTGAAGTCCTACGGAAAGTCCAGTGACCAGATGACCGAGTACCTCCTCAAAAAGGGGCGAGTTGTCGTCGAATCTGGGTCCAGATTTGGGCCTGCAGGAGAGGGCCACGTTCGAATCAATATAGGAACCAGCAAAGAGATCATGACCGAAGCATTGAGCAGGATAGAGGAAGCACTCAAAACGATCAAGACAAGCTGAAAGTTGATGAGATGGCGCAGATCCTACTGAAATTGATTAATCGTGTCAAATAATCAACACCTGCTGTCCTTCTCTTCGTATTTGCGCATAGACAGTTAACCATACCTTGGTGCGCGCACACACACAATTATGACGGACGAACGGTTCAAATTACGACGGCCGCACCATGGTATACACACACAATTTTGTAACGAACGAAACAACGAATGTTAGCGAAAGAATTGTTAAGAAAAAGGAGAGAAAGGAAGCAGGGGTTTTCCCTGTTCTCTATTGGACGATTTCGCCTGTTGCGAATCTTAAACCGACAGAATTGATTTTAGCCTTCACGTGATCGCCAGGCTTGGTTCCAGGAACAAAGACTACGAAACCTTCTATCCGGGCTACTCCGTCACCACGACGGCTGACCTCTTTGATATCAAGGTCGTACTCCTTACCTTCCTCAACTGGTTTTTTGTCGGAACGTTCATAGCTCATACATTTCACCTCATTCAGTGTGTTCAGCTAGTTCTTCGGCGAAAAACTTAGACGTCAACGCGAACTGCGGTAGGACGCTCAGTTTCGGACCGTACACCTAACCTATCCTTACAGTCGCACCGACGCTATTAAGGCTGCTTATGGCATGTTTTCTTGAACTACCTTTCTATGGTTCAATTTCTGTCGGCCAAACCAAGGGTATCACACACACGAAATCGTTGTCTCAGGTTCAAGAACTTTCAAGCCGTGTCCTCACCCAAGAACCAAGCAGAAAGTATTCGAAAAGAAGATGAGGCTTTCGGGATTCCTAAAGATCATCATGGAAATGACGAGGATTGCAGACTTGATAGAGAGCTTCCTATCAATGGGTGTCTACGCGCCGCTGTACACGGCTGCAGCCACTCGTCATTAAACAATCATCTGGGAAGCTATCTGTAGCTTGGTGCGTGAACGGTTGCGTCAGAGCGCGCGCGGGTCTATATTCTACGCCCGGGAATACTCGGACGATGGAGTCTAGGTCCAATTCCTGTCCTAGAGTTGCCGAAGCCACAACATTCTGGATATTTGTGATAGCCTGGGGCACTCCCATCGGTCTATTCTCCTTTCATTTCAGCAGCGAAGATCTTCCTCGCACAGTCAACACATTTTCCGAACTCGAAAGGGCTGGCCTCCCCATAGGAGATATTCAAACGTCGAAACAGCCCCCCAACTATGCTCCTTTCGAGAACCGCAGCTCCTTCTGAGAGTACTGATTCTAACCTGCGATGAAACTCTCTCGGGTTTTCGATGTGTCGATCCAACTTGAGACAGAAGAAGAGGAACTTCGTGGCGCTTTCACCAATAAGCTCCTCCAATTCGTCAAGGATACATCCGTGAAGCAACTTGGCGAAATCATTGTTCGCTAACGCTACCGCACCACCAACAGCAGCCCCACATAGTTCATACGCATGCATGGGGATATGGGGTCATAGGTGCCGCATACTGCTACTTCATCGAATCTCAAAACTCTGTCACCCTTGAGTCTGTCCAAGGCTTTGTCAGAAGGGTCATTTTCAACATCACTGTCGTAGTGAACGTGGGGATGAGATTGTCGATTGCGAAAGCGTATGAGCAAGTCAGAGAATTTCACAAGTTTCTGTTTGCCCTCATTGAAATGAGAGATTTTGAGGAGTTCATAGTGAAGGAAACCGGTAGCCTTGCTGAACGAACAGAGCACGGCCAAGCAAAGGAGATATTCGGCCGCTGGAATGTGCAATCGGAGGGGCATCGTAATGCTTGCCAACGTATGATCGAAAAGGTGAAAGAACATACCTCAAACGAATGGTGCATAACCTGCATGGAAGACCATCTTCGTTCGTCCTATAGTTGGAAGAGGATAGTCGCTGATATTGTGATGCCAAAGGAGGGAAGCCTATCCGTCACAGACCTGTATGCAGTGGCCAAGAACCATCTGGCCATCGAGGGCGCCGCCGAGCAGAGGTATGCTGAGATGTCCGAGATGACAGATGATGAGGAAATGAAGAAGATGCTCATGAGCCTGTCGAAGGATGAAAAGATACATCATGACGAAGCCCGAATGCTCATGGATACGCTGGAGAAGACCTACGGCGACAAAATCAGAGTGTAGGCAGAATCCTTCGCTCCCGAACGACATCTGAGTCTGGCAAGTGAAAGAGTTGGCCGAACGAATCAAACGAGGGGACACGCCGCGAGTTATGGGCCGATTCCTAGTGCTTTCTTCTCGTGGTCTGTTGGGATCCTAGGGCTGGCGAGATCCAAAGAGCCTCGACAGGAATTCCTTCGTGATCTCTAGCAGGTCCAGAACGTTTGCCGAAGCGAATGCGGCATTCATCACACATCTGACGTCATGACGCGGACTAACCGCCGCATCCTCCGCAAACGATTTAGGAAGGCTAAGCCCCTCTACCAAAACCGGCTGAACAATAGTGGAAGAGTCCAAAGTGGTCATTTGAATGAATAATGAACTACCACTATTGTGGATTACTAGGGCCGGTAGTTCAGCCTGGTATGAATGACAGCTTACTCAAAGTCGTCAGTACATACGCCGCGTTCGCATCACGTAGAGAGACGCGGAAGCCGCGGGTTCAAATCCCGCCCGGTCCACCAAATTACGGCCGGCCGTAGACTTCACCTCACAGAATGCGCGAGCTGTATGCAATTGGGGAACATGGAAGAACAAGACAGGGTTTCGTCGTACTCTAGGCCTGCAGTCCCAGGCCGCTCGAAACTCGCGCATTTGCATGAGAGATTTGGAAAAGTGAATTTCAGACTATCCAAGAGCAACGTAACCAAACTTGAGAAGGTTGCTGAGGAACTGCCTTACTTTGCTCTGCCCCCTTATTTGAAAAAGAAGGCTACCAAACAGCGAATCCTCATTCACATATTGAACCAGTTCCTGAAGAGGCATGAAGAGGACCCAGCTGGATTCCGCGAACTCATTGAAAGCCGTAGGCACGGAGTCAAGATCTGTGTTCATTTAGACCTCAGATTACGGTATGCGCTGTGGAGGGCAAAGAAGATCTTCAAGATAAGCCAAAACCAGCTAGTCAACCTGGCAATAGAAAGCTACGTGCTGAAGGAGAATCCGCCTGAGAGTCAGCAAGAAATGAAAAAGTAGCCAAAAATGACGTAAAACGCCCGTTTCTGAAGGCAGCCACATCCTATGTTGCGGAGGGGATGGATGAAGGTTGGGCAGTAGACCTAACCGGGGGAACACGCGCTTATCTTCGTCGACTAGACGGTATCGCGTAGGTTTAGCAGTGCCCTGAAGGAGGAGAGGCCACATGTCTCAAGCGCTTCCAGCAAGCCAGGCAGAAAAGCTCAGGAAACTGGGTGGCTCTGAGGCACGGAGAGAGATCGAGTACTGGAAGTTGCGGGACGAAGAACTTTTTAGGGCGCTCAACACTTCCGCGAGTGGCCTTGACGCTGCAGAGGCGGCCCGCAGGTTCGGGGAATGTGGCAGCAACGAGATACCCTCGGCCGGAAGAAGAACGGCCGTCGCCATGTTCACGTCCCAGTTCAAGAACCCGTTGATCTACGCACTGGTCTTCGCAGCGGCGGTCGCCGGTTTTCTGGAAAGCGTGACTGAGGCGGCCATAATCATCGCCATAGTGATCGCCAACACCCTGCTGGGTTTTTCCCAAGAGTACAAGTCCGAGAAGGCCGTCGACGAACTCAGGAAGTACATATCATACCAGGCAGTGGTTCTCAGGGACGGAAAGAAGCACTCGGTCGACACCAAGGAACTGGTCCTCGGCGACCTTGTCAATCTAGCGATAGGCGACGTTGTTCCGGCAGACATCAGACTGCTGGAGACTGACGAGCTCCAGACAAACGAGTCGGCGCTAACAGGAGAGTCAAACCCAGTCGACAAGGCTGCCACACCAATCGAGCTTGACAACCCACTCCCACACCAGTTGTCCAACACTGCCTTCATGGGCTCCGAAGTAGTGGCCGGTTCAGGGTCGGGCTTGGTAGTTGCCACCGGAGGAAGAACATACTTCGGCCGAGTGGCATCCAGCCTCTCCCTGCTTCCGCCAAAGACCGACTTCCAGAAGAACATCGCCCGTTTCGGAAATTTTCTCGTCAAACTGATCCTGATACTGACAGTCTTCGTGTTCATCGTCAACTCGGCTCTCGGCCGCGGAATCCTAGAGGCTCTCCTATTCTCACTGGCCCTTGCAGTAGGCATCATACCAGAGGCCCTGCCAGTAATAATAACGGTCGGACTGTCCGACGGAGCCCTGAGACTGGTCAAGAAGAAAGTAGTGGTCAAAAGGCTTGAAGCAATAGAGGACCTCGGAAACGTTGATGTACTCTGCACAGACAAGACCGGGACGTTGACCCAGAACGAGATCACGGTTCAGGAGATCGTGGACGCCGAAGGATGCCCTCGGCCAGAACTGCTCAACTACGCACTATTATGCAACTCGGCTATCGTAGAAGGCGACAGGATCCTCGGAAACCCCATCGACGTAGCAATCTGGAAACACGCCCGAAATACCAGCTTTGACGAAAACAGCCTCAATGAGTTCCATCACGTGCACGAAATCCCGTTCGGGGCCGGTAGGAGAAGAATGAGCTCCGTCGTCGAGAGTCACGACGGTATGCTTTTGATCTCCAAGGGGGCGCCGGAGGCTATCCTTGACGTATCTACTGGAGGCTGCGATGACAAAGCCTCGCCTCTACTCCTGGCAAAAGCAGAAGTAAAATCGCTGATTGACAAATACGGGCAGGCCGGCAGAAGACTGATAGCGCTTGGCTACAAGAAGGTCGACCGCAAACCGAACTATTCCGCAGAAGATGAACGCGACCTAACATTCATCGGACTGCTCGTCCTCTCAGATCCGCTCAAAGAGGACGCCACCCATGCCATCTCAAGACTCGGATCGCTGGGGATACGGCTCAAGATTCTGAGTGGAGACGATCCAGTCGTGACGGCTGATGTCTGCCGCCAACTGGGAATCAACGTTCACGGCAGAGTCATCACCGGCACTGACGTCCAAAACATGCAGGGCGGCGAGCTACAAAGGGCCGTAGAGGATAGCGATGTCTTTGGGCGCGTCACTCCGGAGCAGAAATACGCCATAGTCGAGGCCCTGAGAAAGAATGGTCACGTCGTAGGGTTCCTTGGCGATGGGGTCAACGATGCCCCGGCACTCCGACTGGCAGACGCTGGAATCTCCGTCGACTCTGGGGTCCAAGTCGCCAAGGAAGCCGCCTCGATAATATTGCTCGAGAAGAGCTTGGATGTCATCGCTGACGGAGTGGCTGAGGGAAGAAGGGCGTTCGGTAACATGATGAAGTACATCATGAACACGACGAGCGCAAACTTCGGAAACATGTTCACAGTCGCATTGGCATCCTTGTTCCTCCCGTTCATACCGCTTCTCCCCTCGCAGATACTGCTGACTAACTTGGTCTCCGATGCACCGCTGCTCACGATATCCACCGACAACCTAGACGATGAGGGCCTAGGAAAACCCAGGAGATGGAACATCGGGTGGATCTCCAGATTCATGGTATTCTTCGGCCTGATCAGCTCAATCTTTGACGTTGTCACGATCAGCTCTTTGGTTTACCTGCTCGGTGCAGGTCCAAGACTTTTCAGGACTGGATGGTTCATAGAGTCGGCCCTATCCGAAATCTTCGTGACCTTCTCCATAAGAACCAGAAGAAAATTCTTCAAGTCAAAACCGAGCAACCTGATGATCTTGGCCGCAGCGACCGTGTCCGCGGCAACACTAGCCATCGTGTACTCGCCGATCGGTGCTCTGTTCGAATTCATCCCTCTTCCTCCATGGTTCCTGTCACTGATCTTGGGAATACTACTAATCTACTTCCTGCTGGTTGAGATGATGAAGCACCTCTTCTTCAGTCGCTACGAAATTTAGTCCGTTCATATTTCCTCAGTGCGGCGAATTTTGGAACCAATTCTAGACGCGAAAACGCGTTGGACCCCGCCCGGTCCACCATATTGATGATGATGTAGCCAAAAGTGGCTACGCAGTCCATATCGACTGAATTGTGCACTACTCCTCTGTTCATAATCACCAGAGTGTGTCTAGTCAAAAAGCAAATGGACGGCTTTGGGTCTTAGGCTGTGCAGCAGATCCATGGACTGTCTGATTCCAACTCCCAGTGATCGTGTCGAGTGTGCGTCTGAGCCGAAAGAGAAGAGTTCTCCTCCCTTGTCAAGATACTGTAGAATCAGTCTTCTTGACGGAAAGGGGTCCCGATCCAGCTTTCTCCTCGAGTTGATCTCAAGGTGCACGCCGTTACTTACCATCCGCTCAAAAGCCCTATCGATGATGTCTGATGCTATCGAAGCTAGGTCATAACCGCTAGGAATGTAGCTTCTGATGAAGTCGAAGTGCCCTATTACGTTGAATAGTCTGCTCTCGGCTGCCTGACTCACTTTCGTATAGTACTTACTGACCACCGCACGAGGAGGAATATCAATTTCCTTACCCAGATCCAATGCGATATGATCGACGTAGTGGATCGAGCCGACCAAGAAATCAAAATCCTTGTCTTCGAGCCATGTTCTGATTTGGTTCTCAGACTCCAGGCTGTAGTCGATTTCTGCCCCTTTTCTGATAGTCAGTCTATCTGCATATCTTGCCCTAGCTCGGTCGATAGCTTCGCTGTAACGCCTATAGTCAAAGAAGCCAAACCCCGGATCATCCGGCTCAAAATCAACATGTTCACAGAAGCCGATCTCGTCCAGTTTCAATTCGACGGCACGGCTACATATCTCATCAAGTGAAGATCGGCCGTCAACCGATTGCGTTGAATGAACGTGATAGTCCACTAGTCTCCATGAAACAACAGGCATGTAGCTCTACCCGAATTCCACAGTCAAATCGCCATTCTTTTTTGTCGATTGGTATCGTTCAGCGCGCGATCAAGGAAAGTCATCCCCGGTGTGTTATTTGCAGACTAATCTGGTGAGTTCTGAGACATTGCTCACATCTTCAATCTGACCTACCTTTCTGATGATGTCTTCTATCCTCTTTTCAGATAGCTCGCCAGATGCAAGTCTCCTGAACTTCGTTTCAAGTTCCTTTCTCGTGACCGGGTTCTTCGGATGCCCCTTGGCATATTCCACTTTCTCGCTGTACCTCTTTCCATCTCTTGTCCCGACAACGACGACGCTTGAGTACTTTTCTGGGAAGGGCCCAAGCTCCTCATCGTAAACTACATGCGTATTCTTTGAAAGCCTGTCTATCTCTCGGTCGCTGCGTCGCTCATGCAGAATGTCGTCTATGTTGACCTCTCGGTTCACAGCCAGGATAGGTAGTATGTACTGTGCGTTGTGCGACTTCAGCTCATTATTGTCTATGACGGCTGCCCCAGACTTGGGAAAATGAAGGTGAATCTCATTGATATCGGCATGGTCCAAGTTGTTCTTGGAGAGAATTGAGAGCAAAGCATCGGCCCCGGGATGGAGAAATGCGCAGCAGGAGTAGAGCTTGATTGTGGCCTCCGAAATTGTGAATCTCTTTCCCAGATCTTCAATGAGCTTTTCGGGTTGAGGATTATCGGTGAACGCGCCGAATATTCCGTACCTTCCATCAAATATGTCCGGTGGTCCACCAAATCCTTTTTTCGCAAGCAGGGCAGCTGTAACACCGTTTCTTGCAGCGATTCCCATCTGGAAAGGGCGAGAGTTCTCTGTGTGATCAGTCTCCCACGCCATCAGGCCACACGCCTGACAACCAGCCAACCCAAAAGCCATCTTCTGTTGATCGCTACTGAGCCGTAGAAGATTCCCAGCAGCTGCAGTCGCTCCAAAGCAACCCGCCACGGCTGACGGGTGAAAACCCCTGGCGTAGAGCGCTGATGGTCCCAACGCTGTGCTCACTCTAGTTTCAACATCATATCCTACCACAAGAGAGGTCAACAGCTCTTTTCCCCCCAAGCCGTTGCTCTCCGTCAATGCCAAGACAGTCGGGACTAGCACAGCCGCCACGTGGGTTATTGATTCCGCATGGTGGCTTTCAATGTCACAATAGTAACCCATAGTACCGTTTACCAAAGCCGCATTGACGGCACTTGTCTTGTAGCCTGGCCCAATTATGGTGGATTCCTTCTTCCCTCCCAAATCCTTGACGAATTGCAGAAGCATTCTACCTGCAGAATATCTATCCGATGCAGCCCTGATGATCGCGCCAAGAGTATCGAGCAAGATCACTTTGCCTTGTTCGACAACGCTCCGAGGTATGTCTTCAAACTGAGTCGTGACCACGTACTCTGAAAGACGATCTATGTGCAATCGTCTGGTCATGTTCCAGCCGTGCATCTCGGAACGATTTATGCCTTTTCTCTAGTTCTGCCAAGAACCAGCTTGGTGTACTAGTATCGATCGTTACGCGTGATCTATGTGCCTGATTGTTTCGTTGACAGTTTTCGCAGCCTTTCCTCGTCAACCTCTATGCCTATTCCAGGTTGGTCAGGAACAAGGACCTCGCCTTCTCTATATTCAATCCCCTTTCTCACTGGGTCATATTCAAGCCTCAAAGGCCCGAAGAGTTCACAACCATAATCCAGATGATGCATAGAAGCTGCAAACTGGAGATAGGCCGCAGTGCCAATTGACGTTTCAATCATGCACCCAACGTAGCCGCCAATTCGATAGGCGTCTGCAATTGATTCCACAGTTCTGCAGTTCAGGATTCCGCCCATCTTGGTTAGCTTATAGCTAAACACACTTGCAGCTCTTTTCTCTATCAGGGACACTGCGTCTCGAATACTGCACAGCGATTCGTCTGCCATTATGGGTATCGACGTGCGTCTGGAAACCTCTGCTAGTCCATCAAGATCCCACTTCGGCAGTGGTTGTTCCAGAATATCGACACGGGCATCCTCAAGAGCTTTCAACGACGTCATGGCTTGGTTAATGTTCCATCCTTGATTCGCATCCACTCTTAGGCTTACAGAATCTCCTACTGCGTTTCTCACGCTTCGAACCCTCTCCATATCACTATTTACGGGCAGCGAACCAGCCTTGATCTTCAGGATTCGCCAACCTTTCTTCACATATTCCTTAGCCTCTCTAACATCAGACTCGACATCATTATTGGCAAGGGTCCAGCTAAGAGGAATAGAGTCGCGACATTTCGCCCCCAACAACCGATACACCGGGATATTCAGTTCCTTGCAGGCGGCATCCAGAATTGCCATTTCAACGGCTGCTTTCGCGAAGTTGTTTCCCTTTACCCTATCATCCATCAGTCTTGATATCCGCACGTAATCCAAAGTGTCAGCATTTTGCACGGTCTTCGACAAATATTGGTCTATGGTCGATTTGATCGTTTCCTGACTTTCCTCTGACCAGGTTGGCCCTTGAAGAGTGGCTGCTTCTCCATAGCCAATAAACTCGCCTGCCTCTATGCGGGTAATGACGTACTCAACCCTCTCCACCCGGCCAAACGAAAGATCCTCCGGCTTCACCAACGGCACATTCAACGCGAATGAACCAAGAGACCTTATCTTCAATTCTGCCACGAACGGAACCTTCCATGGGCCAACACTTAATGGTTGCGAGATGAACCTGGGGGAAGAACGTCGAAGATCATGGCAACACGCGCAACCAAAGATGCGAACATGAGACCAAGATCAAAGACTATCGGTGTGACTCAGTTGACAAGCATCCATGGATCACCTGTAACATATGTTCCATATCGACCGAAACGAATTCTCAATGTTCACAAGCACGTGGACGGCGGCTGGTTCTGGACGAAGTACAGCGCCCACTCTTACGTCGGCCGTCAGGAAGGATGCGCTTCATGCCCTTTTCCGTACAGCAAACTTACCCGTCAATGATACACGAACCCGTTTAGAATTACTTTATGGCACGAAAGCGGTCCTTAAGCTGAGTTAACTGACGTGGGCGACTCACTGGGGAGAGAGGCATGATAGGGTTCTACCTGTCGTGATTCCCTGGTGAGATTTTTTTTTGCCGTTGACGTGACGCGCGCGCCGACGGCCGTCGGCCGGCCGCCGAGAAATTCTGAGCGAGTCTAGAATATTGTTGTGCACTCGGAAAAAGAAATGGGACACTCTTAAATATGTGCGATGAGAAAACAGACTGAGTTGAGTTGAAGCAGCGAAGCTCAAGCCCGCTATTATTGTTGTTCACTTTGTCCGCTATGGCTTGGGAGTTGATACTCTTTGCTTCAGGAGATGTTTCAGGTCATTATCAGGTTGAGGTTCAAATCACTACTCTGACGACCATCACAAGCTATTCGACGACGAGCACTAGTATTGTTCAATCTCAGACAATAGTGATTGTCACTGTTGTTATGGTTACTGTGCTGGCGGCTATTGGCGTTGTCACAAGGGTTCTCGGCAAGACTTTCTTCAGGCGGGCACCGTCCTTGCCTTCAGCTCCTTCACCTATTACTGGCGAAGGACTCTCTCAGGGGAAAGCGTTCTACGGAGGATTGGGAGCAGACATCCGGGAAATGGGGGTTCCGAGTCCTGAAGAGGCGCGGTTTGCTGGTGAAATGAGAGCCGTAGCGGACGCAGTTCCGAGTCCGGAGGAGGATTTGCTGCGTGCGATTGAACAACGATCGCGTCAGGCCCCTCGATCTCTCCAAGAGGAGATCGGGATGCGCCAGCGCGATGACTTTCTGGGCGGTGGGCGCGATCCATTTCGACGTGAAGCAGAACCGTGGTACCCAGCTTCCAGCCGGCCGGAAGGCAGTCGAGAGGTTACTGGGCCAGGCGAGGCGCCGGGTGGGTCTTCGTTACGTGGTCCTGAATCGCGGAGGTTTTCAGAGGGCGGTCGGGGATCTACGATTGATGAGTATCGTGGGGCACCTCGTCCGGAAGGGGAGGGTGATTCGGGGCGCGGAGGACCTGATGGATGGCGGGAACGTAGTCAGAAGGCCGGTGCGTCAGGCGGAGGATCTGGGAGTTCATCCTTGAGCGGGAGTCGAGAGGTTAGTGAAACAGGTGGAGGCTCTTCAAGCGGAACCAGCTCTTCAGGGAGCAGTTCAGGAGGAAGCCGCGACGCTACCGCGGTAGGTGGTGGCGGATCGGGTGGGCGAAGCCAAGACGTTGAACCGCCTGGTGGAGGAGCATCCACTCATAGG
>JALHTG010000097.1 GCA_022865705.1 Candidatus Bathyarchaeota archaeon | reverse complement strand
GAAACTCAAACCTAAATTTGAAAAAGAACTGAGACTCGGCTCAAGAGTCGTCTCCCACGACTTTACGATCCCACGTTGGAATCCAATGGAAACCTCAGATGAGCCAAGCGGACACAAAATATACCTCTACAAGATCAATTCGCGCTAGTCCAATAGGCCTCGAACCGCTCCGCGCTCTGACCAGTGTTGAGTCATCAGAGATTTCGAGGGAGCGTTCCATCTATGCAGGCTCAAGTTACAGTTCTAGAGACAGCGCGCGGTTGCATGTGAACCATTCTTATATAGCGAGCGAAGAGAAAAGCCAGAGTTTTGCCTTCTGAGGGTGAGAGATAGTGAATTACTTTCCGCTATTAACGGCGGTCGTTGCGTTCGTCGGCCGGCCAAGAGTAGCCCAAGATGACTGGAAGCTGGGCGACTTCTTCTACTTGCCGCTGAAAGAATATGCTCAGAAGGGAATCTTGGTTTCTGGAGCCAGCGGGCTGGAAAGACCGTTGCAGCGAAGGCTATCGTTGAGGAATTACTAGAGGATAGGATGCCTGCTTTGATATTCGACTATACGCAGCAGTGGCAACGTCTGCTAGAGAAGACGGCCGGCCGGCCCGCGGGGACTCGCCCCTAATAAGGTGCGAATGCTCTCAAGAACGGAGACCAACGCGCGAAAGATAGATTTTTTTAGTGCTGGTGGTGGTAGGCAATTCTGAAGGCGGGTGAGTGGGTTCCTCCCATCCGTTCCGCCTTGTATAAACCCCGGAATAGGGAGGAGAGGAAATTGGAAAGAAAGAGCAGAGATTTGGCGCTGGTGGCGGTTTACGCCTCGCTGTATGTCGTCTTAGTTTACCTGTTTGCTCCGATATCCTTCTATGCTTTCCAGTTCAGGGTTGCAGGCATACTTAGACCAGGCATAGCTAGAAAGCGGATCCTGGCTGTCGGTTATGCGATCGGTGTAGCTGTTGGGAACATTTTTAGTCCGTTCGCTGGCCTGTTCGAATTTGTTTTCATGCCAATAATGAGCCTTCTTGCAGGAAGCTTTGGCTATCTCGTGGCTAGACTATTCGAGAGTAACTATTTCGTTGCCGGAGCTGTTATCGCTGCTGTAATCTCGATGAGTGTTAGTTGGATGCTGAGTATGCTCTTCAATATGCCGATGCTCGCAACTCTGCCATACTTGTTCATCAGCGAGCAGATGGTGTGTTTCATTGGAGCCTTCATCTTCAAGCTAATTGAGACGAGATTCAGGTGGTGGTGAGAACATAACCGAGAAGGAAAAATGCGTAGTTGTTCTCAGTGGTGGACCGGACTCTTCAACAGTCGCTTATTGGGCGAGAAAGCAAGGATACGACCTTCACGCGATAACCTACAAGTATGGTCAGATCGCAACAAAGGAAGTTGAATATGCTGCACGAATAGCGGAGAGGTTAAGGACTCCCATCAAGGTGGTAGACCTCTCATCGTTGAGAGACATCTTCTCAGGAGTAACCTCACTTTGCGATGAGAACATTCCAATCACTTCCAACTTCAGCCAACCTATCATTGTTCCTTTCAGAAACGCTATTTTCCTCTCCACGGCAGTCGCTTACGCCATAGCTATTGGAGCTACACGAATCTTCTACGGCGCTCAGGGTTCCGATGAAGCGTTTTACCCTGATTGCAGAAAAGAGTTCTACGAATCTTTTGAGAAAGCTGCAAGACTAGGAACAGGTCACAGCATCAGCATCAAAGCACCTTTCGGCGACATTCCAAAGTCAGCTCTGATCAGACTAGGCCATGATCTTGGCGTCCCGTTTGACCTAACATGGTCTTGTTATCTTAATGGGCCCAAACACTGCGGTAAATGCGAATCATGCATGAATCGCAAGAAAGCCTTCAGGGAGGCAGAAGTTGTAGACCCGACAGAATACGCCTAGGGACATTTCGGAACATTTGAATCTCAAACATATAGACCCACTGTTTTCAGAACAATTCGAGCTGCAAGAACTCATCGCCCAAATTGAACAAGCCACCAAAGCAGGAACGTAACCTTGTTCGTATGGGCCGGGCCGGCCGCCGTAAGGTTCGAACCCGTGGCTTGGCGCCAGAACCTAGAATATCTTCCTAGACTGTATGGTTTCGTTAGTTCTAGGCAACCTCTGAGTAGAGGCGCAAAACCTCTTCTCTCTGAAGAAGAGCAAAGAAAGAGGATAGATCTTCGTAAGCGATGGTGATTAACTAAATTGACTGAGACTGGTTAGACAAGGTGATGTCACTTGCTGAAACACTCATTCATTCATATGTCCGGCGTAGGTGAGCATAGGGAGCTTGCCCTTTGGCGAAGTGGTATTAAGACATGGCAGGATTTTCTCGACGAAAAGTTTCCAAAGTATCCGTGGTTTGAGAGGCTTTTTCCTCAGGTAGAAGAGTCGATTCAACGACTTGAGAATGGGGATGCGCTATTCTTCTACTCGAATCTTCCTGGTGGTCAAAGGTGGCGTCTATATGATGAGTTCAAGAACAATTGCGCCTTCTTTGACATCGAAACTACAGGTCTTCTAGGAGAAGGTGCGATCACTGTAGCGGGACTGTTCGATGGGAAAGAGTTGAAGACGTTCATCAAAGGCAAGAATCTTGAGGAATTAGTTCCCGAAATTAAGAAATATTCTCTATTAGTGACTTACGGAGGTTCATGCTTTGACCTACCATTCATTAGGAAAGAGTTCCATCTTGCTAATCCTTGTGATGCGCATATAGATCTTCGATACGTGCTTCACCGATTAGGCCACCAAGGAGGGCTTAAACAGATTGAGAGGAAGTTTGGTCTCTTAAGAAAAGGTCCCATCGGAAAAGTTGACGGTTGGCTCGCACCTCTTTTATGGAAGGAGTACAAACGTGGAAGATCTGAAGCACTCGAGGCTCTAGTCAGATATAACGCGGAGGATGTAGTCAACCTTAGAATACTTATGGAGAAGGCCTTCACACTATCCCTAAAGAAGATACCTGTCCGAGTACAGTTTATTGAGATGCCGAAGACCATGTTGAAACTTCCGGACTACGATCCAAGCTTTCTCAGAGACTTCCTTGGCAGACACTCTTTCTGAATTTCAAGATCTTATTTGGCTTGGCCGGCCGCAAAACCTTCATCATTGCCGGACATTTTTCAAATGCCCACCAATGAATCCCCTGACTGACTCGCTCTCCGCAATTTGGGCACGTTTCTATTGACTCCTCTTCTGTGGGTAAGTGAAACGGTATACCGCATTTCGAGCATTTGCTATCTCCTTGCGGGAATTTCCGACACGTAAATGGTTTGGTCTCTTGGATGATGCATCGATACCTGTCTCTGCTGGCTGTTTTTCTTAAGAAGGGGCATCTGTCGGCAAAGCGTAATTCGGTGTCTTCCTTGGAGATTGTCTTTTGATTACATCGTTTGCATAGTCCATACTCGCTCCATGGCCCAAACCAATCTTCTCCACAGTTCGGACAATACCATTGACCACTGACATACTTCAAAATGTCTAGCCGTTTTTCATTCTCCCATCGGGCCACGTCTTCAGAATTGATAGTGATCCACTGTGTGGTAATTTCGTCTCTACAACAAGCTCCGCACTGTTGGCAGGTGAACCCGGCTATATGCACAACTTCATCTTTTACCTGAATGAATACTTGAGCGCGCTCGCGTAAGCGTTCCCACTTCTCCCGCCGCGGCGTAATTCCGTGATTCTTGCGCTCGCTCATTTCTTTGGCCATCTCGCTTCGCTTTCTTAGCCTTTCCTCGCTTCTAGCGCGCGTTAGACGAAGTCTGAAAGTTTTGCTTCAGCCGTATCTAGGCCAATGCCCATCGGCTCGAAGCTTTGGGATAGTGAAGAGATGAGGTTACGAACGTAGTCGTCGATGTTAATCTCTCTCAAGCTAGTCTGCAAAGTTGGTTTGACTGTGAACTGCCTTCCCTCAAACCTGAAAGGATGAACCTTTACGAAACCTACGATCTCTCTCCTGGATGCCTTCTTCCCTACCTTGGACAGAAGCCGAGCGGCTTGGTACGCTTGCGGAAGCGTCTTCCTAGATTTCTCTTGAGGGTCCTCCCGCAGTTCGACTCGATACTCCAAATCGGCCAGATCAACCTTCCCTGCTCGGAGTTGGCGAATCGCTTCCCTAACCACATCGGGCACTTGCTGCTTGGCTAACTCAAAGTCGACAGGAGACTGTCGTCCTTCTGAGAGTTTGACGAGACATTTTTCGAAAGTTCGTTGGAAGAATTGGGGTGAATTGGATTTTGCGATTGACAGTCCTTTTATCTCTGGTTCTCCGTTTGGGAGAATGCCGAAGTATGCTTTCTTGGCGGAACTTAGAACACAAACGGAATAAACACGGTCATACGCTAATTCCAGACCAAACCGGTTCTTAGCCGAATGGATGAATCCTCTAGCCTCTTCTTTTGACGGATTGTCTAGAAAGATGGAATCGGTGTCGCCATACCTAGGCTTGAGCCCGCTGCTCTTGGCCATGTCCCATGTGGACTGCAAGACATGGCGACCGTAAGCAGTAATCGCCTCCGCCAAAAGAGGACTTGCCAAGCCGTGAATTCGAATGGTTACCCCATAAGATGAGACGAGGAATAGCTTGAGTATTCGAGAGGCCGCGCTCATCCTCTTATCTGTGTTCGAGAGGCTTGACTTGGCAAGCGGTTTGAAGACGCGTAGGCGAAGGTCGCGTAGAGCCCCTATGAGTGCGGAGTAGATTCCCCGTCGTCTTGTACAGATATTGTAGCCTAAGCTAGGAACAAGGTTGCGCTGGCATTCAGAATGTGAACAGCGTATCGTTTCGTATGAGAGGTTGAAAACGTCGATACAGCCCGGGTACAGTGATTCAAAGTCGAGTACATGCATGTTGAAGTAGGTGCCGGACTCTGGCGCTATCGTGAGAGCTCCTGTCACATATTTTCTGGTGTCGCCAAGTCTGAGCTCGTCGGGATTCGGAATAAGAATGTTGTGGGCACGATAGTGTGTGTTGAGCATCGAACGAATCCAGTCAGAGACTGAGTAATTCATGTAGGTTCTTGATAGCGGCAGATTCGCGATGCGACTCAAGAGGAAAGCATTGTAATAATCTTCCTCAGAACCTTCAGGAAGACCGAGCTTTTCTTGCTTGACCTGCGGAACCGGTTGGTTCGTATATGAATACGCGTCCTTCACCAGAGAATACTTTAGAGGATCTTTTTGGTTGATTTCTCCAAATAGCTCGTCGAATCTAGTGAGTTCCTCACTATCTAGAGTGATTTGTGGCAACCAGGCATTGTCATCGAAGCGATGAAGGACACCGAACCGCAGCCGTTTATCGTAAACGTAGCTTAAGGCCGGATCGATTTCCGACTCCCATGCATTGATATCCTTTTGAGATTTCCTGTTGTAATTCACCTTATGGAGTGTCAACTCGTTCTGAGTGAAGAGATTGATTTTCTTGACAGACTCGCCCTGTTCGTCCTGTTCCGTTAGATGGTAGGGCAGGAAATTGGAGTCGGTCCAGTGAATCGGGTCAAGGTCCCTTGCTCCAAGGAGAAGGAGGGTTACGTGCCCTGCATTATACGAGGCATCTACAAGCCAGGCCATATCCCCATCAGTTAGTAATTTCCTCTCGAAGATTGTTTCGCCTCCAACTCTGGTCAGCTGTCATCCCTTGTCAAGGTAAGTTGTAAGCTCCTTCTCTGTAGCGTGCGTCTTGCTTCTGACAGGCTGATTGACCTGCTAGCGTTTCGCGTCGTATTCTGGTGTTCTTACCCATTTTTCTCCGTTGAACTTGAATGCCTTCTCACCATCATAGTGAATCGCTTCGTTGGATCGAATGAATCGGGGAAGCCTCTTCCTTCGTGTTGAGGGAGGGCTTCGACTGAAAGGAGAATACTCAGCCTTTCTTAACATGCTGTTCATATGTAGCCACCAGAACGTGTGGTTCTATGCATCTTCGCTCTTCTCCAAGGCGAGTCTTATGGTTATGTATGCTTGTAGGAGTGGGAACATGGGTTCCGCGGAAGAAAGAAGCTGAGACCTACACCCGTTTTCTCGGTCGTCCATGTTTCCCTCCCCCAACCCACAATGAAGCTGAAGAGCCTTTTCTTTCTGAGAGTAGGCTGGAAGTGTTCCGTAGCGCGCGCTCAAGATCAAGGAATGAAAACAGTCGTTACCGCAAGGCAATGCGTGCGAAGATGCGCGCACTACGATGTGAGAACGGTAAGAGACTTATGCACAGGCAAAGCAATTGACAATCATTCAATCTCGGTTCAGACTACTTCGGAGGCTGGCTTCAACCCAGATCTGTAAACGGTTTAGGAGACTATTTTGAGTTCGGTCTGTTACCTAAGATAAAAGGAGTGTACACAAAAGAACAACTGGCATTTACTG
>JALHTG010000096.1 GCA_022865705.1 Candidatus Bathyarchaeota archaeon | reverse complement strand
TCCGAGAGTCAAGCCGACTGTTTTGACGTCTAGCGCCCCAATGTTTGTGACAATGTTGCCGAAATCATCGACATGCAGAACTTGACAGCTTATCGCATCTTCTTGAATAGTGGGCTTGCGGAACTCTAAATCTACATAGTTCGAGACTCTAGGCCCAATATCAGACGGGGAGATGCCGATCGCTAAATCTCCGACTACATGGGCAAAAACATCTCTCCCATGAAATGTTGCCGAGACGGTATTCGTGAGATATCTACTGTTGTCAATTCGGTAGACACATCTTAACCCTTCTCTGCAAGCAGCAAGCATCAGTAGTCCGTTGTCCGGCCCCACGTACAGCGACCTGTCGGACTGCACGATTAGCGGCAAGCGCTCCGATCCGACCCCCGGGTCGACAACCGCTAGGAAGATCGCCCTCTCTGGAAATGATGGTACTGCCGACGCCAATACAAACGCTCCCATATGAACATCGAACTTCCGAATTTCATGACTGATATCGAGTAATCTTGCTTCGGGGCATTTTGAGAGTATTACCGCTTTCATCTCGGCCACGTAGGAATCCCGAAGTCCAAAGTCTGAAAGCAGACCAACGATCTTCATTAATGGCTCAAGATGAAGAACCTAGAGAACGCCTAATAGAGATCGCGGTCAGACTGTTGCTCATGTCTCTGTCACATGATCGATGCATTACTTCCAGTCTGTCATGAGGGTGCTTTGCCCTTCATCAAACCTTTTATCTCCAAAATCCCGGTTCATGAATCGGAGCGCATCAACTTGAAGTTGTTCACAGTCGGCCCGGTGGCCTGCTATCCTGAAGTGCTAGAGGCCATGGGACAGCAGATGTACAGCCACAGAAGCAAAGAGTACTTCGCTCTGCACTATGAGACAGTAAAGCTACTGCAGAATTTCATCGAGACTCGGAACGAAGTTTTCCTGTTCTCCAGCACTGGCACGGGATTCATGGAGGCTTCCGTGAGAAACTGCGTCAGAAAGAACATGCTCTGCTGCATCAACGGTAGCTTTGGAGAACGATTCAGCGAAGTGGCAACAGCTAACGGTAAGACTGTTGTGAAGCTGGAGCCGCCTCTTGGGGAGCCAATCCTGCCTGACGTGCTTGACAAGGCTTTGAAAGAACATCCTGAAGTGGAGGCCGTGGCCATCACACACAATGAGACGAGTGCTGGCCTCATTAACCCGCTGAAAGAACTGGCTCCAATCGCAAAGAATCATGGTAAACTGGTTTTCGTAGACGCTGTCAGTTCTATGGGCGGCACCGAGATCAAAGTCGATGAGTGGGACATCGATGTCTGTTTCTCAAGTTCGCAGAAGTGCTTCGGTGTGCCTCCAGGCTTGGGTATAGGAAGCGTTAGTGAGAAGTCTCTGAAGCTTTCAGAGACTGCGGTGGACAAGGGTTGGTATTTTGATTTTAAAGTCTGGGAGGACGATCAGAAGAAGGGCGTAGGTACACCGGTGACCCCTGCGATACCTCAGATCGCAGGACTGAACACTGCCCTGAAGATGATTGAGAAGAGGGGAGGCAAGAAGTGGTATTCTGATCTCTACAAGGAGCGCAACCTGCGCATAAGGCGCGGTGTCGAGAAGCTCGGCCTGTCAACCTTTCCCAAGCGAGGTTATGAGAGTCCGACCGTGAACTGTATCAACGCTCCGGAAGGAATCGATGGTTCAGTGATCTATGAGAAGATGCGTGAGAAAGGGTTTGAACTTGCTCAAGGATACGGTCCGCTCAAGAAGAAAACCTTCAGGATCGGAAACATGGGATATATTGAGATGAGTGATATCGACCTGATGCTGAAAGCTCTCAGCGAGGTCCTATCCTCTCTCTGAACGATCCCTTGCAGTGCCCGCTACACAAGTTCCATTTGCAGCTGAGTGATTCACCATACTTTCCTAGCGAATGTTTATTTTGTCGAAACTCCTGCACATCATGGGAGAAGCTTGATCACGTCCGGGTATAGGGATCGATCCCTCGCAATCAAATTGTCGAATCATATACGCAAACTGGCGGGGGACAAAGAGTACTTGATTATGCATGTGTGCGGCACATGACCATGGACCTAAGCTCCTGGCCAGCCGAACCACGAAGCCACCATCGTAGAGCATGGACTAAGAAGTCTCTTTCCGTCGAATGTTGAAATTCGATCGGGTCCCGGCTGCCCCGTTTGCGTGACAAGTCCCGACGAAATAGACGCAGCCGTTGAACTATCCCAGCGCCCCAATACTGTCGTCACAAGTTTCGGTGATATGCTGCGAGTTCCAAGCAGCAACTATTCTCTCTCTGACATAAAGGCAAAAGGAGGAAACGTACGAGTTGTGTATAGCATACATGATGCGGTTGAGCTTGCAAGGAATGACCCAGACAATGAGTATGTTCATTTCGCCATAGGATTTGAGACAACTGCTCCAACAACCGCAATAGAACTTCTCAAGGAATGCCCCGGGAACTTCAGCGTGATATGTAGTCACCGTTTGATTCCTCCCGCCATCGCACATCTCCTCAGAATTGGAGAAATCAAGATCAATGGATTCATCTGTCCAGGCCATGTCTCAACGATAATAGGCAAGGAACCCTACGAACAAATCTCCAAAAGACACAACGTTCCTCAGATCATAGCAGGATTTGAACCGATAGACGTACTGATTGCGGTAGCTATGATCATACAACAGGTGAACGATGGACGTGGAGAGGTTCAGAACGAGTACACAAGATCAGTTAGGTCTGCAGGAAATATCAAAGCGAGAGGCGCACTAGCAAAGGCATTCAATATGTGCGACTCAGAATGGCGCGGAATCGGGAGAATCAAAGAATCCGCATACTCATTGAGAGGGAAATTGTCTCATTACGACGCTTTCAAGAAGTTTGGTCTGAAACGCCAAACCTCCTACCAAGTTCCGAAGGGATGCAGGTGTGGCGAAGTCTTGCGAGGGCTCATCTATCCCCAGCAATGCCCCCTATTCAACAAAGCTTGCACGCCAACTCGTCCGGTAGGCCCGTGTGCTGTGAGCAGAGAAGGTGCCTGTCACATCGCTATGAGATCGTCTGAGTCTGGGAGAATAGTGTCCCTATGAGTTTGCTCGGATGCTTAATTCAGTCTCTTCCCAGTTCTTGTTCTCCATAGGGCGTACATAAAACATGCGGCTGTCAGATACCATATCTTTGTGGCAAAATTGAAGTTGACCGGGATTCCTGCATGCTCATGCGTCAAATTCGCAAGCTTATCGATTGCTCCCCCTTGCTGAATCCAAGCAACAAACCAAGCGAGAGAGTTCCACATGGCCTCATACACCGCGACGAACGCGCATGTCGCCAGAAATACCTGCGTCAAAGGTCTAGACATCCACAAACTGACCTTCTCGCTCTCCATCAGAATCACCCATAATGCGAATCCAAAAATCACGAGAAGCGTGATTGGTTTGAAGCTTTGGATAACATAGAACGGGAAAATGAGCGGGATCTGATCTCTGACGAAGCGCTCACCAAACGTTGACTCATAGGGATACTTGATGAGGTAGAAGCCAATAATGGCCAGAATCAGGATTGACAGCAATTGTCCGCAGATTCGCAGCCTTCTATTCATCATCGGCGCGTCCCAAATGCCTCTCCGTGAGATCCCTAGCTTCCCTGGAGGATCTCTTTCCAAAGTTTCAGAGTCTCGAGAGCCTCCCGTTCGTCTAGAGTCTCGATCGCGAAGCCAGTGTGCACTATCACGTAGTCTCCAACCTTGACGTTTGCGAGCAGGTTAACCATGACCTCGCGTTTTACGCCCCCGAAGTCAGCGATTGCTTTGTCACCGGTGATTTCCAGGATCTTTGCTGGAACGGCCAGGCACATCTCGAATCGTTTGAACAGGGATGGGGCGTATATTTAAGGATGCAAGCGAAATGTTTCTTGAAGTCACCATCTTGAGAAGATCATTCGCTCTTTGACGAGCGGCCGCAATATGATGGAGCAATTGGAGGTTATGACTTGAGGATTCTTGGGTTTGCCGATTTTCATGGCAGGATGGATTCAGTCAAACAAGCCTCCCGTCTCGTTTCGGTTAGGCGTCCAGAAGTGGTTGTCATTGCAGGAGATCTCGCGAATCGAGATGTGCAGAAAGCGGAATCCATCCTTGAGGAACTGTCGAAATTCGCTTCGAAGGTGTTGTTTGTTCCAGGAAATATGGATGAGCAAGCCCTAGCAAATCGAAAAGACAATGGACGTGTAGTCTGTCTTCACGGAAAGGGAATAGCTCATGACGGAGCTTGGTTCATGGGATTGGGTGGCGCCGCAGCAAGTCCTTTCAGAGCTCCGTTTGAGTTGGACGAAGCTGAAGCAGATCGAATTCTGGCTGGGACGGTCGGAGCCAGTTCTTCTCAGTTTTCCGTTCTTGTCTCTCATTGTCCTCCAAAAGACACGAAGGTTGATTTGGCCGCGGGGAGATGGCATGTGGGAAGTGAAGCAGTTCGCAGATTCATAGAGAAGAACAGACCTACGCTTGTAGTTTGCGGTCACATCCATGAGGCCCAAGGCATAGACGCGATCGGAAAGACTTCGATCGTCAATGTGGGACCAGCGGCACACGGCCAATACGCTTCAATCTCTCTCCTGAAGCCAGTGAAGATAGAGCTCGAAAGGTTCTAGTCGATTTGCAGGTCCTCTCGGACTCGAAAGGCTATATAAGGACGGCTTGACAACGTAAGCGAACCACTTTCAAAGGTCCAATCGGCCATGTCAATCCAAAAGGGCGATTTCATCCTCGTCGACTTGACCTGCAAGGTGAAGGAGAGCGGGGAGACAGTAGAGACCACTCTGGAGAAAACCGCAAAAGAGTCTGGGCTGCACAGAGAAGGCGCCATATATGAGCCTACGTTCGTGATCGTGGGAGAAGGATGGGTTCCGGCAGGACTCGATGAGAACCTCATCAACATGGAAGTAGGAAACCCAGGCACGATTGAACTTCCTCCGGAAAAGGGCTATGGAACTCGTGATCCTTCGAAGATGAGACTCGTACCACTGAGAAGATTTCGCACTGAAGGCATCACACCACTTCCGGGAATGAATATCCAGCTAGAAGGTAAGCCCGCAACTGTACGAGCGGTCGGAGCTGGACGCGTTCAATTAGACTATAATCATCCCCTTTCAGGAAAAACTCTGATCTACGATGTGACAATCGAGAAGATATTGCAGTCTTTCGAAGAAAAGATCAAAGCAATCCTTCATCGCACAATCACAGGAGTGGAAGCAGAGAAGTTTAGTACGAAAATGCATGAGAAGTCTCTGACTGTAGAAATTCCTGAGGAATCATTTTTCCTAGAAGGGTTGCAGGTTCTGAAACAAAAGGTAGCAGCCGACGTGATGAAATTCTTCCCAGACGTAGAAAAAGTGTCATTCATTGAGACAATCAAGCGGAAGGAACCTGCCGCTGCAGAGAAGCCCTCGGAAACAAAAGCAGTTGAAGAGTCTCAGAAACCTATGTAAGAGCGCGCGTTAGAAACTTTCTCATCATGTTAGACATCGCTGCTTCTTTCGTCTTACCATGATGGATGTAGCACTGTAAGTATACGTTGCCTAGGTAGATCAGTAGATGCGAATTTGGATCTATGAGGGGCGTTTTCGGGTCCGGCTCTGGACAGGGATGTGTCTTTGAAGGAAATGGGCTGTTTGCTGCTTGACTGGATGCTAAGGTAAGCTGGTTTGGATCTGTTCTTTCTCAGGTTCAGGAGCGCCGTAGCGAAGCTTGTGGCTCCATTGTTCAGCTTCCGCATGAAGGAAAAGGCATGGTATGGGAAGCGGGATCTGATCGAGCTTATGCTTCACATGGCGGTTATGAATGGTTTTGCTGAGGGGACCGCGAACAGTCTTCGATGTCAGGGTAAGATGCCGACAGGTGAGACGTTGCTTGATTATGTTAAGGCTATGACGTGCGGTGAGATGTTGGCTGACGCGGAGGCTCAGGTGGACTGTTGCGTTAAGCAGCTCAAGATGAAGGGGTTGCGCTTCAAGAATGTGGCTCTAGCCTTTGACTGGCATGATGAGCCCTACTATGGTAAGCCTGTGCCCGGAATGGTTGGCACCCAGCCTAAGCGCGGAACCTGCTACGCTTTCTCCTTTCTGACCGCCAGCATCCTTACGCCTGGAAGGCGGCTGGTGGTCTGTATTGTGCCGCTTTCGTCTAGAGAGGGGCTTTCTGAGTTCGTGCTTGGGCTCATAGCGCGTATCCAGAGGCGTGTAAATAGGATAGGGTACGTCGCCTTCGATAACGGCTTCCAGAGCAGCGAGCTGATCGAGGAGCTTCAGAAGCGTCGGATCAGCTTCATCCTGCCGCTCCGTGACACTGTGAAGCTTGAGCGTAGACGGCGCTGGATGCGTTACGCGACACGCTTCAAATATAGAACGGAAGGCGTGGAGGTGGATGTCGTTGAGGCTCAAGACGCGAAAGGCCGGAGGTACTTCCTCGCCACAAACATGGCGGCTTCACCGAAGCGTCTCCTTCGCCTCTACAAGCGGCGGTGGGGCATAGAGACGAGCTACCGCAAGATCGGCGAGTTCCTACCAAAGACCACGTCGAGAAGCTGGGTTGTCCGCGTCTTCAACTTCATCTTCGCATGCCTGATCTACAACGCGTGGGTTGTCCTCAACGCCAGAGCAACGAAGCCATTAACAACGATCGCCCTGAAACTCAACTACATCTGGAGCTTCCTAGCCCTCATGAAGACAGAGGCTTCACCTGGATGAGAAGAGACAAATTCGCATCTACTGAGATAGAAACCTTAAAATTGAGGAGACTGAACTTAGAGCGCGAAAGCGCTCAAGTTCTCATGCGCGCTTGCTGAGGCTTCCGTTAAGGATTTTCGAGGTCTACACAATGAGCATTCCCGGACCTGACAAGATACCGAAGTACGTCTTGAAGGGTACCACTACAATAGGCGTGATATGCCGAGATGGAATCATATTCGCAACAGATACTCGCGCTACTATGGGTTACTTTATCGCTCACAAACACGCGAAGAAAGTTCTGAAGATAGATGACCATTTGGCCATGACGATCGCCGGAGCAGTGGGAGATGCTCAGGCTGTTGTTGAGATCCTCAAGGCGAACGCCAGCCTCTTCAGATGCGAAAACGGTCGACCCATGCCTGTGAAATCCGCCGCCAGGCTTTTGGCAAACCTACTCTTCTCGTCAAGAATCGTGCCCCTCCTCCTCCAAGCATTAGTAGGTGGCGTGGACGATTCGGGGCCACATATCTTTGCCCTCGATCCTCTAGGGAGTGTGACCGAGGAGAAATGCGTGTCAACAGGCTCAGGATCACCAGTAGCATACGGGGTCCTTGAAAGCGAATTCAAAGAGAATATGAGTGAGAAAGAGGCTTTGCCCGTAGTCGTCAGGGCTGTTGGTTCCGCCATGAAACGTGATGCTGCAAGCGGCGACAGCTTTGACGTTGCTGTGATCACTCGAGAAGGCTACAGAGAACTACTGGAAGATGAAAAGAAGGCTGTTCTTGCAAGCGTTTGAAACCCGCATTCCCAACTCATTTCTGGAGTAGATGCGTTGTCAAAGGCTATGGAAAATGCTCACGTGAAGATTCGACAGACTATTCTTGAACATATGCCGCGAGAAGCAGAGATAACCAGAATAGAGTTTGAAGGTCCAAGGCTCGCAATCTATGTCAAGAACTTAGTGCTTCTACAGGAGCAGAGCTACATAGTCACCGACATCGTCAATCTACTTCACAAAAGAATCGTGATTAGATCTGATCCTTCTATCAGGGTTCCAGAGTCAGAAGCTGAGAAGAAAATAAAGGAGATAATTCCCACTGAGGCCGAAGTCACAAGCGTCAATTTCGATCCCACCTTGGGAGAAGTGGTCATAGAGGCCAAGAAACCCGGCCTTGCCATAGGCAAAGACGGCGCAACATTGCAGGCAGTAATTCGAACCACAAGTTGGCGCCCAAGAGTCCTTCGTTCACCACCACTTCCCTCGAAAATAACCGCAAGCGTAAGGCACATTCTGCATTCCGAAAGCGAAGACAGAAACAGGATTCTGCGCGATGTCGGAGAGAGGATATTCAGGCCAACGCTAACACGCGTAAGCAATGTAAGAATGACAACACTAGGTGGCTTCAGGGAAGTAGGCAGATCCGCCATTCTAATACAAGCCAATGAAAGTTCTGTCCTATTGGACTGCGGTGCCAACCCCGGGGCCCAAAATCCAACTCAAGCCTTTCCTCGTTTCGACATTGAGCAATTCGACTTGGATAACCTCGACGCCGTAATAATCTCGCATGCTCATCTCGACCACTGCGGCTTGGCCCCGTTCCTGTACAAATATGGGTATGACGGGCCCGTCTACTGCTCAGAACCCACCTCAATATTGATGACCCTGCTACAACTCGACTACCTAGATGTCGCAACTAGAGAAGGTGTATTCGCCCCCTTCGACCAAAAAGATGTGAGAGAGCTGGTTATGCATACAATCCCGCTGAAGTACGGGGTCGTTACTGATGTTGCACCAGATATCAAGCTCACTCTACATAATGCTGGACACATATTGGGATCATCGATAGTTCACCTGCACATAGGAGAGGGCCTCCATAACGTAGTCTACACAGGCGACTACAAGTTTGGAAAGACTATGTTGTTGGAGTCTGCCTCCTCGATGTTTCCAAGAGCTGAAACCTTGATCACTGAAAGCACCTACGGAGCTCCTGAGGATATTATGCCGGAGCGAGAAGGAGTAGAGGAAAGACTGACGCAAATCATCAACGAGACGGCTGAAAAGGGAGGAAAGGTTCTGATACCTGTTCCGGCTGTTGGACGCGCACAAGAAATAATGCTTGTGCTTGACAACTACATGAAGTCAAAGCGTCTCAAAGAGCTCCCCATATATCTCGAGGGAATGATCTTGGAAGCAACAGCTATCCACACTGCCTATCCAGAGTACCTTGCTAGAGAGATCAGAGATCAAATCCTCCACCATGACGTCAATCCTTTTCAATCGGACTACTTTGTCACTGTGACGGATTCTAGCACTCGTGGCGAAATAGTCCAGGGAGGCCCATGCGTCATAGTTGCCACATCCGGGATGCTTGAAGGCGGTCCTGCAATAGACTATTTCAGACAACTTGCCCCAGACGAGAGGAACACACTGGTTTTCGTGAGCTATCAGATAGAGGGCACACTCGGCAACAGAATCAGAAGCGGATTGAAAGATGTTTCTCTGATGGGACACAATGGAAAGGTCGAGATTATCAAACTCAACATGCGCGTTGAATCGGTTGAGGGCTTCTCCGGGCACTCCGATCGTCGCCAACTCCTAAACTTCATCCAGAAGATGAGTCCAAAGCCATCTCGAGTACTTGTCGGCCATGGGGAAGCCAGGAAATGTGAGGACATCGCGCAGATGATGAGCAAGAATATGAAGCTCAGAGCATTTGCGCCACAGAACCTTGAAACGATAAGGCTGAGATAGTTCCGTCAACTTCCCGCTGTCTTGTTAAATGATCTCTAGAAGCTTTCAGTCGGCAGCATATGGAGACATAGGTGCCTATCGATCGAGGGTTTTCTTTTCAGGCACCACTTAAATCTCCGTCTTCGCTCTATGTCGCCTCAAAGGTCAATGCATTGCTCAAAGAATTCAATCTCTTGGTGGCAACATCTAGGGGAAACGAGAGAAACGCTTGCAGTGAGATATGGTATCTTCTGAGAGAGCTAGGCGACGATGACCCAAAGACAGACAGAACTGATGCCATAGGCTTGATCGTTGCAAGAACCGGACTGAATCCAATCCAAGTGGTCCAGGAGCTAAGCAAAAGACTCCTGGAGAGTCCTTGGAAGTTTCGATACATCCAGAAGGTTTCACCTCTCGAAAGAATAGTTCCGTCAAGTCTGACTGAAATCGAGAAATGTGTTTCGTCAATGGTTGAAGGAATTGAAAGAGAGGAGCGTTTCCGAGTCACTGTGCAAAAGCGTCACACCGCTCTGTCCTCGAAGGAGATAGTGGAGCTGGTAGCAAGGAAGATTGATAGAAAGGTGGATCTTGAGAATCCCGCCAAGGTAGTTCTTATCGAGGTTGTCGGAGAGTTGACTGGGATATCTGTGATCAAACCCACTGATGTGCTGTCAGTGACAAAAGTGAAAAGGGTAGTCTAGGCTTGCGTTGAAAGCAAGGCCATCTTCTCTATGACTAGTCTAGTGATTGCTTCCTTTTCTGTTGTGTTTCTTCTGAGCATAGTCTTCATCTCATCATCTGTTATGCCAAACACTCTTCGAATGGTTGCATTATCACCCTCTTCGACTACAGATTCGTCAAGTTTTCCTTCTATGATTTTTGGTAGCTGTGTCCTAAGATTCTCCAAGGGGCTCTCTTCACTGGCAATTCCTATGACCGCAACACGTTTCGACTCTGGTGATACTCCAAGATACGTGATCGCGTTTTTGATCTGTCTTTGGCCAGAAGCGTAGAGGAGAATCTCAATAGCTACGCTTCCCGTCACCTGGCTGCCTTGAGAGTGTGCCTTCAAAGCGTTGAGGACTGCAAAGCGTAGATGATCCATTCCCGCCAAACTTTTGGCGTCTAGGATTTGAACCTCGATTTTCTCGTCGATCTGTCTTAGTTGTTGGAGAACCAGTTGAGGATGGGGAATCCTTGTGTCACGCACGCCAGTGATCATCAGGTGTTTTCCGTATTCTCTCAGAAATTCTATCGGCATACATCCCAGTCTCCGCAGTTCAATGCCTATTCCAATTGCAGATGCTTAGTCGGAACTTCTATGAAATGACTTAAAAGATGTTGCGCACTTCAACCAGCGTATTCGGCAGGGAGAGCATTGAGTTTCGAGGTTCCAGGTTGGGATGACATTTACGACGGCTGTTTGCAGCTAGCTGACAAGATAAAGAAGAGCGGGTTCAAACCTGAAGTCATAGTCGGCGTTGCACGTGGCGGATGGATTCCTGCGAGAATACTTTCGGACCTATTGTGCAACACGTATGTGGCAAGCATGAGAGTTGAGTTCTACAAGGACGTAGCAGAAACTGCAAAGAGGCCAGTAATCAGTCAACAGGTCTCAGCCTCCGTCGTAGGAAAGAGAGTCCTAGTTGTGGACGACGTGGCTGATACCGGAGAAAGCCTGACCGCCGTACGACGAGACCTTCTCGCAAGAAAAGCATTGGAAGTCAAGATCGCAACTCTCCACTACAAACCCAAGAGCATTCTCCGGCCTGACTTCTACGTGAGCGAAACATCGGCCTGGATAGTCTATCCACATGAACGGTATGAATTCGTTCGAAGTCGAGTCGTAAAACTCAAGTCAGAAGGCCGGTCGAAGGATGAGGCAAAAGAAGAACTCGCCCGCATTGGCTTACCCCAAGGCCTTGTCGAAAGATTTGTAGATGAATGCTGGAACTCTAAGGGCGACTGAATCGTATCAGCTCTGCCAGTTTCCAACTCTGAATCCTTAGATGCTTCGTTGAATAAGGCAAGGTATGGATGATGCGGACTGATCTTTCAAGTGTGATAGATTATCTCCAATACGCTAGGACGAGTTCTTTGGTCCAAGCTAGGGGTGAGGTTTATTATGCACATAAGTGCATAACGTTATGTACTTAGGTGCATAATTTGCCAAAGAGGTCCGGGGCGAGGCGGCCTTATCTCTCAAGAACTGCCATAGCCATCTTGAAACTCATGGCAAGTGATCTCACGAAGGATTTTACCGTGAGAGGTCTTTCGCAGGGAATTCATCAGGACTATAGGATAACCTATGAGACAGTTGACCGCCTATCAAAGAACGGTATTCTCAATCTAGAACGGAAAGCCCACCTTCGAATCTGTCACTTGAGGCTGGACAGGAACATACAGACAATTGCTTTCATCGAGTCACTCAGGACTAAAGAATTCAGTAGCTCTAAGCCAAGCATCCGAATACTGCTTTCAACTGTGATTTCCAGACTAACAAATCTCTCTCCGTTCCTATGCTTGATCCTCTTTGGTTCCTTCATAAGACCAAAAACGGTTTCTCAGTCAGATCTTGATATACTTCTGGTACTGTCCGATCTGACTCTACAGAGTCGAGTGGAAAATGAACTGGCCTCGGTCATGAGAACGAGCACAGTGAGCTTTCATGAGGTTATTCTTTCTGCAGATCAATTCCTGTCGCTGCTGTCTCAAGGAAGAACGGAAAGAAGGCCGAATGTGGCAACTGAATTGCTTGGGAATCACATAGTGCCTTATGGAGCGGAGACGTTCTATAGTCTTCTATCGAGGATTCTGCCATGATGACTGATGACAGAATAAGAGAAGCTGATCATAATGTCAGGCAATACATAGTGGACGGCATACTGAGGGTCAAAGACGACACAGTGAAGAAATTTGTTAGATTCTTCATGGACAACGCAGAATCCTCCCTGGAAACCGCAGCCCTTCTATACGCAGTCTCAGATGACAAGGTTGTCAAAGATACGCTTAAGGTAGGTTCCGAGTTTGAATCCTACCTATGGGTTATCGCTTCCTCATACTATTCGATGTTCTATGCCGCAACCGCCCTGCTTGCCAGCGAAGGCATCAAAGCAAGAGGTCAGATCGTTCATAAGGTCACTGCAGATGCTTTGATCCACTTCTTCATAAAGAACAGGAAACTGGCAAAGCTCCTGGAAGAGTATGATGAAGCAAAGAATGTTGCTGGAGAGCTGATCGGCAGAGAAGAGTTCATGAAACGAATAGAAAAGAAAACAGACGAGTTGATCGTTGCTTTTGAATCTGAAAGGAGAAAGAGAACCAGGTTCCAGTACGACACAGGAATCTTGATCAAGAAAGGATACGCCAGCACATCTCTCGCCAGAGCGAAGCAGTTCGTTGAGGAAATCAGAAAGATCCTCGCAAGATAGTACAGCTTCACCGCTGCAACCTTAAATTGTGCACATGGCTCTTTCTCACTGGAATGATGTGGACTGACCTGCACGGAAGGGCTTGGCCCGATGTCGTGATGCATCTCCACTGACCAACTACTGCTCCAAATGCCTGTGACGTATGACGCTTTAGCGTGGCTAGATAACGAACCCAAAGGCTTCGGCGAACTGTGAAACTTTCTTGAACTCGTTGAGAAATTGTATTCCTTTATCCGTCAGATAGTAGGTCGTCCTATCACTGACTCCCTCTTCCTCGACTAGGCCTTGATCTTTCAGTTGGGCAAGATACTTGACGAGCCTGTCATGTGATAGATTGGCTCCATAAAGGACATGAGTAGGTTTCGCGTTTCCCTTTTCTCTCTCAATTACGCGGAGTATGTCTGCATAGATTCTGATCTGTGATCGATACTTGGACGGCTTTTCAGTCATCTAGTCCTAGTCACTCTCAGAAGCATTATCAGAAGCGCAAGGAATCCCAGGAGTTGAGTCAGATGGGCAACTACGAAGAATGGCCCGATGATTGGGGGAAGCATGAAAAACACATGACTTATGGCCAGAAGGACGAATCCAACGAAGACCAGAAGTGAATTCTTCTCCTTCCTTACACCGTAGTTCATCGCCGTCTGAGTCGCTATGAAGGCGATCAGAAAGAATACGGCAATTTCGAGAAGCGGGTGATAGGGCAAAACCTCGAACAGTGAAACGGGCGATGCCGCCATCGCGAGTAGAGCTGTACCCGCCATGAAACTCTTTGTCTGTCTTAGATAAGCAAAAAGCAGTAGTGCGTATGCGATGATCTCCGCAGTGATTCGAATGAAATAGCCTGTCGCCACGACTGGCGAGAGGCCACGAAACGCAAACACAGGCAAGCCCACCACTCCATCAGTCAGCAAACCTAATCCTAGCAGAACAAAACTGAAATGGAGAAAGAATAGCGTTCTATCTTTCACTAATCTGAAGCCTTTGAGGGCATGATAAGCCACAGCGAAGGCTATGATCGACTCCACAATTTGCATCATAGAGTCAAAACCGACGAACCATTGAGGAGCATGCAAAGCGAAATCACCTGGCCAACGCTGTCGCTCACTACGTTTATCAGACTTAGGAACGAAGGGTCCTCTCTGGCATATTTAATCATTTCAAGAAGACAATGTCTGGACAAGGAGCCCAGTTTTGTCTTGCGATCGTAAGTGTGAAAAGCTGGGCCACTGCATACTCCCATTAGGTGTGTCTTTTGGCCTTCAATTGGCCTATGAAAGAAACAGCAAGATGCGTCCCGGATTTCAGTACTTCCGACCCAAACGTGGTAAAAGAGATGGTGGCAGAGATAGAGAAGATTCCTTTGACATGCCCTCTTGATTATTCGTTCGATGATTACTACAATCGGTTGGTGGTTGTTGTCGGATCAGGGAATCCTTGCTTCGAGACGTCTAGAACGCCAGCTTTGGAGCAATCGAGCTGATTGATATGAATAAGCGCGCGCTTGAGACAGCTATCACGAACGCGGCTGAAGCAAAGGGTTAACGAGGAAGCACCAGTGCCAAAACGCCAAGTCGACATGCTCCTAAAGAATGCCAGTCAACTTCTCACCTTCTCAGAGCAGCTTCATCCAGAAAAATCGATAATCTCGGACGGCGCGATCGCAGTCGATCACGGCAGAATCGTCGACATTGGCAAAACAGGGGAGCTTGAAAGTAGGTTCGAGAGCGACGAGACCCTAGATGTCACTGGCAAGATTGTGACTCCCGGCCTCATCGATTGTCATACGCATCTAATTTTTGCAGGCTCTCGCGAACAGGAACTCGACATGAGACTCTCAGGCATGAGCTACATGGACATACTAAGATCTGGCGGAGGCATTCTCAAGACGATGTACGCGACTAGAGAAGCCTCGAAAGAGAAACTAGTGGAAGAAGGCAAGAAAGTCCTAGACAGCATGATGCTCAATGGAACAACCACAGTGGAAGCAAAGAGCGGCTACGGGCTGACTGTCGAGCACGAGACGAAAATGCTTCTCGCCGCCAAAGACCTCAGCAAACAACATCCACTCGATATCGTGCCGACCTTCTTGGGAGCTCATGCCTTTCCACCCGAGTACAAAGATGCGCCAGACGAATACGTTAGGGTAGTTGCGACACAGATGATTCCTCAAATCGCGAGAGAAGGACTGGCGGAGTTTTGCGACGTCTTCTGCGATAAGGGAGCATTCTCCGTAGAACAGGCCAGGAACATACTTGTTGCTGGTATTGAACAAGGTCTTCGGCCGAAGATCCATGTCGATGAATTCGCGAACATTGGTGGAGCAAAGCTGGCAATCGAGCTTCAAGCCGTCTCAGCTGAACACCTGTTACATTCATCGAGTGATGACTTGACTCAACTATCGAGAGCTGGCGTTATCCCAGTATTCCTTCCAGCAGCAAGTTTGACCCTAATGGAGGATCGTTTCGCGGATGCAGTGACATTGCTAAAGAACGGTTTGCCATTTGCCTTGGCATCTGACTTCAATCCTAGCTGTCCAACCAAAAGCCTACAGTTCGTCCTCGCGCTGTCGTGTTACTGTATGAAGACCCCGATCATTGAGGCGCTGAGAGCATTAACGTTGACGGCGGCCAAGGCTCTCAGGAAGAGTCATGATGTGGGATCGCTTGAACCAGGGAAGAAGGCAGATCTTGTCATCTTCGATGTTGCGGACTATCGTTTTCTGTTGCAGCACCTAGGTGTGAACTTGGTTTCGAAAGTTGTCAAGAGGGGAGTTGTCGTGGCGGAAGAAGGACGAGCGACAAGGGCGAAAAGTGCGGATTGAAGCGTCTTGCATGGCAACTGTTGTTGAATCGACTGCACAACCGCAGACACCAAAGCTACTCAGGTTACAGCTAGCATGCTGACCCAGGCGCTGCAAATGTCAGAGCAAAGCTAAGCCTTATGATCTCCAATCCGACTCGTCACAGATTGAGTAGTCCTGCTAGAATCAAAGAGAGTAGCACACTGCATAACTGGTCCAGAGCTCCGCTGCAAGCGCGCGCCAGTAGTTGCCCGCTAGCCTCGACGAAGCCGTAACTTGAGAGAACTGCCCAATCGTTTTTCCTTTCCCTTGCATCGCAACGTCTAGGGCGCGTGCGAACTTCTCTACAGCTTCTGCAGATTCACTGTAGATGGTCTCAGAGATCTAGATGTTCAAGAAGTTACTGAATAACAGTCGCGCGCTGTTGCACGTCTCATCGAAGAAAGGTGAAAGACAGTTGGGTCAGCTCAACCACACAGGCCTATTAGGTGAGAAATATATCAGTAACTGTCAGAGCTAAGGTCGATGAGTTGAGCTATAGAGAGGTGACAGATTGGCTATTCGGCAGGCGCAGGTCAAGCCGTATACGAGAGTTGATGAATATACGGCATTTTCTCGGTCAAATGGGAGAGCCTCAGAAGAGGTTCAGATCGATCCATGTGACTGGAACTAATGGTAAAGGCTCGACGACAGCCATGGTGGCGTCGATCCTCAAGGCTGCAGGTTACAGGGTCGGCATGTTCACCTCACCTCATCTTTCAAGCTTCACGGAGCGTATAGTAGTTGATGGGATGCAGATCCCGGCAGAGGAGGTCGTCAGAATCGTGAAGGAGATCAAACCGGTTTTGGATCAAATGACTGAGCAACCTGAACTTGGACCTCTTGGCTTCTTTGAGACTACCACCGCTATCGCTTTCAAGTACTTCGCCGAACGTCAAGTAGATTTTGCAGTTTTGGAGGCTGGGATGGGAGGAAAATTCGATGCAACAAACGTTGTTCATGCCTTGGTTTCAGTGATAACGAACGTCAGCCTTGAGCATACCGAGACGCTGGGAAACACTGTGCTGGAAATCGCTAGGGAGAAGGCGGGCATCATCAAAGATGGAGGAGTCTTGATAACGGCTACAGAGGACGACAATGTGTTCGCTTTGTTCAAAGATGTCTGCAGTGAGAAGCGCTCCAAGATATTTCGAGTTGGCAGTGACATAAGGTTCAGGAAGTTGAGCTCCAGCCTCGAAGGACAGAGCTTTCAGATCAACGGCCTGATGAGCAGGTTCGATAGGCTGTTTATTCCACTCTTGGGTGATCATCAGTTGCTGAACGCAGCATCAGCCGTTGGGGCAGTTGAGGCTTTGAGTTTCTACGACATACCAATACCTTCGAAGGTCATAGAGGAGGGGCTCAGGAGAGTCAGCTGGCCCGGAAGGCTGGAGATAGTGCAGAGGCGCCCTCTTGTCGTACTTGACTGCGCAAAGGACACCGAGGGTGCCCGAGCGCTTAAAGAGACTCTTCTCAAGGAATTTGCTTGCGAGAGGCTGATCATCGTGGTCAGCATCTCCTCAGACAAGAACCTCTCTGCAATGATTGATCAGCTAGCAGAGGCGGCGGATCAATTCATAATCACATCTCACACAGTCATGGGTCGAGCCGCTGACCCATCGAAAATCGCGAAGGAGGTGGAGAGACACTCCAAACCCTATGAAATAGTAGGGGACGTAAAGAACGCTGTCCGCAGAGCCCTTGAGCTGGCATCTGACGACGACCTGATATGTGTGACTGGATCGGTATTTCTAGTAGGCGAAGCTAGACGGCTGTGGATAGAGCCTCGCAATCTGAACAGCTAATTCGTATGCTGGTTGGAGCGCATGCCTTGCGAGTATGTCGCAAGAAGGACTTGCACAAAGTGCTCTTTGCCAGAGCATACACTCTCGCTGGAGGTAGCTTGAAGAAAATCGCTGACAATCTCAATCATACTGGAAAGGGCCATAAGCTCGTGCTAACCTCACACGAAAATACACCAGACGAAGGCTTAAAGTCTGGCGAGAAGTGGATAAATGAAAGCAACTCAAATGCGAGCGATGGTAAATGTGAACTTACGTGAATATGAAACCATTGAAACAAGTGAACTGAAAGAGCATCTATTCACGTTACCGATTTAGCTCGCATCGGCTTCTGGGACTTGCGATGACCAGCCGGATATTCGACGGCCGTGGCGTGGCCAAGGCCATCCGTGAGCACGTCAGACAAGAGGTAGCGAAGCTAAGAGTTCAGGCCGATACCACTCCGTCTCTGGTCAGCATAATCGTCGGAGACGACCCCGCAAGTGCGCTCTATGCTAAGACCAAAGAAAACTCCTGCAGGGCCGCGGGGATAAACCATACGCTCTATCGATTGCCAGCAGACGCCAATGAAGACAAGGTGCTAGAGGCTCTTGCCAGATTCAATGAGGACCGAAGGGTACATGGTATCATTGTTCAATTTCCCTTACCCCATCATATTCCGGAGCGTCGCGTGCGATGTGGCATCTCGCCGCTCAAGGATGTTGACGGCATCCATCCCGAAAACCTAGGGCTTTTGATGATGGGCGCGCCACGCTTTGTGCCTTGTACTCCCCTTGGCATTTGGATGCTTTTGCAGCAGAGCCATATCGAAGTGCAAGGCCGGCATGCTGTGATTCTCGGCCGGTCAAATGTCGTCGGCCGCCCCCTCGCTGCACTGCTTTTGCAGAAAGATTGTCACAGCAACGCTACCGTCACAGTCTGTCACACCGGGACAAGAAACATCGAATACTACGCCTCGCAGGCGGACATCTTGGTCGCGGCAATGGGGCAACCGAAAATCGTGCAAGCAAGCTGGGTTAAGCCTAGGGCCATTGTGATCGACGTTGGCATTCACCAGTTGGCCGACGGTACACTCTGCGGTGATGTCGACTTTGATCAGGTCAGCACTGTCGCCTCGTTAGTCACTCCTGTCCCCGGCGGAGTTGGACCGATGACCGTTGCCATGTTGCTACAGAACACTCTTGATGCCGCCCGACTAAGTCTGACGCGATGAAGTGTTTATGACAGATCTCTTTAGATAGGAGGTATGCTCCTCATGGAACAAAAGATTGTTGAATGTGTGCCAAATTTCTCTGAAGGAAAAGACCTAGCCAAGATCAGGCAAATCACCGTCGCCATCGAAGCCGTTCCCGGCGTAACCTTGCTCAATGTCGATTCGCGAGCGGACATCAACCGCACGGTGGTGACCTTTGTCGGCAACCCTGAAGCAGTGGCCGAAGCCGCTTTTCAAAGTGTCGCCAAGGCGGCGCAAGTTATTGATATGACAAAGCATCATGGGGCCCACCCTCGGATTGGCGCAACCGATGTTGTGCCCTTTGTTCCAGTGGAAGGTGTCACCATGGAAGACTGCGTCAAGATCGCCCGCCAAGTTGGAGAACGTATCGGTAGAGAACTAGAGATTCCAGTCTACT
>JALHTG010000095.1 GCA_022865705.1 Candidatus Bathyarchaeota archaeon | reverse complement strand
GGCCGCGAAGGAGAGCCTGAACAACTTGTTTTCCTACGTAAGCAAAGGAAAGAACGAGATCACAATCCTTGAAGACGCAAAGAGGGCCGCCAAGGTCAAGGTCACCATCGAAACAGTGTAACGGTTCACACAGCCTACGAAGCCCTCTCCGCTCTTTTTTTTTCTACCGGACTTCCACGTCCAAGTTACACGTCGATTTTCAAACTTCCACGTACCCCAGCAAAACAGCCTACTACCTATATCCCCTATCATCTGGTGCGCGCACACACACAAAACTGCATGGAACGACGACGATCAAGAGTTGGGCTGCATGAGACACAGTAGGTCAGTTAGGGAGTCATCACGCACCTAGGTTGGTGCGGCAGCCGACGTTGTCGGTTGTGCCTGTTCGGGTCTTATCCGGAAGAAGGCAATTGCAAGCAACAGTGCAGAAATCCAGATGCTCCGAGACTTTCGAGACAGAATACTTCTCTCAACCTTTGCTGGATCACAGTTCATGACCGCGTTCGATGTGTTTTACTACTCCTTCAGCCCAGGTGTCGCCAAGTCTCTCTCAGAGAACAATGTGGCGAGAGTAGTCGTGAAGACGTCGCTCTACCCCCTCGTTAATGTGTTGCAGATGACCTCTGGCATATACTCGATTCTGCCTTTCACCGCTGAGTCGGCAATGGTGTTGACGGGAGTCATGGCTGCGGCACTGCTCGGCCTCATCTACGTTCTCCCGGCCTCCCTCTTAGTTTCCTTCATTTTCCACAAGAAGAGCACAAAACAGTAAACCACTACACATCTACGAAAAAGTGAGAAACAGACTACAGTGACATCATATCTCAGAATTATCTAGATTCTACCTAACATCCACGTGGAACTCAGAAACAGGGGGTTGTCTATATCCCCCGCACCATATGTAGACACACACAATACTACCTACGACGACGAGACGACGGTTCAATTTCTGTCGGCCGCACCATGGTATACACACACTCAAAATTCTCGCGACGAAACCAAAACGAGCGACGACGATTATTGCGCGCTAGCGTCAGTCTCTCTCAAAGAGAACACCTTAATTCCCAGTGTGTGCTAACGTGGCGGCCAGTATACAATGGATTCCTACTTCTAGGCAAGATCCGGTGTATAACTAGCTAGAAAGGGAAGTGAAAAACGCATGGGTTACGAAAGACGTGACTATGGCGGCCCAAGAACAATGCACAAGGCTACCTGCGCTGACTGTAAGCAAGAATGTGAAGTTCCATTCCAGCCGACAGAGGGCAGGCCGGTCTACTGCAGGGACTGCTACCAGAAGCACAGAAGGTACTAGGACGACTAATCCTTAGTTCCAAGTTGCCTTAGCCTCTCTTTTTTTTGAATATCCGTTATTATTCATAGCGCGCGCGCCGGATTTCTGTTCATGGTCAGTAGTCCTAGGTTTTGGACCATGCTACGGCCGGCCGCCGTAGAATCAGACTCGAGTTTGAATCCGACAGATGTGACAGCGATAGGAATTAGTGATGCGTGCGCGTTACAGGTACCGCCCTTATAGGTACAGATATGGATGCTCCATGGGTTAGAAGCGGTTAGGCCAATGGATATGTGAAGGAAATGGAAACCAGTCTCGTCAAGTCGGTGCCTTCTACAGCACCAACCGTGACCCAAGAGAAAACCCAGAGGGGTGCGCTATTCTCTGCCTTGGGGATAGGGCTTTCGCTGATTGGGCTATTCGCTATCGGAGGACTGTTCTTGGAAATCCCCGGTCTAGTCTTCGCTCTCTATGCTCGGCAAAGGGGGGAGAAGCACTCGCGGATGGCGACTGTGCTTTGCGCCGTCTGCCTTGTTGTACAAATCATATTGACAATCGGACTATTTTCCTACGGCCGCTCCTAACGTAGGGCAAAACGTTTCGAATCTTAAGAATCACAAGTGAGGCCATTAGTATCTTTACTGAATCCCCAACCAAGAATGGCAGAATTCCCCAAAGGATAGTCTGTGCGATGCTTGTTCTCATCCATAACGACAATTGGATGACCCCAACGATGTATATCATGGCGGTTCCAATTATCATTGAGGCCAAGATCCAGGCAAAATTGGGATTTTGTTTGTTTTCGCATAACCTTCCAATAACAAATGCGCTGAGTATGAGGCCGATTAGATAGCCTCCAGTTGGGCCTACGAGCACTCCAAAACCCGCTCTACCTCCCGCAAAGATCGGCAGTCCAGCACCACCCAGGAGAACATATATGAGTTGGCTCAGTGCTCCCAGACGACCACCCAAGACTCCCCCAGCCAAGTATGTAAAGAAAGTCTGCAGAGTGATGGGCACGGGATATAGAGGAAATGTGACGAAAGATCCCGCGGCGGTCAAAGCCGCAAACAAAGAAATCATCATTGCATCCAGTGCTCTAAGCTTCATGATGCACCCTCCTAGATACGGTAACCTGCAGACCATTGTGCATTGTTCTTCGCTTTCCCTCGCCTTCATTTGGTTATCCGAAAAGCCTTTCCGATGGTTGCGACTGGATAGTTGGAACCCTAATGGATATGAGTCCCGTCCGGTCCACCACATTAATGCCCGCGCCAAGACTAGGTCCTGGCGACTGTTATGGCTTGGACAGGGCAAGCGTCAGCTACAGCTTCTACATCTTCAATATTATCGTCGTCGAAGCTGCCTGTTGACTTGCCATTGACGGTTCCTCCCACAACTCTCGACTTTCCATCATCAGTATGATCGAAATGAGCGGGATCCGTGCTGTAACAATTACCACAAGCTATGCATTTCTCTCGGTCAACGTCAACGTTGTACTTCAAGTGACAACTCCCAAAAGGCCGTCATTGTCGTGATATTTATGAGTTGAGAAATAGGCGCGCCAGCTTCTTGCTAAACTATCTTCTCCATGTCAATCCTGTGAAGTGAATTGATGAACGGATTCTGTGTGGAAAACCTTGTTTGATGGCTGATAACGCGTTTGCGAGTAGGGCTATGAGGCAGAGGAGCACGTGCGACGAGACGTTTCTTAGGCCGCGGGTTCGGAGTTGACGCAGCCCGAAATATGTCTTAAGCCTTGAGACGACTCTTTCCACGGCAGACCGTTTCCGGTATATGCGCGCGCGCAGCAACACCCACCCAAATGGTGAAGAGAAAAGGAATTATGCTCAGCAAGTAACATACTTGCCAAGAGTGAACTAGCGTTGAAGTTTCTGATCATTCAGAAGGTGAATCAAGGTACCCCTGTTCAGAGACTGGCGAAGCTCCTACCCGCGCAGATGAAGTATGTTCGTCAACTAAAAGAAAAGGGAAAAGCCGAAGTCTACTATCACCTGATCGGACAAGAAGGGCACATGATAATATGCGACGTAGAGTCAGAGGAAGAACTCTCTGCAATTGTCGGAGATGATCCCCTATTCTTCGACAGCCACAGAGAGATATACCCACTCATTACGTATGAGAAACATGAAGAAAGATTCAGGAAACTACTGACTGAGGCTCCCTGAGATCACTTGCGAAGAGTGCTTGCACGCCTCTCGAGAGTTGTCACAACAAGCACCCAGGCCCCTGACTATTCTTCGATCAACGAGGAAGTTGAACTAGAAATGGAAAGGCAGCTCCGAAGAAGAGAGAGAAGAATGGGCCTCAAGGATTCGGAAGAACTCTTGCGGACTGCTCCGGTCGGCCGACTTGGAATGTCTTGGAAAAACAAACCGTATGTGGTTCCACTCACTTTCGTCTACAATGACGGGAGAATATACTTACACAGCGCCAAGAGGGGCAAGAAGATGGTCTCCTTGGCGAAGAACCCGAGAGTCTGCTTTGAGGTAGATCAGCTTATCAGAATCAAAACGAGTGACAGTCCATGCTCCTTCAGCGCCTACTACAGGAGCGTGATCGTCTCAGGAAAAGTTAGGAGGATCAAGATGGTTCACAAAAAAGCACTGATTCTGAGGAAATTGACCGAGAAGTATACTAGGAAAACAGGCGAGTCTACATTTGACAAGAATGAACTCGAAAGGGTCGAAGTTGTGGAAATCATTCCTCGAAGGATCACTGGGAAGCAGAACCTCCCTCCTGACAAACAGCACGCACGAGCGCCCTAACAACAATGAGAAGGTGAAACGTTGACCAGAAGATGTGTTTCCTGCGGAAATGCGGTGAAAGAAGATGCAAAGTATTGCAGTGTCTGCGGCTCAAACCTATCAGACACCATTGGTGCTGTGCGAAAGGGAGACGCGACTGGAATATCCACGAGCGATGCTCAAGAAATAATCCAGGAGGTTCAGCGACTATACGCTTCTGTCCCTTTCATCGCGCGGCCGATGGTCCCATCGATGCCTCAGATACTCCAAAGAATACCTGCTTGTGCGCGCAAGTACACTCTGCAGCAGATAATCGATTTGCTGGAGGAGGCACACGCTCAAGGGCTTGTCTGAGCGAGGTAGATTAGCGTGCGCTCGTTGTTTCGGTCTGGACTACTACAAGGGGCCTGCTTTGAAGTCAACGAGTTTTCGGTCGGTCTTTTGAGTATGCCAGATAGGAATAGTATGGTGCGTCAATATCCATCTTCCAGAACTCGGCGAAAATCTCTCCAAAGTGGTGGATTATCTCGATCGGTACGTGGAAAAGGATCTGTTCCAGCGTGAACACCTCTTCCTTCCCGTCTTGAGTAGTTCTTCTGACCTCCCTTCGGAGATCCTTTTCAGTCATCGACGCAAACAGCCTTGCTGTCTTCGAGTCCACTTCAGCTATGTATTTCTTAATGTCCTGCAGGTTCTTGAAATCCTCAAGTTTCAGACTGGTTCCAGAGCTTAGTCCGGCAGCTCTGTAGTGTAGCCAGTTGTCTTCAACCATCACAGTATGAACAAGAACATCTCTTATGCTGGGGAAACTGAGTTCCCGATTCTTTCCCAGTTCTTCATTCGACAGTTTTTCGAGCGTCTCCATCAGTCTGGCACGTTCCCTCTTGAAGTAGTCAAACATCTCTCTATGACCCAGCAAACGAAGCACCTCAATCCGAAAATTGATCAGACGCTCTTAAAGATGCCTGCGCCCACTCAATCGCACATTCGCACATCTGAAGGCAATGAATGATCGCTGTATCGTGCCAAGTCTTGTACGCACTCTTCTCTATGCTCCATTTCAGGACCGAACAAGGAGTCGTCTCGTAAACCTGTCATATTGCTTCGACACATAATCCCGCGGAGTAATGCGAGCCTGTTTCGCAATCTCTCTGATCGACGAAGCAACCCCTGTCGCATATTGCATCGCTCGCTTCGGCCTCTCTGAAGCTGATTTCGGGACACCTTGTAGTTGGGCAACTCTACGAAGGATGAGTTTCTGAAGTGCTTCATCTGTACCCCCGATCTTCAGATGGATCGGTAAGGAAAGCGCAAACCTGACCAGATCCAGATCTGAGAATGGGAGTCTCAGCTCGGCCTTCGATCCTGCTGTGGCCTGTTCATCTCTTTCTAAGTTCAGTTCTGCGATCCTTTGCACATCTTTCATCATCATTTCATTGGCCTTCTCTGGTCCTTCACGCTGATAGGCAGTGACGTAACGGTCGTATCCTCCGAATAGCTCGTCTGCTCCCTGACCGGCAAAAAAAGCTTGGAACCCCTCCTTCTCTGCCAATTGAGACACCCAGAAGACAGGTATGGCTATCGCAAGGCTCATCACATCTGCTCTCTCTATCCGTTTGATGACTTCAGGGATCGAGCTTCTCAGATCTGACAAGGAGTATTGCTTCACCGTCAAGGGAAATCCAAGGGCTTCCGCACTTCTCTTTGCGTGCTCGACCTCACCGTTTCCTCTCATTGTCACCGTGAAAAGCTCCACATCCAACCCCGCTAACGCTGACGAAGAAGCCACTACCGCGCTATCTACACCGCCTGAATACGCAATGGCGACTCTCTTCAGGTCTCCACTTCTTCTCCTTATTGATTCGACAACAAGATCAGAAAGCTCTTCGGCTGCGGAATCTATGTCGCTTCTATGTGCATGGCATGTCAGGTCATCTGGCTTCCGAACTGAGATGTCGCCCGCCCCTAGAACCCAAACCTCTCCTGGAGGGAATCTTCGTGGCATGTTGATGCCGATTGTCCAGAGCGCTTTCTGTTCCGATGCGAAAGCCATGATTCCGCGTGCTTCACCCCAGTACAGAGGCTTGCAGCCGAGCAGGTCTCTCGCTACCGCCAATTGCCCGTTGTGCATTATTGCCGCAGCATAAGCGCCTTCAACACGGTGCACGAATTCGCCAAGTCCATTATCTGTTCTCTCTTCTGTCAGTGACAACGCCTTCTCACAATCTGGGACTTCACTCGTGGGATAGATCCTGCCTTCAAAGGCGAGTCTTGTTGTGCCGTCTGCGAGAGGTTGAGGTATGTCCTTTGAGAAGATACGGTTGAGGCCATAGCCGATGGCTGCTGAAGAGTGGATTCGCGATTCTGATAGTTCGCGTAGAGATTCGCACAAGAAAACTTTGTCATGTGTGGCGAGACCGAAAGAATCGTTTCCTCTCTCTGAAAGGGATTTCATCATCTGAATGGCTGCTGGAATTACATTGCCTTTGTTCTTTCGATCGATGATGGCGACGAGCGCACCCAATACATTTACCAGCAATTAGTACTCGGAGAGAAGGCGTTGTTCTTCAGTGCCGTCTGTATCTCTCTTCATGACTTCCCATTCTTCAGCTCTGATCTTGCCTCCTACTTGTTCCTTGATCTTTTTGGCCATTGTAGGACCGATAAGAGGTATCTTCATGAGGTCTGTGGCGGTTGCGTGTTTGAGATCGTCAATGGTCTTCATGCCGTTGCTGTACAGCATTCTTGCTCTCACTCTTCCTATTCCTTCCAAAGTTACCAGGGGAACCAGTTCCGCCCTAACTCCATTCTCAACTCTGATTCTTAGAACTGAGAGTGGTTTCAACAGGTCTTTGTGCCCAAACAGTTTCGCCAACTCGTGCGAGGAATGTAACAGCCAGTCGGCAATCTCTATTAGTCGAAGGAGGTCTCCTGGTTCGGCTCGATGGGCCTCCAGTATTCGTTCCTCGCTTGACTCTTCTATCCAGTCAAGTAGCACTGAGGCGATCTTCAATTCTGCGAGAAACTCTTCGTATGCCACTTGATCCTCCCACATGTCTGGAACATCGCACATGAACTCTTCCGAATGCGTCTGTGCTATGTTCTCAAGCAGTTCGGCTTCCTTTCGTCTAGGATACATCTTGGGAGCGATGTCTGGGGTTCGCGCTATCAGTTGAAGGAAAGAGAGCTCAGTGATATGCTTGGCTCTTCTGTATAGGCCGTCCCTGATTATGACAGATGATAATGGGTCGACATAGAGCTCGGAGACTTTTTTTCCGAATTCAGTGGCATGAATCTCATCTTCTTCAATCTCGACCATCTTCTCCCTATACAGGAACTTGAGCACTTCTTCGACCTTTGGACGAATGGCCCGTGGGTCATATTGATGTGCATAGAAAGTCTGTGCAAAGAACTCGTTGAGGCCTCTTACTGTTCGCGCAAATCCTGTCGCAATAGTAGACAAGACATGCGGGCGAAGGACTTTCTCAATTCCAAGTTTCGACCATAGCTTCTCTGGCTTCGATAGAACGTAGTTCTCCATGAGATAGTCTCTTTCGTCCTCGTTCTTTGCGATCAGAACCGCTTCACCGAACTTATCGTACTTCGGACGTCCGGCGCGGCCGCAGAACTGCTTATACTCCAACACAGAGATAGGGTATCGTCCGTATCCAGGTTCATAGCGTTCATAGCTACTTATCACTACGGTTCGGGCGGGGAGGTTCACTCCAGCTGCCAACGTCGGTGTCGCTGCCAAGATTTTGATGTGTCCTTTTCTGAACTCCTCCTCAACTATGCGGCGATGGGTGTTTGCAAGGCCGGCGTGGTGGAATGCTGCTCCACAAACGACCTGATCTGCTAAGGCCTCGCTGAGCGTTGTTCTCTCACCTGTTTTCAAGATTCTTTCCGAGATTCCTTTGGACGACCGAGCCTCAGATGGTCTCAAGAATCTCCTAAGAATTTGGCCTGCTTTTCTCCCAGTCTCAACCGATATTCTTCTTGTTTCGGTGAATATGAGAGACTGAGCCCCATCATTGACAGCTTCTAGGGCTGTGTCAATCACAGGATTCGCTGAAATCTGTGGGACTGCCCTTAGCGAACCGTCACGAAATTGAATCTTTCCGTTTAGGTAGATTCCTTCTTTCAGAGGGACAGGACGCCATTCAGTGGTTATTGGTGAGGCATCCAACCAATCGGCGACTTCCTCGGCATTTCTGACGGTGGCGCTCAATGCCAAGATGTGTACTTTTGGATTGATCTGTCTCAATCTGGTCAGAACGACTTCAAGAGTTGGTCCTCTGGCTGGTTCCGTTAGAAGATGTACTTCATCTGCAACGACGATTTGTACCTCTGTGATCCAACGAGCTCGATGCCTCAGGAGGCTGTCAGTCTTCTCATTTGTGGAGATTATGACGTCGTATTTTTCGATCCAATAGTCGCTGCTGTCATAGTCTCCCGTAGTCAGTACGATTTTGAGTTTCTCTCCTGTAGGTTTGATGATGTTAGCATATTTTTGAAACTCGTCATACTTTTCGCTAGCAAGTGCTCTGAGTGGGGTAAGGTAGAGCGCTTTGCCACCTTTCTCGAGAATGTTCTTTAGAATGCATAGTTCCGCGACCAAGGTTTTTCCGCTTGCTGTGGGGCTTGCAAGTACGAGGCTTTTTCCGTTGAGTGCTCCGGCGCGGATTGCATCTTCCTGGGGTGGGTACAGCGAATCATATCCTTCGCTCTTGAGGATACTTTTCACTTGGGCTGGAACGTCGAGTTCGTCGATAAGCAATGGGTAGTTCCCTTGCTAGGCAGAGGCTCTTCTTAGGAACCCGGTCTTGGGAGCGTACAGGACACCATCGCGTATCAGCTGCCCAACAATTCTTCTCGTATCTTCCTCGGAAACCTCCATCTTCTTAGAAAGTGTGTCGTACAAGGCTCTCTCCTCAACCATGCCCGTTTCCTTCTCCATTTGGGCCACATAGTCAAGGACAAAGCCCATCCTGTCTCTAACACTCTTGGGTTTTCCCGTCATTATCACGTCGATGTCCATCTTCCCGGTTGAGGTATCTATGCCGACATTTTGCAGTGACACAGTCATCAGCCTTATTGCTGCTCTTGCATCCTCGACAGTGACTTCCGGCCTGAGAAAGACTCTGGCGTTAGCCTCGGAAAGTCTGACTAGGGCTTCCAATTGTCTTGGTGTTATCGTGATAGGTGACTCTCCAGGTTCTCCAGATGAAGCCCTCATCTTCAAATAGCACTCTTTCAGTTCAGCAACTGCCCCTTCACTCATTACTGGCTCTATCTTCTTGGAATAGCTGATGTACTTTCTGAACAGATCCATCATGATCGGAGGCTCCTCAGGAGTACTTTTCGTTCTATGCAAGGTTAGAATGTGATCTGACATCTTTGCGTCCACATCAGCGTCAGGAATATCCTTCATAATGAAAATCAAATCAAACCTGGAGAGAATGGTGACTGGCAAGTTTATGTTCTCTGTGATGTTCTTGTACGGGTCATAGCGCCCCAGCGCTGGGTTTGCAGCAGCCAAAACCGAAGCTCTGGCATTCAATGTAGCCACGATTCCTCCCTTTGCCACGCTGACAGTGTGCTGCTCCATCGCTTCATGTATTGCCACACGATCGTCAGGTTTCATCTTGTCAATCTCATCTATCGCAGCAACTCCCTTATCGGCCAGGACTAAGGCACCTGCCTCAAGAACCATTCCCCCAGTCTTCTCTCTCAGAACCGCTGCAGTTAGCCCGGCAGCAGTCGTCCCCCGCCCGCTCGTATAGAGTCCCCTTGGAGCAATCCTGGCAACATACTGCAACATCTGACTTTTCGCGGTACCAGGATCTCCGACCAGGAGAATATTGACAGCTCCTCTGATATTGATGCCGTCGGGAAGATGTTTGGGGACGCCGCCAAAGAGAAGGCAGACTATTGCCTCCTTGATGTCATCATAGCCATAGATCGATGGCGCCAAGGATCTCAACACTTTCTGATGCAGCCACGGGTCTTCCACAAGTTCTCTGATAGTCTTCTCCTCTTCAGCAGTGATCTCTACAACCTCAGCTTCTTTTCCCGTCACATCGATGTAGTTAGCGTCCAGATACATGTCGAATGTCCTCAGCCTTCCACGTCGGCTGATCATCTCCTGCTGGGCTCGAACCACACCGGTGATTGCCACTCTGTCGCCAGGCCTGGCTTGGTCGACCATGTCTTCTAGAAGTTTCACCTCTACGGCCCTAGGTAGCTGCCCTGGTGGCAAGTCTTCTGGACACTCTTGGATTCTGACATCTTGATAGTCCACAAAGGTCGATTTCTCTACAAGCAGCTCAAATGATGCCTGTGGCCTCCTACAGTGTGGGCAGACTCCAACTCCTCTCATCAAGAACCCCGCTTGGTCTACCATTGTGACCTCGCCGCATCCTCGGCATTTGAAGGCGGCCTTCGTCACCATTGGTTTGACCGGACTGGATCTCACTATTATTCCGTCAACCACAATCAGTTTTCCCATCTGAACTGATCCGATCTTCCTCATCGAAGTCTTGTCTGGGAATTGTCGAAATCTAGCAAAGAATGCCCTGCTCAGTTCTGCATACTCCGGGTCTTCTATCTTCATCTGTGCCCAGACTGCTTTGTTGACGTAGGCCACGTACTCGTCAGGTTTCTCGACAAGTTCTTTTGCCAAAGGTGAATCATAAGTGAGCAGATCCTCAAAATCGACCACGAGAGATCTAGCCCCTGACACAGACATCTGGGCTAGCTTTCTTCTGTACTTGTTCTCTCCCGTAGGTGTTTGGAATGATCTCAGAAAATCTTGAAACCTCTCGTCTGGCCCAGTCTCAGTCGTCAAAGCTCTGTCCTCGGACTCTCTATCTTGTTCCTCCACTCAATAATGATTCTGCTCAAAGCTCTATACAGAGTTCTCTCCTCATTCGAGAGGTTTCCCAGCACATCCTCGGTCTGTGCCGGTGCTGCCGTGAGCGAGACGATCTTCCTAATTCTACAGTTGACAATATCCTTTGACAGCTGCACTGCCTTCTCGAAATCTCTTCCCTTCGAAGGATCGGAACGACTCTGTATCCTGAGATCTGTCAGTAGACGTCCAAGCTTCTGATAGAAATCTGCTTCAATAGCAGGTATCTGTCTTGATGTTGGTATCGTTTCTCTCCAGTGCATCTTTGAGAGAGTTGCCAGGTCAAGCTTGTCCTCCTCCCTCCATTTGGCAATACCTGATCTTACAAGTTCCTCAGCTACCCAACGAGGTGCATCGATCTCTTGCCCAGCCCGAAATGGCCCAAAAGTGGTTTCTCCCATGCTTATCTCCGGGGTCTCTCTCACTGCAATGACCTTCACAGTACGGTTCCGAAAGTCAAAGTCGTAATCGTCGAAGCTTGAGAAATCGTTTTGCGAATACAACTATCCTCATCAACTAGACAGAGTGCAGACAGCGAAATATTACTTTCCATTTGGGAATCGCAAAGAATTAAGAGCACGAGCCTATGGCTACGTCCTACCAAGATGCATGGATGTCGATGAGGACGAAGTCCGTGAATCAAATCGTTGAGACAAAGGAACTGGCTCCATCAATCAAGATGTTCAAGGTCAAGGCACCTGAAATAGCCAAGAAGTATAGAGCAGGGCAATTTGTCATTCTTCGCGTCAACGACAAAGGAGAGAGGATACCGCTCACGATCGCTGACACAAATCCAACCAACGGTACGATTACGTTGATAAGTCAAGAGGTCGGCAAAACCACAACACTTCTGGGTCAACTCAGAAAAGGCGACAACCTTCAGGACCTAGTGGGGCCCCTAGGCAAACCCTCCGAGATAGAGAACTTCGGCCAAGTCGTGGTCATAGGAGGTGGAGCTGAAACTGCAGTTGCCTATCCTGAGGCGAAAGCGCTCAAGAATGCAGGCAACAGACTGATATTCATACTGGGGGCTAGAAACAAAGACCTGCTGATACTTGAAGATGAATTGAAATCGATAAGCGACGAGCTCCATATCACAACTGATGACGGATCAAAGGGACACCATGGATTCGTAACCGACGTTCTTAGACAACTCATGGAGACCAAGGTGAAGATCGACAGAGTTGTGGCGTTTGGTCCTCCAATCATGATGAAGGCTGTGGCGAACCTTACACGCCCGAACAGGATCAAGACAGTAGTCAGCCTGAATCCGATAATGATAGATGGAACTGGAATGTGCGGTGCCTGCAGGGTTTCAGTAGGAGGGCAGACTAAGTTCGCATGTGTTGACGGGCCTTCTTTTGACGGACACGAAGTTGATTTTGACCTTTTGATGACAAGACTGAGGATGTATCTAGACCAAGAAAAGATTTCGATGCAACAAATGACCAAGAACACGGCGAATTGAGGCGAATGTTATGGCAAGCAAACCGTCGGAAAAGCTCATGAAGAGAATGTCAGTGAGAAGGCTTCCTGCCGAGGTCAGAAGACACAACTTTGACGAGGTATCACTGGGATACAATGAAGAGGAGGCCATGACAGAAGCAAAGAGGTGTCTAAAATGTCCATCCCCTTTCTGCATAAAAGGCTGTCCGGTTCAAATCGAGATCCCCGCCTTCATAGAATGCATTAGGAAAGGCGACTTTTCTGGAGCCATCTCCAAGCTGAAGGAAAAGAACAATCTTCCCGGCATAACAGGAAGAGTTTGCCCACAGGAACTTCAATGTGAGGAGCAGTGCGTTCTTGGGAAACGGGGAGATCCAATCGCAATAGGCGCCTTGGAGAGGTTCGCAGCAGATTATGAGCTGAAGAAAGGAGTAGGGGTCCCAGAGAGAGCAAAAAGCACCGGAAAAAGAGTTGCCGTCATCGGATCAGGACCTGCAGGACTGACTGCAGCAGGAGATCTGGCAAAGCTTGGCCATGAAGTCACGGTCTTCGAAGCCCTGCATCTTCCAGGGGGAGTCCTCGTATACGGAATCCCTGAATTCAGGCTGCCGAAATCGATCGTCAAAGCCGAAGTCGAATATGTGAGTCGTCTCGGCGCAGAAATCAAAACAAATGTCATTATCGGGAGGACACTGAGTGTCGATGATCTCTTCGACCAGGGATACAATGCCGTGTTCATCGGAACAGGAGCTGGGTCCCCTTGGTTCATGAGGATCTCTGGCGAAAATCTGAACAGGATATATTCAGCTAACGAGTTTCTGACTCGATGCAACCTGATGAAGGCATATTCCTTTCCCGAATATGATACGCCTATCCAAGCCGGCAAGGGTGTTGCTGTCGTTGGCGGAGGAAATGCAGCCATGGATGCCGCTAGAACTGCCCTGAGGTTGGGGGGAGAGGAAGTTCACATAATCTACAGAAGATCGAGAGAAGAAATGCCCGCCAGACTTGAGGAAGTCAGAAATGCGGAAGAGGAGGGAGTTCAAATGGATCTGTTGGTGAATCCTACTAGATATCTGGGCAACAAGAATGGTTGGGTTGAAGGAGTCGAATGTCTGAGAATGGAACTTGGAACCCCGGATGAATCAGGACGCAGAAGACCTGTGCCTCTGAAAGGCTCAGAATTTCTGATGCAAATCGATCTGGCAGTAGTGGCTATAGGTCAAGGGCCGAATCCTCTGATCGCACAGACGACGCAGGGCTTGACGGTGGGAGAGGATGAGCGAATTGTCGTGGACGAATTTGGAAAAAGCTCCCGAGGCGGAGTTTGGGCTGCAGGTGACATTGCATCTAATGAGGGGACAGTGATACACGCGATGGGAAATGCCAAGAAAAGCGCTCTTGCAATCCACCAGTATCTGATGAAATAGGAGATGAGAAGGCGCGCCGTAAAGAAGGAAGAAGTGCGAACTTCTCTGTTCTACACTAGTCCCTGATCGATCATTGAATCAGCGAGTTTCACAAACCCTGCAACATTGGCTCCTTTTACGTAGTTTGTGAATCCATCTTCTTTTCCGTATCTTACGCAGGATTCGTGGATGCTTCTCACAATCGACTGCAGCTTCGTATCTACTTCTTCTCTTGTCCAGGACAATCTCAGGCTGTTCTGAGTCATCTCAAGTCCGCTGACGGCCACCCCGCCCGCGTTTGCAGCCTTTGCAGGACCATAGAGTATCTTTGCATCTAAGAAGAGTCTTACCCCATCCAATTCTGTAGGCATGTTTGCTCCTTCAGCTACACAGATCACGCCGTTGTCAACGAGTTTCTTGGCGTCGTCCTTGCTTATTTCATTCTGCGTAGCGGATGGGAATGCCACATCACATTTGATGCTCCATGGGCGTTTCCCTTCATAGTACTCGCAGCGATACTTGTCTGCATATTCCTTAATACGTCCTCGTTTCACGTTCTTCAGTTCCATGACATAAGCTAGTTTTTTGTCATCTATCCCGCTAGGGTCATGAATCATGCCGGAAGAATCAGACAATGTGACGGCTTTTCCGCCCAATTGACTTACTTTTTGAACAGTGTGCTGCGCGACATTGCCCGAACCAGAAACCAAGCAAGTCTTGCCTTTGATCGAGTCTCCCTTCGTCCTGAGCATTTCTTGAGCAAAGTAGACACATCCGTATCCTGTCGCCTCAGGCCTTATCAGACTGCCACCCCAATTCAAGCCCTTACCAGTGAGGACACCGGTAAACTCGTTGCGTAATCGCTTGTATTGACCAAACAGGAAGCCGATTTCACGAGCGCCTACTCCTATATCTCCAGCTGGAACATCGGTATTGGGGCCGATATGTCTGAAGAGTTCGCTCATGAAACTCTGGCAGAATTTCATAACTTCATTATCTGTCTTCTCCTTGGGATCAAAATCCGATCCTCCCTTTCCACCACCCATAGGGAGCGTAGTCAAGCTGTTCTTGAACACCTGCTCAAACGCCAAGAACTTCAAAATGCCCAGGTTCACGCTGGGGTGAAAACGGAGTCCACCTTTGTATGGACCAAGTGCACTATTCATTTCAATGCGATATCCTCTGTTTACCTGGACTTCTCCTTTGTCGTCCAGCCAGGGAACGCGGAAAATGATTATCCGTTCTGGTTCGACAATCCGTTCCAAGACCTTTGCTTTTTCATACTTGGGATTCTTCTGAACAAAAGGTGATAGGCTTTCCACTACCTCTTGCACTGCTTGATGAAACTCGTTTTCCCCTGGATTCTTTCTTCTAACTTCTTCCATGAACTCTCCGACGCTTCTTGTCATATTGATTCACCTTTAGGCTCTGTTTCGGATCGCGCGTGGTATAATCCGAATTGTCTCTTAAGTCTTAGTGTAGCCGCGCAAAATCTCGCACGCGGTACGGGTGTCACATGCTTGTCTTCAATCATCTATTGGTCTTATTCCCATTCTATTGTTGAAGGAGGCTTGTGTGTGACATCGTAGACAACTCTCACGACCTTTGGCACTTCGTTTGTTATTCTCGTAGAGATCCTCTCCAAGACATCATACGGGATTCTTGCGAACATCGCAGTCATCGCTTCTTTGCTTTCCACAGCCCTAATGGCGACGGTATAACCGTATGCTCGAGAATCGCCCTTCACTCCCGTGCTCTTCGTGTCAGTCAAGACCGAGAAATATTGCCATAGACTGCCACTCAAACCGCACCGTTCTATCTCCTCAGTTACAATCCTGTCAGTCAATCTTACAATGTCGATTTTCTCCTGCGTGACTTCGCCGATCACTCGAACTGCTAAGCCTGGGCCGGGAAATGGTTGTCTCCAAACGATGTCTCTAGACAACCCTAGGGATTGGGCAACCTTTCTCACCTCATCCTTGTACAGATCCTTCAATGGTTCAACGATTGCCCGAAATTTGATCTCAATGGGTAGACCTGCCACGTTGTGATGGGTCTTTATTTTGTCAGAGTGTCTTCTGATTCCTGATTCAATCCTGTCGGGATAGATCGTTCCTTGGAGAAGATATTCTGCGCCAGACTCTTCTGCGACTCTTTCAAAAGCTCTGACGAATTCCTCTCCGACGATCTTTCTCTTCAGTTCTGGATCTACAACTCCTCTTAGTTTTTCCAAGAACGTTTTCGCGGCGTCCACAACAACAAGGTTCACGCCCAGTTTTCTCAAGGCTGTCGTTACGGAGTTACGTTCTCCTTCCCGCATCAATCCATGATCAACAAAGACTGCGGTCAAGTTGTCGCCAATTGCCTTTGCTGATAGAACTGCTGTCACAGTGGAGTCGATTCCTCCACTAGCTCCGACTATGGCCTTTCCTGGACCGATAGCCTGCCTTATTTGAAGTACCGATCTTTCTACAAAGTCTTCCGCCCTCCAGCCTGCCTCGCAACCGCATACATCGAAAACGAAGTTACGCAACATCTGGATGCCATTGCTGGTATGAATCACTTCAGGATGCCACTGTAGGCCGTATACTGGTCTCGATTTGTGTCGGAATGCTGCATATGAGGAGTTGTCAGTATGAGCGAGAACCTCGAAACCTTCAGAGATGGAGACAACATCGTCGCCGTGGCTCATCCAGACCTTTTCTTGTCTGTCCAGGGACTTCAGCACTCCGACGGGCTTGTCGATTGTAGCGACAGTCGTACCGTATTCCTTGCTTCTGGCGCGTTCGACCTTCCCACCTGAAATAAGTGCCAGTAGCTGATGCCCATAGCAAATCCCTAGGATTGGCAGCTCCAAGTCCAAGATTCTTTCATCGAATCTTGGAGCTCCATCATCAAACACACTGGTAGGACCACCTGATAGAATCAATCCTTTGACATCGGACTCTTGACGAAGTTGCTCGATCTCTCTCGGAGTTATGTCGTGACCCACAACCTCAGAGTAGACGTTGAGGTCTCTGATTCTCCTAGCAATAAGGTGGCAATACTGCCCCCGAAGTCAAGGACAAGGATGGTATCTAGCCTTGAGTCCTTCGCTTGCCCTCCATGCAAAGTTGGTCCACCGGTTCACATCCTTGTGAAGAGAGTTCAAATTTCTTTTGGAGGCCTGTTGAACTACCCCAACACATTTTTCAACAGAGAAGACTAATCCTTAACTTGGCGAACCATAGCTCTGAGTAAATCACTACGGTGGATAATATGGCGAAGCATGCGATGTGGTCTGAGAAGTATAGGCCAAGATCTCTCTCTGAGATGAGAAACCAAGCGGAGATCGTTGGAAGGTTGAAGGTGTTTGTTGAGGCCAAATCGATGACTCACTGTATGTTTGCCGGTCCTCCTGGCACCGGTAAGACTACTGCTGCATTGTCCCTGGCTCATGACCTCTTCGGGGAACGATATGTGGATGCGTTCATGGAGTTGAATGCGAGTGATGCCAGAGGCATCGATGTGATAAGGACCACTGTGAAAGAGTTCGCGAGAATCGCGACCATAAGTGAGGTGCCTTTCAAGATTCTGGTTCTTGACGAAGCCGACAACATGACCTCAGATGCTCAGCAAGCTTTGAGAAGAACTATGGAGCGGTACACCGAAACATGCAGGTTCATACTTTGCTGCAACTACTCTGGACGAATCATTGAGCCAATCCAATCTAGGTGCGCTCTATTCAGATTCACTCCGCTCAAAAGCCAAGACGTTGCCGATTACCTGAATCACATAGCGAAAACCGAAGGTGTTGAGGTTGAAGCAAGCGGAGTAGTTGCACTAGTAGACATTGCAGAGGGGGATCTTAGAAAAGCCATAAACACCCTTCAGGCTGCCACATCACTGGGAAAGTCTGTGTCTGAAGAATCTGTCTACAAGGTCGTGGGCAGAGCAAAGCCGAAAGATGTGAGAGAACTCCTCGATCTCGCAGTCAAAGGAGAGTTCATGAAGGCAAGACAGATGTTGAGGTCTCTTCTTGTTGAATACGGGCTTTCTGGCTCGGACATAATCAAGCAGATGCACTCAGAGATATTCAAGATGGAGATCCCCGAGAAGACCAAGATTGTACTTGCAGACGCCATTGGAGAGATTGACTTCCGATTGACCGAAGGTGGCGACGAAGAGGTTCAGTTCAGTGCTTTACTTGCGAGACTAGGCATAATGGCCGGGCAAGGCAAGTAGTGGTTCTCTGATGCCTCTTCCTTGGACAACAAAATACCGTCCCAAGACACTTGCCGACGTCGCAGGCAATGCAGGCGCAAAGGAAGCCTTTGTTGCTTGGGTAAAATCATGGGGACAGAGCAGGTCCTCCAAGAGGGCTATTCTTCTACATGGGCCTCCTGGAACTGGCAAGACTGTCACAGTTGAAGCTGTAGCAAGGGATCTGGGCTTGGATCTTGTTGAGATAGATGCAAGCGACAGCAGAACTGGAGATCAGCTAAGAAAGATAGCTGGAGGGGCTGTAGCTCAAGGCGAGCTCTTTGGGAGAAGCCGTCTTGTCTTTCTTGATGAGATGGATGGAATCAACCTGGCGCAAGATACTGGCGCCATCTCAGCGCTCATAGAGACTATCGAGGATGCCAAGTGCCCAGTTGTTCTTGCAGCGAACGATCCGTGGGATCCAAAGATCAGGTCTCTTCGCGACCATTGTCTCCTCATAGAGTTTAGGCGGCTGGGGGTACGGGATTGTCTCATGTACCTCAAGAAGCTCTCTGCGTCTGAAGGAATAGACACAGATGAACAGGCGCTGAGGCTCATTATCGATCGAAACAATGGAGACATGCGATCGATTGTGAATGATCTCCAAACGTTCACAACCGGTAGGAAGAAACTCACCTACGCAGACGTAGGATGGCTGGCTTGGAGGGATCGAAAAGAATCAATCTTTGATGCCTTGAGCAAGGTTTTCTCATCGAAGACTTGTGCTCAAGCAAGAAGAGCCGCGGACACTATCGACATAGACTTGGATATGTTCTTCGAATGGATCTATGAGAACACGCCTCTACAGCTTACTGATCCGCAAGATCTAGCGAAAGCCATGGAAGCACTTGCCCGAGCCGATCTTGTTCTAGCAAGAGTGAAGCGCAGGCAGGTATGGCAATTGTTTCCCTTTGCTCTAGATCAGATGACTGCCGGTGTAGCAATGTCAAGGGAGAGGACGAAGCCAGCTTGGGTTCCAATGAGATTTCCAAGCAGAATAATGTCGCTTTCCAGAACAAAGAAGGAAAGAGCAATGCGTTTGCAGATCGGAGCGAAGATCGGAGCAAAGACTCATCTCTCAAGTCGAGCAGCAGAAAAACAGTTCCTCCCATATGTGTCGTTCATTTCCCAGAACAAGCCAGAAATGATCCCGGGGCTATCCGAATGGCTCGACCTAGATGAAGAAATGGTTCAATACCTGTCAGGAAACGGCGCAAAGGGAGCAGAAGAGAAGAAAGAGAAGTCGAAGATACCGGCAAAGGTCAAGGGCGTGCGGAAAGTTGCGAAACCTGTTTCAGGCCGCAAAAAGGCTGCCGCCTCCTAGCGGAACTCGTCATCAGGTCCCTCAACTCTTGATCGGCTACACCAGACTTCATGGGTCCGAGAAGATCAACAAGGTCGTCTGATCTCATCAGACATGACTTCAATTTGCCGTCACTAGTGAGTCTCATCCTCGAACAACGCAGGCAGAACTCGGTGTTATCAACGGGCCTGACGATCTCAACCTTAGTGTCCGGAAGGAAGTACACCTTTCTTCCATGCATCGAGTGTCTCACTTCAACCTTCTGTGCTTGTGCGGAGATCCGCTTCTCTATGTCATCAAGAAGCAAGTGATGTCGAGAGTAGTACTTTTCATCTAGATTCAATGGTTCAAGCTCAATGATTTGCAGTGTGACTCCAGTCTTGTTGCAGAAGTCGAGCATTGAATCAACTTGGTCGTCGTTCACGTCTCTGAGAACGAGCATGTTCACCTTTACAGGAAACAGTCCCGCAGATAATGCTGCTCTGACTCCTTCAAGCGCATCTTGCAGTCTACCGCCTGTGAGCTTCTTGTATATGCGAGCCTGGACGGAAGGAATGTTGATGTTTATTCGTGCCAAGCCATTCTTTCTCAGGCTTGATGCGAGTGAGGATGTCAGTAGCGTTCCGTTGGTCACCATTGAGATCTCTTTGATTGTCCTTATCTCATTCAGGAGTCTCACAATTTCAACGATGTCCTTTCTGATGAGTGGCTCCCCTCCAGTCAATTTGATATTAGAAGCGCCCAATTCGCTTGCGACTCTTGCCAATCTGGCAATCTCACTTGGCATCATTTCGTTGCCGCTGGTGGGTTGTCCCTCCCTATGACAATAGGGACATTCGAGATTACATCCCTGGGTTACTGAGATTCTGAAATTGAGAAAGGGTCTTCCATGACTGTCTGTGATCGGCCTGTTGGTCACTTGTTATCACTCTGATGCATGTTTTATCATATGACTGATTTCGGGCAGTATCAATCGATTCATCGCCAAACGGACAGCGTCGGCTGATCCGGGCAGGCAGAAGAGAACCTTGTTGTCTATTACTCCTGCAAGAGCTCGTGACAATAAGGCAGCCGATCCTATCTCATCATAGCTTAGCCTTCTGAAGATCTCACCGAAACCCGGGATATGTTTGACAAGAAGCTTCTCCGCTACCTCTATTGTGATATCCTGCTCTGTGATTCCTGTTCCTCCACAAACGATAATGGAGTCGGCCCTCGATCTTTCGGCTTTTCTGATCTCTCGAGTCAGATCGCGTTGGCTATCTGGAATTAGAATTCGGCTTATGACCTTATGTCCGGCGTTTGAAAGCAAAGACTCGATCAGGTCACCCGATTGGTCATCAACTGTCTTGCCATCCTTCAGAGAAGTATGCCTTGAGGTGCTGCAGGTGATGATGGCAATACTGACCGATCGGGGAGCCTTCTCCTTGTGCTCCCGAACTGAGCTACTTGCGCACGTCTGTCTTCACCTTTCTTGTGACCCGTATCCCTTCGACCGCGGTGAACGGATACTGTCCCTTCTCATCCTTTTCATACTGCTTCGTCATGTCCCATATGGTGAGGAGATAGACCGAGGCCGCAACCAATGCCTCCATCTCCACACCAGTCTTCCCCGTTGTCTTCACAACGGCTTCAACGACGACACCGTCATCAGTGATCCTACCCGTTGCCCTCGCTTCGGTGATCGGAAGGGGATGACAAAGAGGTATGAGTTCGCTCGTTTTCTTTGCGGCCAGTATTGCAGCAATCTCAGCCGCGGCAAGAGGATCTCCTTTCTCTATCTTTCCTTGTTTCAGAAGCTCTAGCGTACTCTTTCTCAACCTTATCTTTCCAGTCGCAGCGGCCTCTCTCTCTTCTTCGGTCTTTCCACCTATGTTGACCATTCTATACTTCGGATAAGGTTCTGACATCTTGAGCCCTTCTCTCTTTTTCTTGTCCGGACAGCTATCAGGATGAATCCGGCCCTATCTCTCAAGTCTATTAGTCTTTTGATGGTCAGACTCATTGAACCCAGAACTTACTAGCTAGAAGGGGCGGTCGATAGAATTCCTACCATGGCTTGTAAATGAGAATTCAAGCCATTTTCTCATAGCAGACGCAGATGCCGTTGTCAAGCCCACCATAGTCGTACGGCCCCTAACTCCCTTTCCGGATTTCTTCGCCTCGATGATTCCAGATGCGGATAGCTCTCGAACGCACTTCCAAAGCTGGGTATGCGCTCTCGATGCCTCTCTCAGCTCCTCGCAGACAATTCTGTAGATCTCCTCGATCTCCCCCATCGTTACATAAGCAGAGCCTGAAGACTCCAGTGCTCGAGCAATTGCGAGAAGAACGATTCGTTCCTGTCGGGTAAGCGTTTTCACGTAGTCTCCTCGAATCGTGGGATACACCGAGGAGACCGCTTTCCTGATGTGCTCCGGCTCTAGTTGCCTTTTCGCCTCCAGGTCCGCATGTTTTGCTGAGCGCCAAAGAAGTTCGATGGCGTATCTGGCATCCCCCGTTGTTGAGGCTAGTTCAGCAACAAAACGAATTGACTCGTCTGGAACTGTGCCTTCTCTGAATGAAAGTGTAACTCTGTTCTCTAGTATCGCCACTAGTTGTTCGATAGAGTAGGGCTCCATTTCTATTATGTTCTGTTGAAGTGTTCCCAATGTACTACCATCAAGCCGCTTCAAGTATTCCGGTTGACGTAGGATACAGATTAGCGACAAACGCATGGGTTTGTCAAGTCGCCCCTCGTGAACTCTGGTCAGGTTATAAAGTGGCCCGCTCCCTTCAGTACGAATGAGACTCTCCGTCTCATCGAGGCCAAGAATGGCAAAAGCGTTGTTCTTGTCCAAAATATCCATGAACATTTGGAGCAACTCCTCCGAAGAGTAGCCCCGTTGAGGAAAACTGGGCACAAACTCTCCCAAGACCTTCTTCAGAACCAAGAACAAGCTGCCTCGGCATTCTCTGCAGTTGACGTGAATGTATTTCAGGTTGATTTTTCGCGACTTTGCCACTTTCATCAGATCGATTCCAAAACGCTGGCAAACCGCTGTTTTGCCTGTCCCAATGTTCCCTGTTATCAGGACTTTTTGGTTCATGGAGCCAGGTTTTTCGAGAGTGAATCGAAACAGTTGGGCGAGGAACTTGAGCTTCTCGTCACGGTGGGGCAGGCTGATTGGAACGTAATCGATTGACAGTGCTCCTTCATCCTTGAAGATTGAGGGTCCAGCTAGTGTTTCTCTGATAATCTCTGATCCTCGACTCAATTCATGTTCTTCCACAAGTCTGCGAGAGAGTTGGGCGAGCTATGTTTTAGGCTTTATGTCCTCGGACGCGCAGTTCTCTCAACGAATTGACTACATGCCACTGTCGTCTTAACAGCAGCCCTTATGCAACAAGGAATGTGCAATTGTTTCTCGAAATGGTGAGCTCGAACGTACTCAAGATCCAATTCATTGCAGGCTCATTTGGGCCAGAGTCGTCATCGCTCACCGAAAGATTCTGTCCCGCTCACAGATAAAAAGATGTGGAGCATTACATAGCGGATGATGAGGCAAGGCCATGGCGAAGATCAAGATCACACCGCTTGCTTTTGAAAGCATGGGCGTCCGATCTATGTGCACTCTAGTTGAAACTAAGGATCTGAAGGTACTGGTGGATCCGGGCGTGTCTGTTGCTCCGCGTTTCTCGTTGATGCCTCATCCCGAAGAGTATGCTGCAAGGAACAACAGTCGTCTGAAGATGCGGAAGGCCGCCGAAAAGGCTGATGTTGTCACAATTTCTCACTACCACTATGATCATCACACTCCGAACTACGTCGATACAGTCTGGTGCGGGAGTAGCCCTGAAGAAGCCAAATCTATCTGCGGTGGCAAGCTTGTTCTCGCCAAGAATACAAAAAGCCATGTGAACACGAGTCAGAGACGCAGGGGATGGCTTTTCCAGAAGATTTCAGGGAAATTTGTCGACCGGTTTGAAAGCGCTGACGGAAGATCCTTCAAGCTACACGAAACTGAACTTAGATTCTCAGACCCAGTTTATCATGGAGAAGAAGGATCTGAGCTTGGATGGGTCATTATGCTCGTAGTCCAATATGGAAAAGAGAAGGTTGTGCATACCTCTGATGTTCAAGGCCCCTCTTCGAAGAAGACGCTTGAAATGATCCTATTCGAGGACCCTGACCTCGTGATCGTAGGCGGCCAGCCTCTCTATCTTTCAGGATCAAAGGTGCCTGTAAGCGTCATTGAACAGAGTTTTCAGAATCTTCAGATAATGGTCAGATCTGTTCCTGTGACGATTCTTGATCATCACATAGTTAGAAGTGAGGATTGGAGGATTCAAGTGAAGAAGGTGTTTGAAGAAGCTGAGAGGCATGGAAATCAAGTTCTGACGGCAGCAGAATATGTTGGAAAGGAGAGCATGCCTCTTGAATCTATGAGAAAGTCCCTCTATGAAAGCGAGCCTCCAAGCCCAGAGTTCATGAAATGGACAACAATGCCGGAGATGGAACGAAAGAAAACCGTTCCACCGTTGTGATCAAGAATAGGGGTGTTTGAGGAGGAGCCGGTTCCTGGCAGATCTGGTCTTGCTTGCTAATTCGTCTTTAGTGTTACCCTGAACTTGTGGCCGCAGTTGGGGCACTGAAAAAGTTTGATGCGGAGTGCAGCGCCTCTTCCGCTCTTCGTTTTTATGTCCCATTCCTTTAGGGGATTTGTGACTTCTGCGGCACATTTCAGGCATCTTGACAAGTAGTCAATTCCCTCCACTATGGCGGATGCAAGCATCTGAGGGGCTTGCGAAAAGATAGCATATCTGTCAGGCACCGGATTCGTCTGGGTTCTTGGGCTCTTCATTGCTCCTCCCAGCACCCCCTATGTCGGCTAGTGATATATTAATGTTCCGATAATGGAACATCAACGCCCCGTTCCATGTGTCGAAATCCTCGCACATATGTCACAATCTTCTGCCTCCGAGAAGTCACAGAAATCGCAGAGCATGTGTTCCTCCCTGGCAATTCTGCAGAGCTCACAAATCAAAGGCATGACGGCATATGTGTCTGATTGAGTCTTCAGCAACTCTCTGGTGAGTCTATCCAATATTCTCTTCATCTTTCTGGATTTTTGGAGAGCATCGACCAGTTTTCCTCCTCGCACACCTGACACGTACTGTGTGACAGCCGCAGGAGTAAGGCCCATCTTTGATGCGACAATGACTGGTTTCAGTTCATGAATCTCGATGAGATTTCTTGCGACGATGACCCGTACAGCCGGGAGCACATGTGCCGTTACAAGCATGCAAGGTGGCTTCAATCTGCTGCACCTAGGTTTAACGCCGTTACGATTCTATCCGTCTCATATTTAGTCTTAATCCTCTCCGCGCGGCCGTTTCTAAGTATTTAACGGCGTTAACTTAATAAGCGGTCTCCGCACAGTTAACGCCGTTAACTAATCGAGGGGCTCCTTTTGGCGAAGGCAATCAGACAGTGTCAAAGTGCGATCACAACCACTGAAAAGGGCAATCAGGCGGCTTCAGTGATGGACCACCAAACGATAGCACAGGCTCTGAACGCGATCAAAAACCCAACAAGGGTCACTCTCCTTCAACTCCTTAGAGAGAAAGCACATACTGAAAGAGATATTCAAGAAGAACTTCGTTCTATGAGATTCAACCACAGCCTGACGACCATTGAACAGTACCTACAACCTTTGATCGACGCCGAACTAGTAAGTCACAAAGATACAAGATATTCAACAACCTTCAAAGGCAATCAGATCCTGGAACTAGTGAGCAAGACTGACTTCCTTCTAAGGGTCCCAGCCAACTCATCATGTTTTGAGGAATTATCACTCTTAGCCATCAAGAACGGCTATCGAACTTTTGAGGAACTGACCAGACTCGTTGGCCGTCCTCTACTGCCGAGAGCCCTGAATAGGCTCCAAAAACAAGGTCTGATCCGATCGAACCACCCGAAAGATCATGTTCAGTTCTACCGAGTCAGAGTCCGCCTTCTTGGAGGCGGAACGCCAACAGAGCGGAGGGTTTTCCATGCCGTGACTCAAGAAAGCATATCAGTGAGAGATCTGTCCAAGGCTGTGGGAATCAGCATCAGAAGAACCTACAAGTATCTTGCCAGGCTGAAGAAAAGAGGCTTAATTCTCCAGCGAAAGCTTCCAGTGAGATATGAGTTGACCCAAACAGGCAACGTTGTGGCCGACTTCATCGAGCAGGTGTTGACACGAATTCTTGACAGGCCGGTGAAAACCATTCTCACTCCATACGTAGATCCCGATGAATTCGGCATGAGGGGATCCCTTGCTATCATTCAGCAATATGGGGGAAAGGGAATACTGCAGTCTGATCTATGGCGGCGCCTGGGTTTGGACAGTAGAAAAGGGTCGAGGCAAGTACTCAATCTTGAGAGACTAGGCTTTATAGAAAGAAGGAGAGAGTTGAACAAAGGAAGATGGACGTTTCGACTTTTTACCAATCGAGGGATCGGAACCGTCGACACAGTAGCTAGCATTCCTTGTGTATCGTGCGATGAGGACTACAAAGGGATATGTCCTACTCACGCGGTGAACCCCGCAACATGTAACAGACTAACGCGCTGGGTAATCGATCTCGATCAATAGGTCACAGAGAGAAGCAGAGCCTCGAAATCCCCAGACTCGAGCGTGTCGATAGACAGCAATATATCTCCTTGGCAATGAGTTCGTGAGCCAGATTGCGGCCTTGGAAACACGTATATGCCTACGTGTATAGGGCTCTTGAAGCATTCATATGCGGAGGATGATGTTTGCCTTCGACATTGAAGAGACAGACGATTCAAAAGAGAGACAAGGACTTTGTCAATGAGGTAATGGACCTAGGTTCAAAGATCTTTCCAAGAGAGGACATGGCCACTCTTAGAGCATGCCTGCAATGTGGTACATGCACCGGTTCATGTCCATCAGGGAGAAGAACTGCCTGGAGGATTAGACAGATCTTTCTGAAGACCATTATCGGTCTCAGAGAAGAGGCTCTTTCTTCCGATGATCTATGGAATTGTACAACATGTTACACGTGTCAGGAACGCTGCCCGCGCAAGGTCAGAAGCACAGACATTGTCCGAGTACTCCGAAACATGGCTGTCAAGGAAGGTCACATGAGGCCGGAACATGCGAAGGTTTGTGAGATCTTTTTCAAGTACGGTCACGCTGTTCCGATAAATGACGATGTCAAGGCGATCAGAAAACGCCTAGCATTGTCGGAGCTTCCACCAACTGTTCACACGTATCCAGAAGCTCTGAAGGAAGTCTTAGTACTCGTGGATGATAAAGGGTTCAGAGCTCTGGTAGAGAAGAAGGGTAGCTGAAATGTCGGACTACGCTTTCTTCCTCGGGTGTATCACACCGAACAGGTATCCAGGAATCGAAGTGGCTTCGAAGAAGGTCATGAAAGAATTCGACATTAATCTGTTGGATATGAGGGGTGCTTCGTGTTGCCCAGCCCCGGGTGTCTTCGGCTCGTTCGATCTCGCCACTTGGCTGACTCTAGCCTCCAGAAACCTTGTGATAGCTGAGGAGATGAATGTCGATATAGCAACTACCTGCAACGGATGCTACGCTACTCTTCAGGAAGCAAATCACCTGCTCAAACACGATCCGAAGCTGAGAGACCTCGTCAACAAGTCCTTGGCCAAAGTAGGCAAGAAGTACAAGGGAACAATCGAAGTCAGACATGTGATAGAACTGTTGAGTGATGAAATAAAGCTCGAAACCATAGAGAAGAAAGTGAAGAAGCCTCTCAAGAACGTCAGAGTCGCTGTGCATTATGGTTGTCACTTCCTGAAGCCGAGCGAAACAAGGATGCACGGATCCGCCGAGAGACCAACTGTTCTTGACGATCTAGTCAAATCCTTGGGTGCCGAAAACATTGACTACAAAGACAAAGCCATGTGCTGCGGTGCAGGAGGCGGCGTCAGAGCTGCAATGCTCGATGTAGCATTGGACATGGCCGCTGAAAAGATAGACAATATCATTGAGGCAGGGGGAGATTGTCTAGTCACGCCTTGCGCCTTCTGTCATCTACAGTTTGATCGCGGCCAGGTGGAATTGAACGAGAAACTAGGCAAGAAATACCAATTGCCAGTTGTCTTTGTCACCCAATTGACAGGATTGGCGCTGGGAATGGATGCAAAAGAGCTAGGGCTTTACGACAATGCCATCTCGACCGAAAGCCTGCTTAAGAAGATCCAGTGAGAAAGACGAGGGAGTTGCCCCGAATCGATTTGAGAGCGTCTTCGTAGGGTATTCCTGAGATCTGTCCCTCTGTAGCCTTCAAACCAGGACTCTCATACGAGCTTTTCTTATAGCAAGACAGATGCAACTAGAGACAATGGAAAGACAAATGTTGCCTTGCCTTCTCTCCTTTGCCACCTGTCTTGACGCGTCAACAGCAGACTTTGCAGTATGGAAGAAGGCTCTCTACATCGCGGGGCGTGCCAATCCGATCGAAACGGAAAGGAGTGACGAAGCATGAAACGGATTCACATTGACGCAGAAAAATGCTCAGGATGCCGATTCTGCGAAATGATCTGCTCCTTCCGTCACGAAGGCAAATTCGGTACTGGTCTATCGAGAATAACAGTAATCAAAGAGGACAAGCATGGCTTCGACTATCCAATCGTATGCCATCAATGTGATCCATGTGCCTCAATCACCGCATGTCCCACAAGCGCTCTGACGAGAACTGTGCTCGGTACGATCCGAGTGAACCAAGACGCATGCACGGGATGTGGCTCTTGCATTGGTGCCTGCCCATTCGAGGCACTCAAGCTGGCCCATTCTTCTAGACCGCTTGTATGTGATCTATGTGAAGGAGAGCCGGCCTGCGTCAAAAGATGCCCCACAGACGCCCTTACCTTCACAGAATCTGACTCAGACGTTGATCGCTCGGAAGATGTGTCAAAGAAGCTTCTGAGGAGATGGGGTATCATTGACTGAACTACGCGGATATGCTGGCAAGGTGCTCAGAATAGATCTTGGTAAGAAAGAGATCAAAACCAGCGAATTGGAGCGAGACATGGCCGCGTCCTTTCTCGGCGGGAGAGGATTCAACTCAAAGAGACTGTACGACGAAGTCAATCCGGGCATCGATCCTCTGGGCGTAGACAACAAGCTCTTTTTCTCTTCTGGCCCACTCGTGGGAACAATGTTCCCGACTGCCTCCAGATTCAATGTTTCGGCCAAGTCGCCACTCACAGGTATACTGGGTGACAGCAATGCTGGCGGCCATTTCGCGTCAGAGTTGAAGTTTGCCGGATATGACCAAGTGATACTCGAGAGTCGCAGCAGGAAACCTGTCTACATCTATGTAAACGATGGTGACGTGGAATTCAGAGACGCTTCTCATCTGCTTGGAAAAGATGTGTACGAGACAGATGACGTGATCAAGGCTGACCTTGGTGAAAGACGAGTTCAGGTCGCGAGTGTTGGCCCAGCGGCCGAGAAAGGCGTCAGATATGCGGGGATTTTTGCGAATCTGATGAGGGTAGCTGCTCGAACCGGTATGGGCTCGGTCATGGCCTCGAAAGGAGTAAAGGCGCTGGTCGTGAAGGGAACTGGATCCATAGAGGTGGCTGATCCCGGCAGGTTCGAACATCTCGTCGAGGAGATCGAGGAAGAGATCTACGGTCACGAGCAGTATTGGCCTCGGAGACGAATGGGCACCACACGGATCCTGATGATGGCAAATGCAGCTGGTTTTCTTCCCACGCGCCATTACACTTCAGGAGTCTTCGAGCACGCAAGGGCTGTGAGCGGGGAAAGGCTTGCAGAAGAGTACAACGTGAAGAGTAGGGGATGTTTTGCGTGCATCGTTCCATGTAGTCGTTTCTATGTTGTGAAATCCGGCAAGTTTGCCGGTCTGTTCGGAGAAGGTCCTGAATACGAATCTCTCGGTTCATTCACCGCTCGTATGGGAAATGGGGACCTGAATGTAGCTTTGAAAGCGAACGATATGTGCAACAGGTTTGGACTGGACGCTTTGACGACTGCCGAGTGCATATCGTGGGCCATGGAGCTCTACGACAAGGGTCTACTAAAGAAGACAGAAGCTGATGGACTGGACTTGTCTTGGGGCAATGGAGAGGCAATTCTGACCCTAGTCGAGAAGATAGCGCGAAGGGAAGGATTTGGCGACATTCTTGCAGATGGTTCTGAAGCAGCAGCAGAGAAACTGGGCAGAGGCATGGATTTGACGATGCAGGTGAAAGGGCTTGACATCATAATGGCTGATCCCAGGGGCCTCAAAGGGTTTGGTCTGGGCTACGCAGTCGCGAGTAGAGGTGGAGACCATCTTAGAAGTGAACCCTTCATAGAGTTGAGCGATGATCCGAGGCAGGGTGCAGAGATGTTTGGTGTTCCAGAATCCACTCTTAGGCTCGCTTACAGAGGAAAAGGAAAGCTTGTCTCCTATTTTGAGGACTGGTGCGCTGTCATCGACGCTGTTGAAACATGCAAGAGCATCATGCAGAACATGCAGATATTGCCCTTCGACAGAGCAGCCGAAGTCATTGAGGCTGCTACGGGCCTTAGAATGTCCGGGATGGATGTACGTCGTGTTGGAGAAAGGATCGTCAACATAGAGCGAGCATTCAATGTTCGAGAAGGAGTCAGAAGGCGAGATGACACTCTTCCGCGGAGGTTCAGAGAAGAGGCCCTTTCGGAGGGCCCAAGCAAAGGCAGCAAATTCGAGCAAGAACCGATGCTGGATGAGTACTATGATGAGAGAGGCTGGAGTCGAGAAACAGGTATTCCAACTCATGAGACTCTTGAGAGGCTTGGTCTAGGATACGTAGCAGCCACGATTGAGAAATTCAGTGGAACGAACACCACAAGGGAAAGCTGATCAGACTGGAATTCAAATATCTCCTCATCGATCATGCACAGAACCGCTTAAGTTCGTATGCGGCGAATGATCACATGCTGGAAACAGGAGGATTGTCAAGATGCAGGATCTGAAGATCGTGGTCAAAGAGATCAAAGGCAAATGCGACACGATGAAAGTGGGAGATTACTGCATCCTAAGAGGAAGCAGACTGAGCATACCGGAAGGGCATCATTTCTGCTTCTATGCTCTGCAAAGCATCTTGCCATTGATACCCGCCAAACAACGTAAGATGGATGAGCCGAACGATTGGCTTCCCAATACATGGGAAGTCGAATGTCCTGACCCAAAAGGGCAGGTTATCCTCCGAGTGGAACCAATACCGTCACAGTAAGCAGCTCTGAATGAAATCTAAGAACTTTCGTGTATCATCTCGCACACTCGGAAGAAGAGCGTGAAAGAATTGAAGATCCATGGATATACACAAGAAGATTTGTTGAAGATGGACCCTGCTCCACTGAGAGCAATCCTGCACGAGCGAACCCACCACACAATAGAGGTTATGATCTATAGGATTCTCAATGGAAAGCTGAAGAAGCCGCCAGACTTCGGAGACCAAGCCAGATTTGTACTAGAGATTTGGACGAAACGAGGTCTACCAACCAATACGCCAGATATTCTATGGTGCGTAAGATATGTTGAACTGGCCGATAAGCTCAACGCCGGCAAAACTGTGGATCTTGGCACGTCAATGGTGGAACCCTTCTCTAAAGCGGAGTTGGAGACAGTTGGGAAACTACTGTATCAGAGAAGATCTATACGACAATTCACAGACAGGCCGGTTCCAGATGAGATTGTGAAGGAAATCCTCAGAGCAGGTCTAATGGCCCCTCAGGGATGCAACGTTGGCTCAACAAGGTTCATAGTTCTCCGAACCCCCGAGGAGTGGAAGTTGGTTCAAAGTGACATACCGATAGAGAACGGTGTCATCATAGTCATCTGCCAAGATATGAGCGTCTACAAGGCCTTAAGGTTTGATGAATACGTTCCACAGAACATCTACTATGATGCTGCAGCAGCGGCAGACCATATGTCGCTGATGGCTCATGCCTTGGGGCTTGGTGCATGTTGGTTGACCCATGGAGAAGAGACTCAGAAGAGGATTCGTGAGTACTTTGGGCTACCTGAGACATTCGTGAGCCGTTGTCATCTTATAGTGGGATGGCCAAACGAAGCTCCGATCAAATCCGAAAGAATGAGCCTGAACGACGTCATAATACGTAGATGATCTGCATGGAGCCAAAGCGAGAGAGAAGCATGACCCAACGAGTTATGATAAGATCAGACTGAAAGAGAAGAAGAAGAATCGAACATGAAGTGATTTGGAGGAAAGGGATCTAATGGCTGAAAAAGACGAAGTCGTACCTTTGAAAGAAGCAGCGCGAGAAGTCGAGACAGCGATGACAAGAGTGGCGCTTCTGCACTTGTCGTTCTCCAAGACTTTGATCGAAGAGTTCGGCGAGGAAAAGGGAAAGGAGATGATTGTGAAATCTGTCTTGGAATATGGAAAGAGGGTTGGAGAACGAGCGAAGCGAGGCCTGCCTGATCTTCCCAAGTATGGAATCCATAGAAAGCTAGTCAGTGGACGAGTCTACGATTGTGTCTTCGCGAGAACTTTCCAGGAGTACGGAGAGCAGAAAATAGGGTGCCTGTATTGCTATGTCGATCCGGCCAAAAGCATGGCAGGCGATCCTATGCGCAAAACCATACACACTACGTGTGCAGCGTGTGGTGATGACTACTGTATGTTTGAGCAGGTGGCTACGACGGAGAAGGAACGAAGAGACTTCTCTAACAAGCACAAGGATTGGAAATATGTAGATCCAAGACTAGCTCGAGATAGTTGATCGAAGCGTCTGATTCTAAGTCTTGATCTTCTTTGTAAGCCATGCGAGTTTCTGCCCAAAATGCTTGATTGTGTTTATTCCTTCTTCGTCCTTGGTCACGTCTCCTTTCTCTCGGCCAAATGCTATGTTCCAATACGTTGAACCTGGGACAATCATTCCCGAGATCATGAAGAAGAACATCAATTGGGCAAAGGTGAAATTGTGGCCGGCGCGACGTGCCACAACAATGGGGCCTCCGACTTTGTTTTCGAAGGGGCGTTTGGCTCCTCTATACGCATAACATCTACTGATGAGACTGGTCATTTGTGGTGTGGCGGCACCGAAGTAGACAGGAGTAGCAAGGATTATGCCATCGGCCTCATCCATCTTGGCGTAGATGACTTCGAAGTCATCTTTGATGTGGCGTTTTCCAGTGGTGCGACAACTGCCACATGCGTCGCAGGGTTTTATCTCACTTCCTGCGAGACTAATTAGTTCCGTGTCTATGCCTTCCTTGCGTATTTCCTCCAAGGCTAGGCGAGTGAGGATCTCGGTATTTCCTCCCACTCGTGGGCTTCCTACGATGCCGACAATCTTCATTCAAATGCCAACTGTATTGTCTACGTCTCGCTGATAACTTAAGATTAGCGCGTAACTGCTCTGTTTCGTTTCTTGATACTACATCTTTACAGTTGGTGCGCGCGCTGTGGGTGTCCACTTGATGCCTTTGCCTCTATAAGGAAAAGGGTTTCGAAGAAGAGCTTTTCCTCAGCAATGATTCTAACCTCAAAGCCTTGCGCAACAAGTATCTTCATCGTCTTGTTATTGTCTGATATTGAAGACTGAACCATTAGTATCCTTCCATTCGTGTCAAGGTATTTCGGCACGTCCTCCAGGAACTTGTCAATCACTCTTCTACCATCTTTTCCCCCGTTCCAGGACAGGTCAATATGTCTAGGCTCAATACCCCCTGTCTCCGGCAGATATGGGGGGTTGATTACTATGAGATCGAATCTTTCGCCTATCGGACCAAACAAGTCTCCAAAGACGAAATCAACATTCGGTATGTTGTTCAGCTTCGCGTTGAGTTTGGCGAGTTTCGCAGCATGAATATTCAGATCCGTTCCCACAACAATCTTGGCATTTCTGGAGGCCATCAATGATACATATCCTGAGCCAACACCGATCTCCAGGATCTTGTCATCTTTCCTTGCGGTCAGGTTGTTTGCCAGCAGCAAGGTATCCTCTGCTGGATCATAGACTTCAGGATGTGTCTTGATAGAGAATCTATGTGCGAGTTTGGTCAGGCCTAGCTCCACCCTTACCCTTTTCTTCTTGTTTTCTATGGCTGTTCAAGAGAGTTGGCATTGATCAGCGTTCGCCCGTACACTATATATGTACGCGCTCCAATCTGTGCTTCAGACATGGTGCGATATTGTGGTCTACATGTTTGATCCCTTGCGTGAACGAATGATCGTTTCACCTGCGTTTGCTCTTGAGAAGGAGGAGCATTATGCCTCGCTATGAGCGACCAGGCATAAGCGAACAAGAGGTCCGAGAAAGGGTGCTCAAGATGACCCAGAAGATCTGCCCCAAAAGGTATGGCGTAGAATTCCGTCGCGTTCGTAAACTGGGAGACTTATGGGAAGCAGACGGGACCTACCGTTCTCCCGATAGCGAAGCGCCACGCAGGTTCACGGTCAGATTCAGCTCACACGGAACTGTCCGGTTCAAGGACATAGAACCGCCCTGAGCTCCTGCTCATTTACGTGTGATCTCACGTTTCATTCTGGTCTTCCGTCTTGCCAAGTCAGTTTTCTGGTCATGAGTCAGCGTCTTTATCTCTCGCTCTCTTCTCATAGCGGCCTGGCGTGTCCTGAATTGCTCGACATGAGCGATTCTCTTTGGTCGGCGCATCTTGGTGTACCGTGCTCCGTGTCCCTTTCTGTGTCGTCCGAGTCTAGAGATCACATCATTCGTATATCCGGTGTAGTAGCTTCCGTCCTCGCAGAGAAGTAGGTAGACATAGTAGGAACGTCTTCTCTTCTGCGTGTTGCTCATTGTCTTCTTCTATCCATGGTCATCTTGGTGTTTGTCAGGTGGCTCTGGATCCTGTGATGAGACGTATGATGTTGACCACAGGGGTCCGGTCGCTTCATTCAGGTAGGACGACACTGTAAGGCCATAGTAGGTGAACTATCAATCTTGCGCGATCGTGTGATCTGTCAATCTAGGTCGCTAAGATGCGTGTGCCCAAGATCTTCGGAGTTGCCTACGTCTATTTCCTCTTCAGAAGTAGCTGCAAGACTGCAATTGCTAGAAACGCAACTCCTGCATAGGTAAGATTGCCTGTCATAAACCATACCACTACTGCTGCAACTATTGGTATGATGAGCTGAATCACAGCTTTGACCAAGAGGATTGCAATCAAACCCACAATGACTAGTGCCAAGAAGATAATGATTTCAGAGAACGTCGGAAGAGCCGTCAACACAGTATCTCTCACAGTTGAATGTTGTTCGCGTGCCATGCGTTCTACTTGTGAATGTGTTCTTGGTATCTTCCACAGTATTGGCAGTACAGTATGTCGGAACGAGTGGTCAGCTGAAGTTGCTGGCCGCAGAAGCCGCAGTTCTCATGAATGAATATTCCGTGCCAAGAGCGGCCAGCATGCATGCTTCCTGGGTGGGCATAGTCCTCCTCACCTTCGCCTAGGGCTCCTGCTGCCTCTTCCTGACGCATTTGCACCGTCGGAGAAGCATAGGATTGAGCAAGGACGTACCAATATGCGTCACAAACTGGGCACAGATCAACATTCGGATTTGCAGTAGCCACAAGGGATCCGCCACATCTATCACAATAGCGTGGTTTTCTAGTAAGTCTTCTAACTTCTTGAAGCAGTCTGTTATTAGCCTCAGTCAACTCTGCCACTCTGACAATTTCCCTTCTGTGAACCTGTTCTGTTTCTCTGACCTGTGCAGTCAGGTTCCTCACTTCTGCCATTGTTCTCTGTAGTCGATCCTCCAACACTCTTCGCTGTGACAGCTCCTTTCCCACATCCGTCTTGTGGGCCTGCTCCTCAGCCTTCAGCTGTTCTGTGAGAGCCTTGACCTCCTCCGTAGTCTTGCGAATACGTTCGTCTAGCGTTACGTTTCGCTGGGACAGATTGCCTACGTTTCGATGAAGATCCTCATAGCCCTGGACCAGCTGCAGAGGGGTGGGCTGAGATACTAGCTGGATCCCGCATGTTGAACAAAAGACAGCATTGTCATTATTGGAGGCACAGCATTCCGAACATATTACGACCAAACCTTATCCTCCCACAGTACCTGGTGTTCAATATCATTTCGGCTAGGCTTGTCTTAAGCCTTTTCAGATAGGGCCGATCCTCCTAGGCCGAGATGAGAAAGGGAGATGAGATTACACGAATAGTAGTAATGCTCCCTGTGCAAGCGCGCCTGTGACTGTAATCCGAAGTGGACCCATACAGCGAGAAAGGAAAGGCATCCGATGAGAGTAGCAGTGTATGTGAAGCCTATGAGCAAAGAAACAAGGCTTTTCTCGGAACCTGACGGCACTTTCACGATGCGTGTTACTGCTCCGCCTACAAAAGGAAAAGCTAACCGTGAGATCGTGAAGTGGATATCCAAGAAGCTCGGAAAACCTTCTTCCCAGGTTCGAATCATCGCTGGTTTTCACTTAAACCAGAAGATCATCGAAATCTCAGAAATGGACGAAACTGAGTTCTTGAAAATCCTTGGGATTTGAAGTGTCATCAAGAACCTCGTAGACGTATCTCTTAGCTTGCGAACCCATTCAATTGATTTGAGTCATCCTATTTGATGGATGCTCTCGGTGGAACGGCCAGTTCACAACCTTAATCACTGGTTCATGGGTCCTTAACGGTCATCAGTGTATCTGAGATCGGAGAGATATGTGGCCGAAATGCAATCGTCGAGAGCGAGAATAGTCCCAAATCTGAAGGTGACTTTGAAAACTTGAATGCGTTGACGCCAAGTAGTGTCGCTTCGTCTTCCGTAACAAGCACTACTGGTCGACGGCTGCTGATTGCTCTCTACGTGCTCGCTGTCTTTCTGTATTGGATTTCGCTCTACTTGTATGTGCCTACGTTGCCAGTCTACGTGCAGAGTAAAACCAGCAACCTAGCCCTGATGGGCGTAGTTCTCTCTATGTACGGTCTATGGCAGGCGATCATTCGATTGCCGCTGGGCATCGTTGCAGATTGGTTGGGATGGCGCAAGCCGTTCGTAATCATAGGGTTCATCCTGGCGGGCGTGGGGGCCTCGACAATGGGAGTAGCAAGCGATGCGAATGGATTGATCATGGGTCGCGCCATTTCTGGTTTAGCGGCTGGCATATGGGTGCTTTTAGTTGTGGTCTTTAGCGGTCTGTTTCCTCCGGAAGATGCCGTGCGGGCTAGTGCATTGTTGACCATGATTGGTTCAGTTGGGCGAATGCTTGCTACTGGCGTCACGGGTTGGCTTAATGAACTCGGAGGGTATTCGTTGGCCTTTTTCCTTGCAGCAACGGCTGCAGCAATAGCCGCACTGATTATCTTACCTGTGCGAGAAAATCGGCGATCTCCACAGAGGCCGTCCGTGCGAAGTATAGGTGTTCTTGTTGTGAGACGTGATGTGCTGCTTCCCTCTTTGCTGAGTGCGGTGAGTCAATACGCCAATTGGGCCATTACTTTCGGCTTCATGGCAATCCTGGCAAAGCAGCTTGGTGCCACAGACGTTACTCAGAGTATTCTGGTGGCAACGAACATCGGCGTAGTAACATTGGGAAATCTCGCCGCGACTGCAATAGTCAGAAGAATCGGAGCTAGGCGCTTGGTGTACTCTAGTTTTCTGCTGATGTCTTTTGGGATAGGAGAAGCAGCCCTGGCTTCGTCGCTAACAATGGTTTTTCTTGCGCAAATTTGCCTTGGTGTATCTCAAGGAATTGGATATCCAGTGTTGATGGGTATGAGCATAGAACGGGTGGTAGAGGCCGAGCGTGCAACGGCTATGGGGTTGCATCAAGCAGTCTATGCAGTCGGCATGTTCTGTGGTCCATGGCTGAGCGGTATCCTTGCTGATGCTATTGGGATTCGGCCGATGTTCCTGGTGACTTGTTTTGCTTGTCTTATTGCAGGTTTGCTTGGCACTCACAAGTTGATCCGGAGGAAGACGTAGGACAAGTCGAGGCTCAGCGGTGAACCTGATGCAGAGTCTGGCAGGTCTTTCCTCAGTTGCAGAAGTTCAGGCCGACCTTTTCGGCTTCGAATCCACTTCCCTCCATCTACTTAGCCTCTGAGTTCCGAAAAGCGCTTCCTCATCCACAGCTCTCGATCATTCCTAAGCGTACGGCCGGCCTTCATCAGAGGAAGGTGGGGGGATATCACCCTGCTTGAATGTGAGTATGACGGGACGCGCACTCATAGTGGCATCGTTGTTGAGAGCTAGTTGAGAAATTTGAAGGCCAAGCGTCCTGCTTGATCCTATTCTAGACGTTTGACTATGTGGTATCCGAACTTTGTCTTGACTACTGGTGAGGTTTCACCTTTCTGAAGAGAGAAGGCGGCGTTCTCGAATTCTTTGACCATCTTTCCTCTGGTGAAGATTCCAAGATCTCCCCCTCGCTTTCTTGACGGGCAAAGAGAAACTTCTGCGGCCATGTTTGCGAACTTCTCTCCTTTTTTCAGGCGTTCAAGTACCATCTTTGCTTCCTGTTCGGTCTTGACGAGAATGTGAGCACAATGGACTCTATCCGGCATGAATCGCAATACCTGCCTATCGACCTATGACCTTTCTGGCCGTTCTCTGGTTCATGTGGGTAGCTTCGATGCTTGTTCTCCTCGTGAACCCCAGTTCGTCTTCGGTATGTCGTGGATTATGATCTGCAACGATTCAGGCTTCACACCTATCTCTCCGAAGACTTTGGTGATCCCCTTTATGATTTTCTCTTTCTGTTCTGAGGTCCTTCCTTCCCACATCTCAACTATCACTACAGGCGTAGACTCCACCTCCGTACCATGGCTCTCTTTTCGAGTGCGTGTCCTCGGACTTTAACTCTTTTCATATCGCGCGGCAATTCTCGTATCCGGAAATCATTTCGTATATGAAGCTAAGCTTCTGAGGGTGAAACTCAACGATAGGTAGATCCGTTGGCTCATCCAAGAGAAACTTAGGGGGAGGGGCAGCGGAGAACTGGCCCTGATACAGAAAGTGACCAGCAGACGCATCGAACAACTCTGGCAGAACTACAGGAAGGCCGGGGTGACGCCGACCCTGAAGAAACCCGGCCGTCCCAAAATGAACAGAGACCTG
>JALHTG010000014.1 GCA_022865705.1 Candidatus Bathyarchaeota archaeon | reverse complement strand
TTTTTGCAGTCTCAGAAGTCTCCTTCTCGTACGCGTTGTTGAGAGCTTCTTTCACGTCTTTGGGCAAGTAGACCACAGCTCGTTTCAAGGTCTCTACAGCCGTTTTCTCAATAGTTTCTTCTATTCCCAACGTGAATCCTCCGTGTGATCGCAGGTCTTCTGGAAGCAACCTATATACAAGTTTCTGTCGGCAGAACGTGTGGCAAGACGAATGGAAGTGTAGTCGCGGAGCTTTAGGATTCACACATGCGCAGTCACCACAGGCTTCACGACGACAACACTTTCTTCTCTCTCTTTTCCTTAAATAATAGAAACATGAGAACCTCAACTCAATCTCGGTGTTGAAATTTCTTGCCAGATGATGGAGAGAAAGCAAAGAAGGACGAGGAGTCTGAGAAGCCCAAGCAGTATGAGATCATTGAGGATCTTCCCGGAGTTGGACCGGCAACAGCAGAGAAACTCCGCGAGCTAGGATTCCAGACAGTAGAATCACTTGCCATCGCAACTATCAAGGAACTGGTGCCTGCAGGAATTGGAGAGAAACAGGCAGGGAAGATAATCTCTGAGGCCAGAAACACGATCGCTATAACATTCATAAGAGCTGACGAACTGATCAAGATGAGACAGAACGTTCAGCGCCTCACAACAGGGAGCAAAGCAATCGACGAACTCGTCGGAGGGGGTCTTGAAACCCAAACGATAACCGAATTCTACGGTGAATATGGGGTTGGCAAGTCCATACTATGTCATCAACTTGCCGTTAACGCTCATCTTCCTGAAGAGAAAGGCGGATTGAATGGTGCAGCACTCTACATCGACACTGAGAACACCTTTCGGCCAGAGTGGATCGTTCGAATGGCTGAGCCACTTGGCATAGATCCGAAAGAAGTAGCAGAGAAAATAATCTACTGCGAAGCATACAACTCAGATCATCAGATACTCCTCTTGGAGAAGTCTGACAAAGTCATCAAAGAGAACAATATTCGTCTCATCATCGTAGACTCATTGACCGCGCATTTCAGAAGTGAGTATCTTGGTAGGGAAATGCTTGCTGAACGTCAACAGAGACTGAACTCACACATGCATCGACTTGTAAGGCTTGCGAGAGCGTTTAATGCAGTTGCGGTCGTAACGAATCAAGTGATGTCCAAGCCAGATGCATTCTTTGCACTAGCTGTTGAACCCGTTGGGGGGCATGTGGTTGCTCATACGAGCCACACACGGATGTTTCTGAGAAGGACGGCAAGTGGCCCTGTCAGGATCGTTCGACTGGTGTCAAGCCCGTATCTGCCCGAAGGTGAAAGGATCTTCAAAGTAACCAACGAAGGCATCAAGGATGTCACTGAAGAAGATGAAGTCAAGAGGCGCAAATAGGGTTGCCAGAAGAAACAAAGAACCACCTTTCTCAATACTTCCATCTCATTGTTGAGAAGAGATTTGGTGAAGCCGAGAAGAAGCTCGATGAGATCAGACAAACCGCTAGACGATCTGAACAGGACCGAGGATACCTTAAGGCCGTGGAAGGTCTTCTGCTCACCTATCGATCTAGCGACGACAAATACCTCTATCTCAACAATGTCGAACTCACCGCCAAGAACGTTGAAGCTCTGAAGAAAGAGTTCAATGAGCAAACAGCCAGCCCGCTCTACGAAAGTTATGACAAAGGATACTTCTCCGCACTAGGTGACTTCGTGAAAACAGTGAGTAGACTGAAGCCCTGGCGCAACCGACAATCTACGCATAAGGAACAGAAGGCGACGAATGAAGAGTCAGCCTAAGCTCAATAGGGGCTCAGCGTGAACAGCAGCATCCAGACTGCTGCCCAAACAAAGATGAAGGTTCCTGATCCCAATGACAATGCGCGTTGCTTTCCTTTCAGCTCCAAATCACCATACTTCAACCCGTACCTAAAGAGAAAATACGAGGAAACATAGATCGCAAAAGCAACCGCAATCCCGACTTCTCCTTTCAGTCGTAGAACAAAACATATGAATGCCGAAAGGATAGCCAACCCAAACCTGGACCAGTAGACTACACTTGAGGGTCTCATTATCGGACGGATAGCAGTTCCTGAAGGAGGATT
>JALHTG010000094.1 GCA_022865705.1 Candidatus Bathyarchaeota archaeon | reverse complement strand
CATACAGAGCCTTACACTCATTCAATGACTCTTCCTCAAGAGCCGCATGAGTGAGTGTAAAGCTCATCCGTTCTCTTGCCAAAACCAAGCATACATCTTCATGTTAAGCGAAAGAGTTTAGCAAGAAGCTGGCGCGCGCTAGCGGGATCTAGCTAGCCCTCTTCTTGTCGTATTCTCGCGCTCTAATCCATCGTTCACTTGCCAGTTTGCGGCTCCCACTTTCGTTCGAGAAGCCACGCCTTACCATGATCGTCATAGTAGAGAGCTCTCACAAATCTCACCGTTTACGGTGGCATCAGGCAAAGATCCTGGCTGAGATTCGGATGACCCGACTTTCATCGTCTATATGCTAGGCCAATTTGCCGGATCCTCATGAGGAAACTTGGCCGTCATCAAGAACGAATCCAGTTCATGCCACCATGCGGAAAGTCTCTCACTGTAAACGCGCGCGCAGTTCTTGTCGGAGTTATGGTTGTTGCAGTAGTGTTGGCGAATAGAAAACGTAGAAGTCAGCATATTTCGCGTTTTAGTACCTAACCTAGGCGCCTGGAGGCGCCTCGTTCTGCCTAATGCACTGCCTATCAATGACAATAGTGCTCGCATTCTGAACGGCTACACTATTGCTCATCGTCGATCCATCTCCTTGAGCAGCTGGCGAGCACGTGTCTCCCTGAGCAATTCCACTGCACGCGTATGGACTTTGATCCATTCCCCAAGTGCCTCCTCTACCGCGACCTGGAGGTTACCTTTCTTGAAACCAAGCGTTTGTGCGACAGTCTCGCGAAGTTTCTTGTCGAGGTCGTCGCCTAGAGTGATGGTTATTCTACCCATGTCTATCCCCGCGCTAATTAGTTGCTTTGTGACTTGATGTTTATTAATGTAGCAGTATAAGCGCTTAGGCTCATAGCCATCGTGGAGGCCCGCCCGCGCGCTGACGATTCTTCACGATTTCTATGCAGTCAGAGAACGTCGAAGGATGTAGGCTCATTATTTCAAGACCTTCACATACGAATTTTACAATCATCCTCTCTACGATTGCAGCGCCAGAACCAAACATTGCATGGAGAGCTTTAACAAAAAGTTCAGGATCATCAACTATCTTATTCCTATCTACCAGAAACCTCTTCTCAAGGTTATAGAAGACGATCTCAGAAACGTTTCTTCCAAAAGAAGAGAGCCCTCTTTCCACAGCCTGGATCAAACGGTCAGTAGAGCTGCCTGTTTGTCGTGAGGAGATCGAGTCCGCTCTAACGTAGCTCATATTTGTTCTCCGCAGTTATATGCTTATACTGCTCAACATATAAACATATAGCCGACTACGCGCGCTTGTGGTGCTGGCTCCAGTGCTTGGAGTCGTTGCCTGTGTAGTGGTGGTGGTCCACGCTACTGTGATGGTGCGCGCGCGCAGAGTAATGGCTTCAACATTCGGCGTTCTAGCGGGGCTGGCCGGTATCGAACATGGTATCGGTGAAACACTTCAAGGCAACGTAACTCCCGACGGAATGATGATCTTGTCGCGCGCGCTAGCGTTGGTACTCGCGAATCCTGGTTTGGTCTAAGACATAAGAGCCTCCTACGCTAATACCTGATACCTGCATCGGCCATGTTCATTTCAAAAAGAGCAACATTAGGTCGGGTGCTTCTCGAGGGAGAGAACATCATTCTCGGACCAAGCTGTGTTGGTGATGGCTCAATTCTTGGAAGAGGCACTGTAGTAGGTTATCCGTGCCGATCCACCTTGAAAAGAGAACTGTTCACAGGTACACTCGTCTTAGACTGGTCTGCCACTAAGGCATTCGACCCAGAGATCTATGATCGCATAAGTGACGGAGCGAAGCTTGGAAATGGCTCCACGATAAGGATTGGAACTGTAATCTACGAAAGGGTATCCACGGGAGAGGAATTGGAGACGGGACACCATGTGCTCATTAGAGAAGACACCAAGATAGGCCGTGATTCCCGAATTGGATCTTCTACGATCATTGATGGCGGAGTTACGATCGGTGATCGAGTCGTGATACAATCTGGGGCCTATTTGCCTCCGATGACAGTTGTCGAGGATGATGTCTTCGTGGCTCCGCGAGTTACAGTTACGAACGATCGATATCCTCCCAGCCGGAAACTTGTCGGCGTGACCCTCAAAAGGGGAGCTGTGATCGGAGCTAACGCCATTCTCATAGCGGGGATAACGATTGGAGATGAGGCGGTTGTGGCGGCTGGCGCCTTGGTAACTCGAGACGTTTCACCAAGAACGGTCGTTATGGGTGTCCCCGCTCGGCCAAAGATGAGCGTTGAAGAATACCAAAAGAAGAAAGGAAAATACGAGAAGACCTGACCTGATGCGAAAATCATAAGGCGGCTTTGCTCCTTCCACTAGTATGAAAGTGAAGCAGTATGGGAGCCAAGGCCACTCACCCGTACATTCCCTCAACCGCTATCGAAGCAAAGACTCAGATTATGAAGACTCTCGGGATATCAAGCGTAGAGGAACTCTATTCGGATATGCCTCAAGAGGTTAGGTTGAAGAAGAAACTCAATCTGCCCGGTACTAGGTCGGAGCTTGAGGTAAAGAAACATGTTGAGACACTGCTTTCGACCAATAGAGTCGTTCCTGAGATTCTGAGCTTCTTGGGAGGAGGATGCTGGAATCACTATGTCCCAGCCGCTGTCTCCGAAGTCTCAGCCAGATCTGAATTCGTCACATCATACACGCCCTACCAGGCTGAGATTAGCCAAGGAATGCTCCAATCCCTTTTCGAATATCAAAGCCTGATCTGCGAACTCGCGGCTATGGATTATGCAAATTCATCGCTCTATGATTGGGCCTCAGCACTAGGCGAAGCTGCCCTGATGTCTTGTAGAGCTACACAGAGAAGCGAGTTCCTCATTCCTCACCATATGCATCCAGACAGGCTCGCAACTCTAAGAACCTACACTGAGCCTGCAGGCATCAGAATCATTGAAGCCAGAAACAACAATCGTACAGGCCAGATGGATCTCTCAGATCTAGAGAACAAAATCACAGGCGGCTGCGCGGCCGTCTACATTGAGACCCCTTCACATCTAGGCTGCGTGCAGACCAAAGTCCAAGATATCGCAGAGATCGCACATTCGAATGGAGCTCTTTTCGTGGCCGGAGTGGACTTGACGTCTCTCGGAATACTGAAGCCTCCGGGAGACTATGGAGCAGACATAACGATCGCCGAAGGCCAATGTCTGGGCAGCCCGATGAACTACGGCGGGCCACTTCTAGGAGTATTCGCTTGCAACGGAGAGAAGCTTCTCAGACACATGCCTGGCCGAATCATAGGCATGACCACTACGAGGGACAAAAAGCAGAGGGCCTACTGCATGGTGCTGCAAACCAGAGAGCAACACATAAGGCGAGAGAAAGCTACCTCGAACATCTGTACAAACGAGGCACTGTCTGCTCTAACCGCTGCTGCATATCTCTCGCTCATGGGAGCACAAGGCATGAAGCAACTTGGCGAGATCATACTTTCAAAGACGTACTACGCTATCAACGGATTGAGGAAAGTCAAAGGAATCAAAGTCCCCCTGATGGACGCTCCTCACTTCAAGGAATTCACTGTGAACTTCGACGACACCGGAAAGAAGCTTTCAAAGTTGGAGTCAATGCTTCTCGAGAAGGGCATTCAGATGGGCGCGTCCCTGACGGAGAGCATTCCTGAACTCGGGGAAACGGCCGTCTTCAGTGTCACTGAAACGCATTCTAAGGAAGACATTGACAGGCTGTGCGCGTCAGTATCTGAAGTTTTGGAGGCCTAGAGTTGGCGTTCAGACAAGCAAACTGGAATGAGCCATTGATCTTCGAACTCTCAGGAAAGGGTAAGATAGGTCAAATCCCTCCGAAGCTGACACGAGAAGAAGAAAGTGTTCTGCAAGAAGCGATGAAGACCTTTCCAGCAGATATGTTGCGAGGAACACTGTCTGATCTGCCGGAAGTATCAGAAGTGGAAGTTGTTAGGCATTTCACCAGGCTTTCTCAGGAAAACTACTCAGTCGACTTGGGAACGTATCCGCTGGGAAGCTGCACCATGAAGTACAGCCCGAAGATATGTGAAGTCGTGTCAGCATCACCTAAGATGAAGAATCTGCATCCCCTTCAACATACATCACTCACTCAAGGGATCCTCAGGATGCTCTATGAACTGTCAGGTTTTCTCGCAGAGGTCACAGGAATGTCCAAAGTCTCTCTTCAGCCATCTGCTGGAGCTCAAGGTGAACTATGTGGGGCTTTGATCATCCGAGCTGCCCACAAAGAGCGAAACGAACTCGACAAAAGGATGGAGATGATCGTCCCCGACAGTTCGCACGGTACAAATCCGGCAAGCGCAGCCATGGCAGGCTTCAAGGTGGTAGTTGTCCCTTCGGATGATGAGGGTTGCGTTAACCTTGAAGCGTTGAAGAGCGTTGTCAACGACAAGACCGCAGGTATGATGATAACGAATCCAAACACACTAGGCATATTTGAGAAGAGGATCCTCGACATCGCGGAAATAGTCCACGACGCTGGCGGACTGCTCTACTATGACGGTGCAAACCTCAATGCTATTCTTGGGAAGACAAGACCGAAAGAAATGGGGTTCGATGTGGCCCACATAAACATTCACAAGACCTTTGGAACTCCACACGGTGGAGGAGGGCCGGGTGCCGGTCCAGTTGGCGTAACTGAAGAACTCGGAAAGTTCCTTCCGACGCCGACCGTTGAATTCAACGGAAAGAGCTACTATCTAGATTACAATAGGCCTAGGTCCATAGGAAAAGTCAGAAGCTTCCTCGGCAACATCTCGATTCTTCTGAGAGCCTATGCATACATACTCCTTCTCGGAGCAGAAGGTCTGGAGGAGGCTGCCGAGGTATCCGTCATGAATGCAAATTACCTTGCAAAGAAAGTGCTCGCAACAGGCAGATACGTGATGCCTTTTGATCCGAAGAAGGTAAGAAAGCACGAAATTGTGATAAGCACAGAGAAGATCACGGCAGAAACTGGAATAAGAGCTTTAGACATTTCGAAAAGGTTGCTTGACTTTGGCGTTCACGCTCCCACTGCATATTTTCCATTGATTGTCAATGAGGCCCTGATGATAGAGCCGACAGAAACCGAAAGCATCGAAGACCTTGACCGATACGCACAGATTCTACTGAAGATAGCTGAGGAAGCATATGAACAACCCAGACTCCTACAAGATGCTCCACAGAACACAACGGTCGGAAGGATTGACGATGTGGCCGCTTCCCACCCGAAGACGATGTGCCTCACTTGGAAGATGTGGAAAGAAAGACGCACAAGCTAAACTGCACGAATTGCTTCGCGTAGTTCACCTTTTTCCCGGACGAGCAGGCCCTACGAATCTACGAGTGGAATTCTCAAGTCGACAGCCTAGGTTGTAACTCACGTTTATTAGTCTCATAGAGGAAGCGTTCACTGAGCCACAGGAATCACAGTCATCTTCCTCGTCGCGAGATGATACCGCCAAGAAGATGCTCGAGAGACAAGCCGAATTGAAAGTAAGCGTCAGGTATTTTGCTACTTTGAGAGAGATCACGGGCAAACGAGAGGACAAAATTGAGCTACAAGAGAACTCCACGATCGGCGATCTCCTGAACCGTTTGGTCGAACAACATGGGGCCAAATTCAGAGAATATGTATTAGAAGAAAAGACTGGCACACCGAGAGCACATCTCCTTTTTCTGATCAACGGAACAAGTATCAACAGTCTAGAAGGCCTAAGCACAAGACTTACTGATGATTGTGTAGTTGCCTTAATGCCTCCTGTGGGAGGAGGATAGAAGGCGCATTAGTTCGATTGCATGCGGTCTCATCGAGCCAAATCAAGACAGCATGAATCGCGCTTAGAGAGTCGACAGCTTCTTGCTGAGAGTTGTTTGCATAGTTCGCAATCGATTCTTGACGCTGGTAGCTGAACCGCAAGGCGTAGTTCTTCCAGACCGAATTGACTCGAGAACACTTGCAAGAGATGGCGAGGATGTTTCAACCAAGGTGAAGGCGTCACCTATTGTTGACGGAATATGAGAGTCACTTCCCGCCACCATCGAGAGCTCGAGGATTCTGGCTGCGGTTTCGGCTTTCTTCTTACATGAGCTAAACGGAATCACAGAAGAATTGATGGTTTCTATGGCGTGGACATCACATCTCAGATGAAGCGGATCAATACTTGGGCTTGAACGATCATATGGATGGGGGATTACTGTGACACAGCTCTGTTTACGCAGTAACTCGATTGTGTCTCTTGCTGGCAGGCCCTTTGGAACCGTCTCGTTTGCGCCAAGTGCTAGTACGTGACCTTCCCTCGAGCTTACCTCAATCCCAGGAATGATCAAGATCTCACTTGACTTAATAGGTGAACAGAGGTCGTGCTCCGTGATTGCGACTCCGTCAAGGCCCCGGCTCTTAGCTATCTGACCAACGACACCCGGATCAGTGGATGCATCTGGCGAATTCTTGGTATGAACATGCAAGTCTAGCTTGAGTAGCAATCTCATTCAGCTTTGAGTTGGGGTTTGAGTTTTTCTAGTTGTTTCTCAATTTCAGAATCCTCTATTTTTCTGAACAGGATCTGAGGCTTCTTGATCTCATGATTTGAATCTATCTGAAGGAGCGAGATTGATTTCCAGCTCTGCTTGTGCACAGATCCTTCTGCGCGTAGCATCTGCCAGAGAGCTTCTGCGGAGTTGGGAAGGTATGGTTCAAGCAGAATCGCGAGCGATCGTACCGCGTTTACACATAGGTATAGGCAGTTGGAGGCATTCTTGTCGTCGGCCCAAGGTTGCCTCTTCTGGAAGTATTGATTACAGTAGTTTGAGAATTCCAGAATCTTCTTGAGCGCCTTGTCAGGTTCAACACGTGAGAGTTCTCTTCCAACTTGTTCGGCCAAGTCTTTGATTCTGCCCTCAAATTCAAGATCGAGATCATCGAATTGGTTTGGCTCTGGGGCCTTTCCACCGAACCTTGACCACAAGAAGGTAAGAGTTCTATGTACGAAGTTTCCAATGTTAGCAACAAGCTCGTTGTTTATTCTTCTTTGGAATTCTTTCCAGTCGAAGCTCACATCTGATTGGCTGTATGGAGTAGTTGCAGCGAGATAGTACCTCAAGTAGTCAGCCGGAAAAATGTTGAGGAACTCCCTTAATCCCACGTACCAGCCGCGACTCTTGGAGAACTTCTCTCCTTGAAGCAGCAAGTGGCCTCTCGTTGGAATGAATTCAGGTAGCTTGTATTCGCCCACTCCAATTCTCATCGCTGGCAAGAACAGATAGTGGTGGTAGACTATGTCTTTGCCAATGAAGTGAAAGATTGTTGAATTGTTCCAGAATGCCTTTCCATCGATTCCCTTTTGCTCTAGCAGTTTCAGAGTGCTGGATATGTAGCAGAGATGGTTGTCGAACCATAGGTAGAGGACTTTTCCCTTTGCTTCGTCTTTCGGTATTGGAACGCCCCACTTAATGTCCCTGGTTATGTCCCAGTCTTGAATCCCCTCTTTGATCCAGTTGAGTACGTAGTTCTTGACTTCCGGCTGCAAGTTGTCATTTGTCTGCAACCAGTTCCTTACTGGTTCGGCGAAAGTAGATAGTCTGAAGAAGAAATGTTTGCTACCCTTGCTCTCCGGTTTTGATCCACAGATAGCACAGAAAGGGTTCTTGATCTCCCCTGGTTGAAAGACTTTGCCACACTTCTCGCAGCTATCTGAGTATTGATCATCTGCTCCGCAAAATGGGCATGTGCCTTTGACATACCTATCAGGTAGAAACTTTCGGCAATTCGAGCAATAGGGTTGGAAGACTTCCCGCTCATATATGTATCCCTTATCATATAGCTGAGTGAAGAAGTGCTGAGTCAGTTGTATGTTCTCTTCTGAGCTCGTTTTGTCAAAGATGTCGAAAATTATGGCCAAGTCTGTGAAATCTTGAAGGTCGCGTTGATTCCAATGGGCAACAAACTGTTCAGGGGTCTTGTTCTCTTGCTCGGCCGCTATCAATATGGGGGTTCCGAAATCATCTGTTGCGCAGACGAAGGCGACTTCGACTCCGCTGAGTCTACAGAATCTTACGAATATGTCTGCGGGAAGGTAGGTTGAGGTCAAGTGACCGAGATGTATTTCTCCGTTCGCATATGGGAGAGCACAGGTGACAACAAATCGACTATTTTTCAGAGCTCGACCAGCTTGATCAGTTGAGGAAATGCTTAGAGCCTATCCCTCCGTGACCTCTCCCGTAAGAGTAGGTGGTGTCTTGATTAATCTTTCTGTGAAATGACAATAAGTTCTCTCTTTTCGGCGATTGTGCCTCTGAGAACCAAGCCAATCCACAATCTTAGAAGCACAGTTGCCGAAGTAGAATGCGCCTATCAAAGCAGCTCTTCTCCCGACCATTTTGCTCGTAACCCGAAAGGCGTTTAATAGTCCGTGTCACCTTCACTGGAGTAGGTCTCAGCAAGATGAGTCAAGACTACCAAAAGCTACTCGATAGAGCGCTGGAGAAGATGCCGGCCAAGAAGAGTAGCGGTGAACGATTCGAACTGCCGGCTCCACAGATCACGAGTACGAAGACGAGAACTTGGATTGCAAACTTCAAGGAGATATGCGGCTACTTGAATCGTGATCCTCATCACGTGTTGAAATTCATAACAAGAGAGCTTGCCACGGCCGTAGCTGTTGAAGATTCGCGGGCAATATTCAAGGGAAAGTTCGGAAGGGAATCCATCAGACGTCTTCTCGACATATATATCGGCCGGTACGTGACTTGCCCAACATGCGGTAGACCTGACACAAAAATAGTGAAAGAGGATAGATTTCTGTTTCTAGACTGCGAGGCATGTGGTGCCAGATCTTCAATTCTCACTAGGTGACGAAGTGAAGAAATCTTGGAGCAGGCGTATGTTAGAATCTTCAAAGACAAGAACTGTGTGATGGTTGCTGCCTGCGACGAGAATACGCTCGGGAAGACTTTTCGAGAAGGCAAGAAGAAGTTGGAAGTAGCACCCGGATTCTATGGAGGCGATCTCTGTAGCATTGATGAAACGATGCAAGCACTTGAGGCGGCCAACATAGGAAATCTAGTCGGAGGAAATGTGATAGACGCCGCAGTACAACGAGGATTGGTCGATCCTGACGCAATAGTGAGGATAGGCGGAGTCCCCCACGTTCAAATCATCAAGATTGGTCGAATCCGATAGGCACCTGATTCTTCCGACATACACTTAATAGCCACTCATTTTTCATTAGCAACAAACGATTGGAAAAGGCACTTCAGAATGGGAAAGAGGAAAGTACTTAGTGAAGGGCAACTGAGGGAAATGGTTCTGCCGGCACAGAATCAAGTCCTTGGTTTTGTTACTCAGATGTTAGGCTATGACCGGCTGACGGTAAAGTGCACTGACGGCCACGAGAGGACTTGCCGCATCAAAGGAAGAATGAAGCGTAAAGTATGGATCAAAACTGGTGACGTCGTGCTCGTTGACCCATGGGAGTTCCAACACGACAGCAAAGGAGACATCCTGTGGAGATACACTGGCAATCAAGTGGAGTGGCTGAAGAACAACAAGTATCTGAACATAGGTTGAGGATGAAAAAGGGAAGTGGCGACTGAAGCGCTTGAGAAGAAACTTCGGCTTAGAGAGAGAAGATACGAAGTCGAACAGCTGATAAGAGAGAAGCGCAGTGAAGAACTCGAAGCTCTTGAGGAAGTTTTCGACAAGTCAACATTGATGTTAGTTTACAAACTCTTGAATCAAGGGCATCTATCACATATTCATGGATGTATTGAAGCGGGAAAAGAATCAAAGGTATATTTGGGACAGGACTTTGACGGCAAAGATGTTGCTGTGAAGATATTCTTGAAGGCTACGACGGATTTTCGTCAAGGCAGAATGATGTATCTGGAGGGGGATCCTAGGTTTCAGAGGATCAAGAGAGACACACGTTCACTCGTCTACCTTTGGGCTCAGAAAGAGTTCAAGAACCTTCAAACTGCCGCGACAGCCGGCGTGAGTGTTCCGAGGCCGATTCTTGTGAGAGGCAACATTCTAGTGATGCAGTTCATTGGAGAAAAAGGAGTACCCGCACCACTTCTGAAGGACACGGGGCCTCAGGTAACGGCAACTTTGTATGGGAGACTACTGAAGGAAATCAGATTGCTCTATCAGAAGGCTGAACTTGTTCACGCAGATCTGAGTGAATACAACGTGATGATGTGGAAGAAGAAACCCATAATGATTGACATGTCTCAGACGGTGTCACTGAGTCACCCATTATCAGACATGTTTCTCAGACGAGACCTGGCCAATGTAAACAGTTTCTTTTCGAGACATGCCGTTGACGTAAGACTGGAAAACCACCTTCACGATTGGGTGATTGGAAGAGATGCAGACTAAGATCACATGCATAATACCCGGAGAGAGAGTCGGCGTTCTCATTGGGCGAGAAGGAGGGGAGAAAAAGAGGATTGAGGAAACTCTTGGTGTGTGCCTCTCCATCTCGGGGGAAACAGGTACTGTGGAGATAACGCCTCGAGATGAGAACACAGATCCTGTGTCGCTTCTCAGAGCGAGAGATATTGCAATCGCTATCGGAAGAGGTTTCTCTTCTGAGAAGGCCTGTTTTTTGTTTGATGAAGACATGGTCTTGGAATTCATTGATCTGAGAGAACTCTATGGAAAGAATGAGAGTGACATTAGAAGACTCAAGGGACGCATCATAGGCCAAGAAGGAAAGACCAGAAGAATAATCGAAGAAATGACTAGAGCCAATCTTTCGATTTATGGTGACACGATTGGCATACTAGGGGGATATGAGAGAGTCGCGACTGCCAGAGAAGCAATAGAGATGATCTTGAGGGGAAAGCAACATGCAACAGTCTATAGATTCTTACGAGATAGGCGTTGGGAGGAGAAAAGAAGACAGACTCTTGAGCTATGGGAGAAGCCGATGCCAAAACAATGAGATTGACTATTAAGAAGAAAATCACCTGCAGTCTCATCTTTGATGAGATCTTTGGCTTAGGAAAAGTCTGTGGAGATTAATCCATAGCAACTTATGCTGTGAAGCAACGTGAAATTTGACGGCGACTCGTCATTCATTTTGATCATATAATAGAAAGCATAGTGCAATGAATATCAGAAAAATTCGAAGGAAACCAGTCATGACAGAGCTCTTCCAAGAGATAAGTCCGGCAGATTTCTTCTACAGGAACAGAGACATTGCCGGATTCACAAACCCATCCAGAGCCATCTACTCAACGCTTCGGGAACTGGTGGAGAATTCTCTGGATTCATGCGAGACGTACAGCCATCTACCCGACATCTATATCCGAGTTTCTCAAATCTCAGAGTCTGAAGAAGACCCTGGAACATACTTTGTCAGGGTTCAAGATAACGGGTGCGGTGTTCCGCCGGATATGATTCCCCCGGCGTTCGGCCAAGTTCTCTTTGGATCAAAATACAAACTGAGGCAGACAAGAGGCACCTTTGGCCTCGGAGGCAAAATGGCAATTCTCTACGGGCAGATCACAACACACAAGCCAGTCAGAATAATCTCCAGTACCGGACGTGGCAAGATCCATGAATATGAACTCTCAATGGATATTCAACACAACAAGCCAATCATACTCAAGCATAAGAAACATCCAAACCAAAACAAATGGCATGGTACGATCATAGAATTGCACACGGAAGCAGACTACACGCGCGCCATGTCCAAGATACTTGACTACATGAAACAGACCGGGATAGTCGCACCTTACGCGAACCTGACATTTGTGGATCCCAAAGGTCGATTGTACAGATCTGTCAGAGCCACGCAGAAGATGCCTAAACCTCCAAAGGAAACCACATTGCACCCTCACGGGGTAGATGTAGAAGCACTGAAGAGAATCATAGAGACAACCACAACGCGAACGATGAAGGACTTCATGAAAACCCACTTTCAACGCGTTGGGAATACCATCGCGAGGAGATTCCTGGACAGCGCAGGCGTCAACCATAAGAAGAATCCGAAAAGGCTAGAGCCAGAAGAAATCGTCAGATTAGTAAATGCGATGAAGACATTCAACGACTTTCTGGCACCCGATGCAAGTTGCTTGAGCCCCTTGGGAGAGGAATTGCTAGAAGCGGGAATAAACAAGGAATTCACTCCAGAATTCGTAACCGTTCATCAGAGAAGACCAGCGGCTTACTCTGGTTTCCCCTTCATTGTGGAAGTCGGTATAGCCTACGGGGGTCAAATCCAGAACACTGGGAAGACAGCACTGTACAGATTTGCAAACAAGATCCCCCTTCTCTTCGACGAATCAAGCGACGTTTCTTGGAAGGTCGTAGATTCGTTAGTCGATTGGAGACATTACAAGGTTCCTCCAGATGCACCTCTAGCGGTCTTTGTGCACCTCTGCTCAACGAAGATCCCGTACAAGACGGTCGGCAAAGAATTCATTGCCGATAGACCGGACATAGAGCGAGAGATACTGAATGCTGTACGAGAAACAGCAAGAAGACTCTCCATATTCCTCTCAAAGAAACAACATCTGGAAAGAGAAAAGAAGAGGCTAGACGTGTTTGAAGAATACCTGCCAAAGATCGCTTCCTTTTCTGCCAAGCTTGCAGGAAGAAAAACCGTTCCGAACATAAAACAACTCTTGAGAAGTGTGATGAAATATGGTGCGGAAGGCGAAAGAGAAAAAGGCAACTAGAAGCCTAGTCAAACAAAGGAAAGAGAAGATCCTAGCAAGCCTGAAGGAACTAGGAGGAAATGTTTGCCAGCAAATTGACCACAACGAATTCCCTTCAATAAACATGCCCAGCAGATCGATACAAAACATACTCTATGATCCAGTAACTAGACAATATATTCTGGGAAAAACAGAAGTCAAGAGAAGCGCAAGAAATGTCAGACACATAAGACCTTTCACTCAACTCGTATGGACAGCATCTTTCGCCGACGAACTCTCCGGTCAAAGCAGAACAAGTACGCTCAGAGACGTATTCTATTCTGCTCAGGCGTACGAGATGAATTTCATTGACCAAGCGGAGAGCGACAACACAATCACAGATCTAGAAACGGTCTTGGGTGCTGCACGGGAGGATTTCAATGTCTTCCCTGAGGAAAGGTCGGCGATCTTCGGAGATCTCACAATTGAGTACACCGTTCCCGGATACGAAGGAAAGAGACTGAATCTTGCGAGTCACCCTGACGGAATGATGATTGGCCCTGCTTTGACAAATGCAGAGTTTGTTGAATGCAAAGCTAAGAGAATCATTGCTATAGAGAAAGGCGCACTTTTCACCAGATTTGTGGAAGAAAAGGTGCATGAGAAGCACAAGGCGATCCTTGTTCAAACTGCAGGCCAGGCACCGAGGGCGACAAGGGGCCTGATCAGGAGAATGAGCCAAGAACTCAAGCTGCCTGTGCTTATCCTTACGGATGGAGATCCTTGGGGTATGCACATAGCTATGGTCATAATCTCAGGTTCAGCCAACGCCGCCCACATCAGGGAACTTAACACTCCTGACGCGAAGTGGGGAGGTGTCTGGGCAACCGACATAGTCGATTACAATCTTCCAAGCGTCAAGTTGACTGACCTTGACATCAAGAGGTTGTATGAGCTTAGGAAGGACCCGAGATACGAGGGGAAGTTGTGGAAGAAGGAGATCGAAACTTTTCTGAGAATAAGAAAGAAGGCCGAGCAGGAGGCCTTCAGCCGATACGGTTTGACATATATCGTTGATAAATACCTTCCAGCAAAGCTAGAACAAATGAAAATGTAGGCCATATTGGTGATTGCAGAATTCGATTCTTCTTAACGACAGGTTTTTGACTTCAACAATGCATGAAACAGAATGGATGACCCAATTGACCGACCAGAAAGCCGACAGGCTTTTGGATTGTATCGGCCTCTTTTGCCCGATGCCAATTTTCAAGACAAGAGAAGAAATTGACAAGATGACCGTGGGAGAAGTTCTTACGGTTTTGACTGATGATCCCGCTGCAGAGGAAGATTTTCGCTCTTGGGCGAAGAGGACAGGTCATGCGATACTAGAAATGAGGAAAGAGTCTGACCATACTCGCATAGTGATACGCAAGACGAAATAGAAGTGAAAGAAATGAAGCGCATCTACATGGACTATCAAGCTGGATCTCCCGTGGATCCCAGAGTAATCGAAGCCATGATTCCTTGCTTTGGGACAGTCTTCGGAAATCCGTCTTCAACCCACGCTTTTGGACAGGAGGCAAAAAATGCCGTAGACGATGCAAGGGCGAAGGTTGCCTCATTGATAGGAGCTGAAAGGAAAGAGGATGTAGTCTTCACATCCGGAGGAACGGAGAGCAACAACCTAGCTTTGACCGGCACCGCTGAAAGAAGAAGGGAAAAAGGTAAGACAATTGTAACCTCAGCCATAGAACACATATCGATCCTGAATATTTGCAAGCATCTCTCCAGATTGGGATTTGACGTTAAGCATGTTCCCGTAGATAGCTACGGCATGATTGATCCAGCAGCAGTTGAGAAGACCATCTCTAACGACACGATTCTTGTCTCGATCATGTATGCGAACGGTGAGATAGGGACCATCGAACCAATTGCAGAGATCAGCAAGATTGCACATACTCACGGTGCAGTATTTCACGTCGATGCAGTGGCAGCAGTAGGAAAAGCCCCGATCAATGTTGAAAGAGAGAACATAGACCTACTGTCGCTCTCTTCCAACGACATATATGGGCCGAAAGGTGTCGGTGCCCTGTACGTAAAGCAAGGAACTCAGTTGAGGCCAATCATTCTGGGTGGAGGACAGGAAAGAGGCCTGCGGTCAGGAACGGAAAATGCCCCGGGCATAGTCGGTATGGGCAAGGCAGCGGAGATCACAGCTCAAGAAATGAAAGATGAATCGACGAAGCTAGCGCAGATAAGAGATCGACTTCGAAAAGGAATCCTTGACAACATCCCTCATTCGCATCTGAACGGCCACCCGACCGCTCGGTTGCCGAGCAACCTCAGCGTAAGGTTCAGCTACGTAGAAGGAGAATCCCTTGTGCTAAGTCTAGACATGGAAGGGATAGCAGTTTCATCTGGATCTGCATGTTCTTCGAAGACTCTCGAACCTTCCCACGTCCTCAGAGCGATTGGACTTCGTCACGAAGAGGCTCATGGTTCGCTTCTCTTCAGTCTGGGCAGATGGAATACAAGCGATGAAGTAGATCAGGTCCTTGGACTCCTGCCAGAAATAGTCAGAAGACTTAGAAGAATGTCACCGCTCACTCCAAAAGAGTTGCAGGTATGAGTTTTGTACAGCGAGAAAGTTATGGATCATTTCAGAAATCCGAGAAACGTCGGCGAGATCCCTGACGCTGACGGCGTCGGCACCGTCGGCAACCCCGTCTGTGGAGACATGATGACAGTGCACATCAAGGTCAAGGATAATAGAATCGCTGACATAAAGTTCAAGACTTTTGGATGCGGAGCAGCGGTGGCAACTAGCAGCATGGTCACCGAGTTGGCCAAAGGTAAGACGTTGGACGAAGCAATGAAGATTACCAGAGCTGACGTAGCAGAGCATTTGGGAGGACTACCTCCGATCAAGATGCACTGCTCAAACCTTGCGGCCGACGCACTTCACAGCGCGATAGATGACTACCGAAAAAAGAAGTCCAAGTAGTCTACTGTATCAGAATGGCCCCGTTCGGACAGTTCCTCACGCAGGCAACGCAACCCGTGCAGGTTGTTCCAAAACAATTGGAGCACGATTGTGAGGCCTTAACTCCGAGACACGAATCCTCATCTCGAACTTGTGCAACTCCGTTCCGAAGTGTGAGCACACCTTCAGGACACACCTCGACGCAAACCCCACAGGCGTCACAGCCCTTCTTGTCTATTCTAATCCTTGACAACCTATTGCCCCGCTCTCCTCTATGACCCTGATTCGGAACACTTCAAGCTTTCCTCTCCTGCAATGTGACAGAGGACATAACTTTCTAGAAAATGTTATCAACCTTAAGTGTTCGACGAATAAGGTAGGCAAAGAAGGTTGCAGTATGACAACGGAAAAAGGATGGACTCTGAAGAATGCCCTTGACAGAGCCATCTTGATGGAAGACCAGTCACATTCTTTCTACAACTCTGCTCTCAGCAGAGTGCTCTCATCAGGCAGCAAGACACTTCTTAGAAATCTAGCCAACGATGAACTTCAGCACAAGGCTAAGTTGGAAAAGATCAAAGAAAGCGGGTCAATGGAGCAACTTGGCTCCAAGACGAGAGACGTCGTGGATCTTCAGATTCTGGATCAAGTGGAAGATGTCAGGCTCTCAGAGGACGCAACCTACCAGGAGATACTGATCTTTGCAGGGAAACGTGAAAAGGAAACTCATGAATACTACCTTGAGCTCAGCAAAAGACTCGACGGGACGGCAGCCGGTGACTTATTTGGCAAGTTGGCACAGGAAGAGCTGGGTCACAAGAACAAGATTGAGAGAGAGTATGAATCAGTAGTGATGAAAGAAGGTTAGCCAGACTAGGCTTCTTCGGATTTCTTCTTCTCCTCTTTTTCAGGCCCTGCGAACTCTTTGAGCTTCTCCGCCATCTCGCGGAGCTTCTTGTCAACTCTGTCGTTGACTAATCCTAGCTCAAACGTTCCGTCAGGCAACCTTTTTCCTGCTTTGACTCCGGTCAAGACATCTATTCCTTCGTCGATCGTCTTTGCTGAGTATATGTGGAACTTGGCTTTGGCCACGGCTTCAACTACCTCTTCTTTGAGCATGAGGTTTTGGACATTGCTGGCCGGGATCATTACACCTTGATCGCCCGTGAGCCCCTTCGCTTTGCAGATCTCGTAGAATCCTTCGATCTTCTCGTTGACTCCTCCGATGGCCTGTACCTCGCCGAGTTGGTTCACTGAACCAGTGACTGCTATGTTCTGCTTTATGGGAACATTGGCTAGCCTTGATAGGATTGCGTAGAGCTCGGTACTAGATGCGCTATCCCCTTCGACCCCTCCATAGCTTTGCTCAAAGACGATCCTCGCGGACAATGTCAGTGGTTTGTCTTGGGAGTACTTTTCAGCCAGATATCCGCCCAGTATCAGGACTCCCTTGCTGTGTATTGGGCCGCCAAGTTTCACTTCTCTCTCGATGTCGATGACTCCTGCACTTCCCATACCAACGGTTGCTGTGACCCGGGAAGGTCTACCGAACTCATAGTCTCCCATGCTAAGAACAGAAAGGCCATTCACTTGGCCTACAACGTCACCTGTCGTGTCAATGAGGAAAACGTTGCGTTCGATATACTCCCTTATCTTCTCCTGAATCAGGTTCGATCGATATATCTTCTCATCCATCGCTTTCTTGACATGCTCAGCCTTGACATATTTGGCGTTGTCTTGGGAAGCATAGAAGTTGGCCTCACGAATCAAATCAGCTATGGAAGCAAAGCGAGTTGAAAGCTTCTCCTGATCCGCAGCCAGCCTCGAACCGTATTCAATCACCTTCGCAACTCCTGAGCTGTCTAGATGTTTCAGTTTCTCCCGCTCACAAATCATGCAGATGAAAGACACATAGTTCTTCATATTTTGCTCGGTTCTATTCATTGTCATATCAAAGTCGGCCTTCACCTTGAACAGTTCGCTGAAGTCAGGATCGTACGCGTACAGCAACTGAAAGACACTCGGATCGCCAATCAAGATCACTTTCATATCCAACGGAATCGGCTCTGGAGAAATCGTCTTGGTCGTCAAAAAGCCGTAGCGTTCCGACGGATCCTCGATTTCTATCTGGCCGTTCTTCACAGCCCTCTTCAGGCCATCCCATGAGAAGGGGTTCTTGAACAATTCCTCGACAGGCATGACAAGGAAGCCACCGTTCGCCTTGTGAAGAGACCCCGGGATGATTAGAGTGAAGTCGGTTGTCAGTGCACCTAAGACCGCTTCTCTCTCAATTCTTCCAAAAAGACTTGTGTAAGTGGGATTGAGCTCTGTCACAACAGGCGCCCCTCTCAGGCCTGAGGAATCAGCAATCACGTTTACCTCATACTTCCTGAGGGAAATATCTCTGAGCCATTGAACAGGAACACCTTGCACACCGCTCTGCATGCCTGGCTTAGCCACGAATTGCTCTCGGTTCCGCACCATGTCGTCTTGAACTTCCTTGAGGTAGGTGGCAACCTCGGGAAGATTCTTGTATTTCTCAACAAGCTGATTGATCATTGGTCCGATCACGTAAAGCGCAATTTCCGAGTCAGCCCGAGCCACTTCCTCGCTCAGTTTGCTTTCTAGCTCGCGAATATCTCTCACGGCGTCCTTGAAACGAGATTGCAGTGTTTCTCTTTTCTTCAGGATCTCTTCCCGAACTTTCGGACTAAGGCCAAGAAACTCCTCGTCTGTGAGAGGTTTGCCCTGCATAACTGGAACGAAGACAGGCCCGATCGGCGTCACCTCAAAGAGAAAACCGGCTTTTCTTGCTCCTTCTGCCAGTTCAGTCAAGAGATCTTGACGCTTTTTCTCATATCCTCCAACAATGGCTTCGCGTTTCTGCTGGTAATTCTTGCTCTCGAAAGCCTTCTGAATCGCCCTTCGAGCATCCTCGATCAGTGACTTCATATCTTTCTTGAACGCGTTTCCGCTTCCCGCAGGCAGCCGCAAGGCCTTTGGTTGATACGGGTTGCGAAAATTGTTCACGTAACACCAGTCAGAAGGCAAAGGTTTGCCTTTGGCGAATTCCTCCAAGAAGCTCTTTACAGCTGTCGTGCGGCCTGTTCCTGGCCAACCAGCTACGAAGATGTTGAATCCTTTCTCTCCTATTCCTAGGCCAAATTTCAGCGCTCTAACTGCTCTCTCTTGGCCTATGATCGTGTCAAGAGGAACTGTATTCTCGGTAGTATCACAAGTCATGACAGAAGTGTCTACTGTGGCCCGAAGTTGAGAGGGCTTAAGCTCGACAACCATAATGATCACTTCATGAGACTCGCAAGTATATACGAGACGCCAACCTTTCTGCTTTTCGGAGAATATATCTCGTCATTTTGCGAAAAAACAGAGTGCCAAGAACGATATGACAGCCGGATCAATAGGGGCGTTGAAGGGCAAGTGTCATGGACAAGTCTGTTATAGATAGAGTTGGCTGAAAAGAGAGATATCCTCGACCAGTCGTCAAGCAGTCGCGTCTAGTTTCGAATGTACGGTGCGTCTCGCTCCTTTTTCTTTGCAGATAGTTTCACGACCGAGCTCATGCCAGGATCTCCTGACGAGATCTGATGCCCCTGAATAATCCCCGCGTTCAAGGCTTCCTTCATAAGATCCAGCCCCTTCTGCGTCCTGACTATGACAGTGCACCAACCTTTCTTCGATCCTACATGTCCAACGGAAATGTCAGCCAGTTCCCCTGTGAAGTCTTGGCATTTGTGACAACCAGGCAAGATGAACGGCGTCAATTCTTTCAGAGAAACCTCTATGCGAACATTACTGCCTTGAAATGCTCTGAAGGTGTTGTCTACACACTCGATCTTTGTGATCTGACTGGGATCGATGTTGTGTTTTTTGCTGAGGAATTCCTGAATCAAGCCCGCATATCTGTATGTGTTGTAGCAGAACAAACCAATCGATAAGCTGACGTGTTCTGCAAGCTTGCTGTTTCCTCGGGCATGCATTCTACGTATGGCTTGGATTTGGCAAGGCATTCCCACGAAAGCCAATCGAGAGTCTTCGTACCCTATGACAGCATCTGCAAGAGTACCGATAGATCCAGTTGCAGTGTACTTGGACGATGCCACTCGAAGTAACTCACCAGGATTGCTGATGATCGTGCCTTTCGGTTTCCAAGGGTTCTCAGTTTCAGTTCCAACAGTTACTACGTGATCGACAATCTTGTTCTTCAATGCGTAATTGAGCAGAGTAGTAACCCCGCCTCCGTCTTGGCAGACTATCGTGGTTTCTTCATCTGTAGATTGAACAGACCAAGCACCGAGATGAATGCCTAGGACCATTTCTTTCTCGGTTCTCTCTCTGCCAAAGAATTGCCGCTCAATAGTTTTCAAGGGAAGCTCTACTCTTGGACAACTGTAGTAGCATAGTCCACAGAGAATGCAT
>JALHTG010000093.1 GCA_022865705.1 Candidatus Bathyarchaeota archaeon | reverse complement strand
CAGGTCTCTGTTCATTTTGGGACGGCCGGGTTTCTTCAGGGTCGGCGTCACCCCGGCCTTCCTGTAGTTCTGCCAGAGTTGTTCGATGCGTCTGCTGGTCACTTTCTGTATCAGGGCCAGTTCTCCGCTGCCCCTCCCCCTTAGTTTCTCTTGGATGAGCCAACGGATCTTCCTATCGTTGAGTTTCACCCTCAGAAGCTTAGCTTCATATACGAAATGATTTCCGGATACGAGATCTGTTCTCTCTCATCGAAACATTCATTAAAAAGAGGCCTTCCGCATAAGGTAAGCTCAAAGCGTATGCAGGTGAAAGAATGCCTAAGGCTTTCTACGTTAAGTTCGAAGTTCCGAAAGAGGTTGCCGAGAAGGCTTACCAACTGGTCCAAGTCGCAAAAGATACCGGAAAACTACGAAAGGGAACAAATGAAACAACAAAAGCCATTGAACGAGGAATAGCCAAGCTCGTGATAATAGCTCAGGATGTTGAACCACCCCAGATTGTCGCTCATCTTCCTATTCTCTGCGACGAAAGAAAAATATCCTACCTATTTGTACCCAGCAAACTCGATCTGGGAAAGTCATCAGGCCTAGATGTAGGATCGTCTGCAACAAGCATCGTGGAACCAGGGGATGGCGCCGGCATCCTCGCCGAGCTCCTGAAGGCAGTTGAAGACTTGCGGAAGACCGGTGGACCTAAGAAATGAGTGCCAGGCACAAGATTGAGGATCAACCCATTCCTGCTGAGGTAACACAAATCATCGCTAGGACTGGCGTCACGGGAGAGGTAATCCAAGTCAGAGTCAGGGTCCTCGAGGGCCGCGATAAAGGCAGGATCATAACCAGAAACGTAAAAGGTCCTGTCCGACTCGCAGACATCCTGATACTGAGAGAAACAGAAAGGGAAGCAAGGAAGATCAAGTAGCAAAGATGAAGATCAATGCCCCGAATGTTTCGTTGCTCGTTCTGTGGAAAAGAGTTTTCATCTTCAGTGGGATCAATGTTCGCAAAGAACGATGGTACAATTCTGCACTTTTGTTCGGGCAAATGCAAGAAAAGCGAATTGATGGGACGAGACCCTCGGAAACTTAAGTGGACAGTATATCACGGAAAGAAAGAAAGAGGAAGATAGACGCAGCATCACCTCGCATCCGGGAGAAAGCATTCCCTTTTCCCAGACCTGAACCAAAGGTAACTGATCATCGTCACATAGCATAGATCACGGAGAAGCAAGTTCTTAAGAGTCTTCTCCAACGAAAGATCTTCAAGTCTGAATAGAAATGGCATAGGTGAAAGCTCAATGCCTCTAAGGCAACCCATAGTTGTCGTGCTAGGGCATGTTGACTCAGGCAAGACAACTCTATTGGACAAGATAAGAGGAACAGCAGTTCAGCTTCGAGAAGTTGGGGGGATGTTCCTTTGAAGGATCCCAGACCCAACACATCGGAGCGAGCTATTTCCCAGCGGAGACAATAAAGCAATTCTGCGGCCCCCTCCTCGACAGATTTAGAATTGAAGTCAAAATCCCGGGACTACTCGTGATAGATACTCCTGGCCATGAGGCTTTCGCGAATCTCAGAAGGAGGGGAGGATCAGCAGCAGACATAGCCATCTTAGTCGTTGACATAGTTCGAGGATTTGAACTCCAAACTCATGAGTCACTCAGTATCCTCAAGAGCAGAAAGACACCTTTTCTAGTCACAGCCAGTAAGGTTGACAACATAACTGGATGGAAGCCACATCCAAATCTTGCGTTCACTGATTCGTTTGCAGCTCAACCTCCGGAGATCCGACAGGAGCTGGACAATCGTCTCTATGTAATAATGGGAACCTTGTCAAGACTAGGATTCAAGTCAGAAAGATGCGATCGTCTCAAAGATTTCAGAGACACTGTGGCAATAATACCAACAAGTGGAAAGACGGGCGAGGGCATACCAGAGTTAATGGCTTTGCTTGTCGGGCTGACTCAATCATTCATGAAAGATGAACTGATGATCTCGTCAGGACCGGGCAGGGGAGTTATTCTCGAAATCAAAGAGGAACCAAGTCTCGGTGTTACGACAAATGTCATTCTTTACGATGGAGTCATCCGAACATCAGATACCATAGTTCTTGGAGGAAGGGAAACTCCGATCTGCACGAACGTCCGTGCTCTCCTACTTCCCAAGCCTTTGGATGAGATACGAGATCCTCGCAACAAATTCTCCGACGTGGAGCAGGTAGGCGCTGCTGCAGGAATCAAGATCCTGGCACCTAATCTGGAGAGCGCTCTTCCGGGCTCATCCATGTATGTAGTACCGAAGGGCGACGATCCCAGTTCATACATTAAGATGGTTGGGGAGGAAATCGAGAAACTCAGAATAGAGACAGACATTGATGGTGTCGTTCTAAAGACTGACACACTTGGGTCACTGGAAGCACTCATATCGTTGCTTACAAGCTCCAGCACCCCGATCCGCTTCGCGGACGTGGGTGACATATCACGTCGTGAGGTGATCGAGGCAGAAGCGGTTAGGCTTAAGGATCCAACTCTTGGGGTCATACTGGGTTTCAATGTCAAGACTCTGCCTGATGCTGAAGAAGAGATTCAGAAAGCGGGTATAACGGTGTTTCACAGCAATGTGGTATACCGACTGATCGAAGATTACGTGAAGTGGAGAGATCTGCAGAAAGCTACGGGCATGAAAGGTGAGCTTGATCGACTTACTTTCCCCGCGAGACTGCAACTTCTTCCTGGCTGCATATTCAGGCGAAGTAATCCTGCCATTGTTGGAGTCGAGATCCAACTTGGACGAATAAGGCCGGGCTGCAAGCTGATGTTTGAGGATGGGAGAGTTGTAGGAGAAATACAACGTATCCAAGACAAAGGGAAAGACATTCATGAGGCTTTGCGAGGGACACAAGTCGCAATATCGATAGATGATGCGATAGTTGGAAGACACATTAATGAAGGAGATGTCCTGATTGTCGCTGTGCCAGAACAACATGTGAAACTGCTTCTCACAAGGTTCAAAGAATCATTGAATTCAGAGGAAGTTGATCTTCTCAACAAGATTATTGAAACCATGAGAAAGACCAATCCATTGTGGGCGTTCTAGCGGGTTCTCAACTCTCGAAAAAAGGTTGCGATCTGGGCAACATTAATAAGTTGCTCGGGAAGCCTATTCACGATCCCCCGTTTAAGAACGAGGCAAGTGTAATGGCAAAATTCAAACTGAACGTTTCAAACGCGGACACGAAGAAGGTCACAGTTCACGAACTAGATGGCCCTAAAGCTCAACCATTGGTGGGAAGAGAAATAGGCGAAATCGTGGATGGGTCATTGATAGGAATGGACAAGGTCAAACTGCAAGTTACCGGGGGAAGCGATAAAGATGGAATTCCTATGCGGTCCGACGTTCATGGCGGGGCGAAGAAGTACGCCCTTCTCTCTAGTGGCGTCGGCTTCAATCCCACGACCCAAGGGGAGAGACGAAGAAAGCTTGTCAGAGGGAGAATGATCACAGATCAGACTTATCAAATAAACATGCGAGTGATCAAAGAAGATCAGGTGAAGCCTGCTAAGAAAGGGGGAGCGTAGAGCAATTGGATGTGAAAATCGTCAAGGACGTTCGGAATGAGCTCTTCGGTAGGAGAGAGATTGATTTTGAGGTTGTACACACTGATTCAGGGACTCCTGATAGGTTCTCAGTAAGAAAGGCTCTGGCCTCCAAGGCGGGAAGCAAACTTGAGAATGTCTACGTGCTCAGCATCATGAACGATACGGGAACAGACAAGAGCTTGGGCAGAGCCGATGTATATGAGAATCGTCAATTCGCCGAGAAAACATTACCCAGGTATCTTCTGATCAGAAACATGCCCCCTGAAGAAAGGGCGAAGGTTCAGAAGGTGGAAAAAGAGAAGCCAGAAGAGAAGAAGCCTGAAGCAAAGAAAGCTGTAGAGAAAAAGCCCGAAGAGAAGAAAGTCGAAGAAAAGAAACCTGAAGAGAAGAAGGAAGAGAAGAAGCCATCTGAGAAGACTCAGAAAGAAGCTAGGAAGGCGTAAGCGATAGATGAGCGAGGAGAAGATCAAAAAGAATAAGACTCCGGTAGCCAGATTAAGCAAGGTCTACGAGATCGATTCAACGAAGGGAACTCTGAAGTTTCGCAATAGGAAATGTCCCAGATGTGGCAGCATAATGGCATACCACAAGAACCCAGTCAAGAGGTACACATGTGGTTCGTGCAGCTATACAGATTTTGTTAAGGAACAGTAGCTGTTTCAGGAATCACGAGCTTATTCTCTAATCATTTGAGCGATAATGGATTCTATCTCCAGTTTCTTTGTTTCGTCGGTCCTCACAGCTATCATGCCTTCACGAGGCTGACCGTACAGGACCAGGGAGTTTTGAGGCGCTAATGCTATTGCTGCCAAAGCCAAAAGATCCTCCTCACCGTCCACCACCAACACGGAACGTGGCTTCTCCAACGCCTCTCCAACTGCCGCCCATGCTGCCATTTCAAGAGTACCAGCGGGATTGACTACGCGAAATACATACTCGCAATCAGACTGGAAGGCCTCAGCATCTTCCCTCATCATCTTGTTGTCCACAATAGCGAGATCAACAGGGACAGATGACTCTACGAGCAACCTTGAAACGAAGTCGCCCACACAAATAATCTTCGAGATCTTCTCTGACTTGAGTATCTGCTTGAGTCTTGTTATGCTGTTCTCAGGAGGCCCTTGGATCAATTCGCCAAGTGGCGTCTTCAATCTCGCTCTTAGAGTCTCTGGGAGTCTGAGTCTGCGCAACTATCTCACTCGAACGGCATACCTTCCCGGAGCCTTGATTCCCATCTTTCGAGCCACTTCCGATGTTTGAGCGTCGATCACAATAAGCAGACCAGTCCAGTCGTCACTCAAGTTTGAGGATTTGCAGTTTGGACAGATCGATCCGTTGCTGAGCAGATGACAGTTCTTGCAGGCTTTCTCAGGCATTGGCTTTTTCACCTTTTGCCTTCTTCACGTCTTCTTTGATCCACTCTAACTTTCCCAGAAACGGTTGGCGCATCGTAACGCCTATCTTTCCGCCTATTCCTCCCCTAGGAAAGCTGACTGCGATTACTCTGGCTCTAACTAGATCACCTTTGGCCAGTTTTCTCTGACTTTCCTTTCCGGCCAGGACCCCATGCCGCTCATCGTAGCTTATGAAATCGTCCATCACCTGGGAGATGTGGAGTAGTGCGTCTTCTGCGCCGATTCTTACAAATGCCCCAAAGTCAGTTATCTCCACAACCTCTCCCTCCACGACCTCATGCATCTGAGGATAGAACGTAAGGAGCTGGAAGGTTGCCTTATGGTAGGTCGAACCGTCACCTGGTAGAACTTTTCCCGTTGGATCAATTCTCACGTTCACTACAAGGATGACATATCCAAGCTCCCCATCCACCATGTTCTCGTATTTGATCTTGATCTGTTCCCTTGCGACTTCATCAAGAGGCTTCCCGAATTTGTCGGGCGGGATCCTGACTGTGTCCTCAACAGCAAATAGTCTGAACATAGTGGTCACTTATTTGTGATTTGTTTTGCTCTCCGCGATGCTCTGACATGCTTTGTCCGATCTGGGCAGATGTGTATCATCTAGCAGACAGCCCACATTCTACGACCGCTTACCCTCAATCGTTCTGACCTTTCTTTAAGGTTTCCGTTATGCGTTTTTCTCCTGCGCGCGCTGGGGAAGCATGCTGCTCCCGCGGCTGACGCGTGTCGGCTGCACTAGTCCATCATGTCTTGGAAGATTGCGCGTTCGTCTATGCGTAGTACGTCTTGGAATCTTTTCCAGCGTTTCAGCTCCTCGTCAAGGTTTATTCGGTATGATGGTATGGTTCTACCCATTCTCACTGTTCTTCAGGGCTAGTCTCAGAGCGGTATACGTCCTCAACAAAGGAAACATGGTTTCGCTTGTCAGGAGGTGAGAGGTAACCGATTTAGGATCCAGATACTTCGCCCCCAACAATTGCACGGCGACAGAGGGATATATGCGATGGAGGGCTTTTCGTTGACCCGGAGAGCAAGCATAAACCACTAGCATGTTGGCCGCGTCGGGGAGGTAACCGGGTTAAGGAGTATTTGGTGTCTTGGTAGGGGGCCCACGTTAGGGGGTAACTGGTCTATCCGAGGCTAGGGAGTCTCTATCTAACCTGTCTAAGGAGAGAGTAGGCTGAGCAGTCTCTTCATTCCCATGTATTGATGATATGTTGTTCCATGATTGATTACTATTGGAGCAAGGACAGCCTTTCCTTGCATCTTTTCCACGCTCATGATGAAGATAGAGATAGAAGAGATAATGCCCGCGTGCGCAAACAAAGTGAAAGGCTCTAAGTGATTCAGTATATTGTGGTTATCTCATGTGGCCGCGAGGAGTAGCAGTTCTTGCAGAGCTTTGCGTTTCCGCGTATCTGTGCTCCACATCTCATGCAGATGGAGTATTGTTGTTTAGATGAGTCTGTTCGTGAGAATGCTGGGACGGATGTAGATCTTGAGGGAAGTTGAACGACGGTGCCGCACCGAGTGCAGGCTGAGGAGTTTGACTGAAGATCCGCATCCATCGACCTTCCGCATCTAGGACAAAACGGGTACGCGCTACCCTTGTAAGTCTCGTATCTCTCCGCTGCTTCTGGATCGATCCGTCTAAGCTCGGTCGCTGCCCGCAGCATGAGCTGAGCCGTATCCGCTCCTTCTGTGACGCTTCCTGCAACTGTTGCAGCGATTCTAGTCGCTTCTTCTTGGCCGGCTCCAGCCTTTATCATGGATGCCTCAAGCTTGGACATGTCAAACTCTTCCAGCTCTCCAGAACGCTTGTGCACCTTCACCAAGGAAATGACCTCCTTTCCGATTCAAAGCTCCAGTTCCAACGCCGAATCAGCACCTATTCAACTCTAGCAACATACATTCGAACGAACAGAACAAGAAAGGCTGCGTTTACTTGCTCGTGCAACGGCCACAGGAGTCTGAGGCGTCTACTCATCTTCTCTCATCATTGGTTCCCTTACGGCCCAAATGGAAACGCGCACGCGGGTCCCTGGGCTAAGTGCTCATGGAAGGGCATGGGGCAAAGCTGTTCGTTCTGGGCCTTGACTGCTTCGATGGAACACCTATCTTGGACATTAAGCCTTACAGAGACGACTATAGAACGGATCAATACGAGCTGGCTGACTGGTACCGAGAGCTTCGCAAAAAAACAGGCAAAGACTTACGCGCGCGCTACGCACAAGCTTTGAACATACGATTCACATTTCCTTCTCTTTAGACATACCGTTAAGGCAGACATCATCCATACGCAGGCTCAATACCCTCAATTGCGAGACGCAGATCGCTTCTAACGTATACTACGGGAATATTAGCGTTCCTAGCCTTCTTTCGAAGCTCGACGTCACCAGTGGCGACTATGCCACTCATTTGATTCGTCAATCGCGTAAGGTAGTCATCAGTAGACTCCCCGGGCATCGGTTCTTCCTCACAAGGTTTGCATTTCTCTGCCAGTCTGAGAGCCATGTGTGCTTGGCGCCCTCTCTTGGTTTTCTGCCCGCCAATTCTCGACAGTTCCAAGAGAACCCCTTTTGGCACTATGAACTCAATTCTGCCTCGAAGCACCATTTCCATCTCACCAAAGATGTCTATTCGTTTCTGAGCCATAGCCATGAGCATGCTCGTATCTATGACTACTTTGAAAACCAAAAACCCCACACAGACGAAACTACTTTATCTTTCCCACACCGATGAGTCTCCAACTCTCGCCAATCCTTCTACTAATGGCCACCTTGGAACCCGGCTCAGTGGATACGGGCTTTCTAATGGCTACGTCTATCACGCTTTCTCTAGCGGATGTTACGGTGCCAGACGTAACTGCTGTTGCAACGTTAAGCACTAGAGCCTCATTTGTTCTGATCTTGTCGACCGCGACCATACTCTCCGTTCCGACAGCTTTCTCAAAGAGCTGGACATCAAGAGTCAACTTGTCTTGAGATTCTGGAAGAGTACCCACCTTTCCAACTATGTTTCCGACCAAACCATCGGCCTTCGTAAGCGAGGGATCAAGCATCGTACCGATACCGATAAGTCCTCCACATTTTGCTTCTTTCACAGTTCCGCCTCCTGTGTAAAGCGATTGAATACTTGTGGTCACGGGTTCGTATCGCACCTTTCCCCCGGCTTCGACTCTCATTCCAGGTTTTATCTCAATCTCATCGCCGATTCTGAAGACACCTTCGACTATCGATCCTCCAATGATTCCTCCTACGAGATCCTTCGGTTCAGTCCCGGGCTTGTTCACATCGAATGATCTTAACACGAACATCTTGGGAGTAGCTGCCACGTTTCTCTTTGGAGTCGGTATCTGTTTTTCAAGGGCCTCAATCAGGACGTCTATGTTCAGCTTATGCTGAGCGGAAACAGGTATTATGGGAGCTTTGCCTGCAATCGTTCCCTTAACAAACTGCTTTATTTCCTTGAGATTCTCCAGCGCCCTGCTCCGATCGACAATGTCTATCTTGTTCTGAACTACCACAATGTTCTTCAATTCTGCTATTTCGGCTGCAAGTAGATGCTCTCGGTCTTGAGCTTGAGGACACTCTACATTACTCGCAAGGACGAACATGGCACCGTCCATAAGCGCGGCGCCAGAGAGCATCGTAACCATAAGGCTGTGATGCCCCGGGCAGTCGACGAAGCTGACAGTCCTGAGACGCTTTGTTTCTGAATCATGAGTCGGGCATTTCTTATTGTTTGAGTAGCACTCCGGAGGTCTACACTTGGCGCATTTGTAGAACGTCGCGTCAGCATAGCCTATTCTTATCGTGATCCCTCGCCTTAGTTCCTCAGAGTGCCTAGAAGTCCAAACCCCAGTCAAAGCTTGGACCAAAGTACTCTTTCCATTGTCCACATGACCAAGGGTGCCTATGTTGCATTCTGGTTGCTCTTGAGCGTACTCATCCTGCTGCGGACCATCAGCACTTTCTGGCATTTCCTCTTTTTCTCCGATATCACTCAGTTTCAGCCTAGGTTGGCTCAGAGTCGAATAAAAGTGTTGGTTCACAACCCAAAGACTATGACAAGTAACTATGCTGATCAGAGAACCCAAGCTGAGTCAGCAGTGAAGTCTGACTAGGCAGGGATGGGCATGACGAACTTCCTTGTTAGGCTGCCCGAAGACACACACTATCTATCGAGTTCGCAAAGGTTTATTCCTGCCTCTCAGGTATCCCGAAGCAATCCGGCCAGCTCAATAGAAGCGTAGACACTTGAATCGACTCATTGGAAGAGGAGCAGAAGCCACCCTTTACCTAGGGAAATTGTTCGACCGAGATGTTGTGGTAAAGGAAAGAATTCGAAAATCATACAGAATGAGTGTGCTGGATCAAAGGATCAGGAGCTATAGAACCATTCATGAAGCTCAAATGATCCACGAAGCAAAAAAGGCTGGAGTCTCTACTCCAATCATCTACCTCGTCGATCAATCTGGATGCAAGATCTTCATGGAGTATCTTAAGGGTCCGAGGTTGAAAGAGAACCTTACAGCCATATCCGCAAGCAAAAGAAGCTCAATCTGCCACATAGTAGGAGGATCTATTGGCAAACTGCACAAGAACAGGCTGATCCACGGAGATCTCACCACTTCCAATATGATTCTTTCTGATGAGGAGACAGTTTCCTTCATAGACTTCGGACTGAGTTTCCAATCAGATCAGACGGAAGACAGAGGAGTAGACATTCATCTGGTAAGACGGGCACTAAACAGCACACACTTTGCATATGCAGAACCTTGCTTCAAATCGGTAGTCGATGGCTACGAAGCAGTTGTGGGATCTGAACTCGCAAAGATAGTTTTGTCAAGAGCCAGGGAAATAGAGAGAAGGGGAAGATACTTTGCCGAAAGACAAGCTTAAGATTCATTTCGCCACAACAAACAGAAGCAAGTTCCTTGAAGCCCAATCAGTTATGAAGGAATATGGAATTAGGCTAATCTTTCTCGGCAAAAAAGGCCTGGAGATTCAGTCTGATAACCTCGAAGAAATAGCCAAACAATCCGCCATCGCTAGTTCGACAGACATGAGGATCTCTACGATAGCAGAGGACGCCGGGCTATTCATTGATCCTTTGAGAGGTTTTCCGGGGCCGTATTCCTCCTTCGTGTTCAGAACGCTAGGATGCGACGGTATTCTGAAACTCCTCAAGGGGAGTCACAACCGAAAGGCGAGATTTGTTTCCGCCGTAGCCTATTGCGATCCACTCCACCTACCGATCTGTTTCTCGGCGGTGTCAGAGGGATTCGTGGGAACCGGGACCAGGGGCACTAGCGGGTTTGGATTTGATCCTATTTTCATACCTTTGGAGAACGGGAAGAAGACCTTTGCAGAAATGTCCAGCATTGAGAAGAACAGGTATTCGCACAGAGCAAGAGCTTTCAGGAAATTTGGTAAGTGGTCCATTCGCTCCAAACCTTAAATAGAGAGAGAAGTGGTGATACGTGGCTCAAATCCAATTCAACACTCTAGATAGGTATGTCTGCGATGGCTAGACTGTATTCAGGGAAGCGAGGAAAATCTGGCTCCACGAGGCCGCTAAGTCGGAAACCACCCTCTTGGTGCAAGTACAACGCGGAAGAAGTTGAGGCTCTAGTGGTGAAGCTTGCGAAGGAGGGAAATGGCCCCAGTACGATCGGAACAGTTCTTCGAGACAGGTATGCGATTCCGCTGACGAAACCGATCACAGGAAAAACCATTAAAGAAATACTGCAGGCCTCTGGTATTGCTCCTAAGGTTCCCGAGGACCTAGAAGTGCTACTGAGGAAAGCAGACAGCACTAAAAGATATCTTGAGAAGAACAAGTCAGACAAAATGGGGAAACGTTCGCTCACCCGTGTTGAATCCAAGATATATCGTCTAGTCAAATACTACAAAAAAGCAGGAATCCTCCCACCTCAATGGGAATACAAACTGATGGCAGCAAGCGTCATTTAGCAACCTAGATCTAGGTTCTGATAAGAAACATACGAATAACATCTCAGCGCCCTAACATCTGGCAAGATTGTGCTGTCGAGTGACGCTTCTTCTGTGGAAGACACCAGAATCAGTGGCAGCTGGGCCTTTGCCTCGCGAAGAACAGAATATGTCCGCTCTCTGGCCTAGCTCTCTCATGTCTTCAACGCGATAGAAGGACCAAACTCTTTCTTCGAAGCAATCGGAGCGGGATATACCTTCTCGCAGAAATGGGTGTAGGAACCTGATGTCACGAACTGTCTGACCGCCTCTCTGAGATCCATCCAGCCCTCTTTATCAGTATTCGCCACTTCATGTATACGAAGAACATCTTCCAACGCTTTCTGCTCTATCTCTTCAATATCACTCTCTGTGAGGCCATGCACCTTTGCTTCCTGAAGAAGCCTTGCTTGTTCCTCGACAAGTGACTCAACTGCCATCCTCAAACATTGCTCAAGATCGGGTTGATAGATGTCAAGGTAAGCCAGGACCGTGTCTATTCCCTCGACTATGTTGTTAGCGAGCTCTTCTCCCAGTTGCATTTTCTTGCCGTCCTTTGACACACGATTCACCTTCAGCCTGCTGTGGCCAATTTACGGCTATGGAGAACCCTTCTATGTTCTAAACAACTCTGCGTACATTGTCGGGTCTGTCTAAGTCCGAGAGCGGCTCGTGAAATCGTCAAGAAAACTGCTGACAGGTCCGAAGATAGGCGCATACGAATTCAACTGAGCCACGAAGGACGTGGGAAAGGCTTGAGGTGCTGCCTTATATCATTCAGTGTATGGTGCGGGTCAACGAAATGAGCGTGTGTTCAATGCCAAGAAACAGTAACCAGATAAGTAGGGACGGGGGCAGATACTGCTGCACAATGGAGAATAGGTGTTGGTTTTGTCGGAATGGCTGAACAGGATACTTGGACGAGAAAGCCGAGAGGGAAAGTCGCCTTCGGACGTTGGAAATGTGGTTGAAGGGGTTACTCCGCACTCGCATTGCGAAAGATGTGGAAAGGCGATAACAATCGGTAGCGCTCGCGCGCGCGCTAGATACTGCAGTGATATCTGCAAGCGTGGAGAAGGAAAGGGCTCCGGCTCAATGTTGTTCTGGATGATTCTCCTTCTCATACTGATGATGTTTCTGTGGAGTCGTTAGGAAAGACCTTCGGGGTATGTGCGTAGAGGATTAGAGACCAAGACGATCCGTTGTGGGAAAACGAGCGGAGGGCCGCACAAGTTGGCCAATGCAGAGCGTCGTAGCTTGAATTCTCTGATGGCCCTTGTCTCTGAGGCGGCTCAACTCATTTCAGAAGAAGCCGGCAAGGGATCGCAGATTCTGGTTCTTTCGCATTTTGACGCGGATGGATTGGCTGCAGCTGGAATACTTGGCTCTGCTCTTCGCAGACTTAAGTCTTCAATGCACATTCGTGCGGTTGACGGCTTGGATGAAGAGACGCTCGGTCAAATCCCTATCGACAGCTCAGATCTCCTGGTTTTTGCTGATTTTGGAAGCGGCTTGCTGGACGTGTTGAGCAAGAAGATGATGAGGAAAGCAATCATTCTCGATCACCACCAGCCGGTAGGTACGCCAGGAGACAAGATCCTGCACGTGAACCCTCACACATTTGGTTTTGATGGAGCTACAGAGATTAGCGCCGCGGGAGTGACGTATCTTGTCGCTAGAGCTCTAGACACAAGGAACCTAGACCTTTCTGCCCTGGCTGTGGTGGGCGCCGTTGGAGACATGCAGGATCGAGGAGAGAAACGGTCGTTGCATGGGTTGAACTCAATGATAGTTGAAGATGGGGTGAAAGCGGGATCTGTCAAACTGGATAGGGACCTTGTGTTGTATGGGAGAGAGACTAGGCCGATTCACAGAGCTCTCGCGTACACTTCCAACCCGTTTCTTCCCGGGCTCAGCAGTCAGGAAGACAAGTGCCTTGCCCTAGTAACCTCCGCAGGAATAGTCGTCAAACAGGATGAGCGATGGAGAACCCTTGCAGATCTACGAGACGAAGAGAAACAGAATCTATTGTCGGCGATAATTCGAGCGGTCACGTCCAAAGGTGTTGCTGGGAAGATTGCTCTTAATCTAATAGGCACAGCATACACGCTGCCCAAAGAGGAAAGGGGCGTACCTACTCGGGACGCAAGAGAATTCTCATCACTGCTCAACGCATGTGGTAGAATGAATCGGCAGGGGCTCGCAATAAGCATCTGCCTAGGTGAAAGAGGCCAAACAATGGATGAAGCCCAAGAGGTTCTGGCTGAGTACAGGAAAGCAGTGGCACAGCATATGACTTGGGTTACTGAGACACCTGAACGTGTCGAGGAGCTGACTGGCATCTATGTGATCCATGGGGAAGGGACGATAGACGAGAACATGACCGGGACCATATCGACGATCTTGGTTTCCTCTGGGACCTTCAACCCTATGAAGGCGGTTCTGGTTTTGGCTAAGACCAAAGAAGGGGAATTGAAGATTTCTGCGCGAGGAACAGAGCAACTTGTCACATCAGGTGTAAACCTCGGAAAGATCCTCCAAGAACTCACCTCAAAGCACAAGGGGTCTGGCGGCGGCCACGATATAGCTGCAGGCGCCAACATCCCCGTAGAGTGCGAAAAGGAGTTCTTCAAGGAGTTGGACGAAGCAATCTCGCAAGTCTTGAAGGTGAGAATCTGAAGGCGAAGATAATCTTCCGTACCAACAATCGTAGCGAAGAAGAGGCCATAGCAAGCGCTCTTAACCCAGACAACCGTCAAATGGCGCAAGGAATGAAGATAGCTACGAGATCAAGTGGGTCAAGGGTAGTAACTGAAATCAAGTTCTCTGGGAGAGTGCAGACCTTGATGGCCACAATCGACGATCTGTTGAAATGTGCTCAAGCAGCTGAGCGAACACTTGAACCCGTATCTGACAGATAGTTGTTGGAAATCACTGTTCGTTGACATGAGTCGACAAAAGTTTTTTAGGTGCATGCCTGAGTAGGAACGGTCTCCAACGGAGGAAGTGCTTTGTCGAAAGCACCTAGAAAAATCAGAGACAAATGGCGGTCCAAAGAGTGGTACGCAGTGTACACGCCCTCCTATTTCGGTGAACAGAACATTGCAGAAATCCCGTGTGAAGACCCCTCAAAGGTAGTGGGCAGGGTCATCGAAAGCACCCTGTATGATATTACCGGAGACTTTGCACATCAGTCGACTAAGCTCTACTTTCTGGCTACGAACGTGAAAGGCAATAGAGCAGAAACGACACTGAAGAGTCACGAATACTCGACCGATTATCTCAGGAGTCTGGTTAGACGGGGAAGTTCGAGAATTGACTACATCGCTAAAGCTACCACAAAGGACAATTTTGTTGCCAGGATATCCATCGTGGCGTTTGCCCGTGGCAGAGTAAACGCATCACAGCAGCATTCAATTAGAGCCGTCATGAGCAGGATCATTGAGGAAAAAGCAAGAGATCTTACGTACGATCAGCTTTCGCAGGAAATGGTTCTGGGCAAGATTGGGTCGGACATCTACAATGAGGCAAAGAAGATAGCACCACTCAGACACGTTGGTGTCAGAAAGTCTAGGTTGATGAAACTCTCTCCCGAGCTTGAAGAGATCGTCCTCGGGGCCAAGAAGAGCTAGGTTTTTGGAATATTCTGAAAGAGTAGCTGCGCGTGTTCTTAAGTGTGAAATGTCTCCTTACTATTGGTTAACTCCTGTATGGAACGGCCGGAATTGAGCCTATTTGGCACCTCTGGGATCCGAGGTGTCGTCAACGTCGACCTCAGCCCCATTCTCGCCCTAAGGATAGGTATGGCTCTCGCCAGAGTCTTCAAAGGCGGAGTCCTGACACTGGGCAGAGACACCAGGACTTCTGGAGCGATGCTGTCTGCCTCGTTAACTGGGGGGGCTCTTGCAGGAGGACTGGAGGTTAAGGATCTGGGAGTTATTCCAACTCCTGTTCTGGCGTACCTGACAAAGTCGGTCAGCGCGGTGTCTGGCGTAATGGTTACGGCTAGTCATAACCCACCTGAATTCAACGGATTGAAGTTGTTTGACCGACATGGAATAGCATATGATGAGGATCTTCAAAATCAGATTGAGCGCGCCTTTACTCGAGAAGCGCACTCCTATGCGAATTGGAATCAACTCAAAGATGTGTCGTCAGTTGATCTTTCTTCTAAATATGTGGAGATGATTCTTCGCCAAGTACGTCTTGACAGGAATTGGAACTTGGCCGTCGACATCGGCTCAGGAGCGGCTTACCAAGTTGCGTTCGATCTTTTCCGTTCTCTTCGCTGTCATGTGGTTTCCCTCAATGCGCAGCCTGATGGGTTCTTCCCGGGAAGAAGCCCTGAACCGACAGCACAGTCTCTAACGACTTTGATGGTCACTGTTCGAACCATGAAATGTGATATCGGGATTGCCTTCGACGGAGATGCTGATAGGGTCAGCTTTGTCGACGAATCAGGACGATATATTGAAGGAGATGTTGCTCTCGGAGCCTTTGCATCCTGGGAAACTCAGAAAAAAGGGGGAGGGGACGTGGCGCTGCCTGTTGATGCCTCTCTAGCCGTTCAAGAAGCTGTAGAGAAAAGTGGTGGGCGAGTCATATGGACGAAGGTTGGTGATACAAGTGTCGCAGAAGCTATTACGCGAAAGAAGGCTATCTTTGGGGGTGAACCATGCGGCGCCTGGATTCATCCTGATTTTCACATCTGTCCCGACGGCATTCTTTCAGCCATTCTTGTGCTAAAAGCGATCGAAGAGAGAAACGTCACTACGGATGAGTTCTTCTCTGGGATAGCGACGTATCCCATGAAGAGAACCAAGATCTCCTGCGAAAACAGTATCAAGGCAAAAGTAATGCGCATGGTGGCTTCAGATCTTCCAAAAGCTCTTGACGAGAAATCTGAGGTCACCGAACTGGATGGGGTCCGAATTCAAGTTCCATCTGGATGGCTACTCATAAGGCCAAGCGGCACTGAACCTGCAATAAGACTCACGGTCGAGGCGAGATCTGAGCAGATGGCGGAATACCTTTTCAGTACAGGTCACAATCTATGCATGGATAGGATAAGGAAGTGCCAGAGTTGAAGGCCGTTATCTTGGCAGCTGGAGAAGGCATTCGACTCAGACCTCTGACAGACAATAGGCCTAAGCAACTGATCCCAATTGCAGGCACACCGATACTTGAACATCAAATTCGCAGCCTAGCTGCTTGTGGCATTTCTGAGATCTTGCTCATTGTGGGCACAAAGAAGGATTCAATCCAGAACTATTTCGGTGAAGGAAGAAGCTTTGGGGTCAGACTGAGCTATACGGTTCAACCGGCAGTATTGGGCACAGCGCATGCAATAGGAATGGCGCGAGATTTTGTACACGATGAGAAGTTCTTGGTTCTATATGGGGACATCTATGTTCGCGACGATGCCTTCAAAAGGGTTCTGGAAAGTTTCGAAGTAGATGGTTCTGTCGCATCGATGACAGTCGTTCCTGTATCCGCGCCGCAGTTCTTTGGCATCGCGAAAATCGAACAGGGATACGTGAAGTCTCTAGTTGAGAAACCGTCATCCATGCCGTCCGTCGGCAACCTTGCCAATGCGGGCGTTTTCGTTTTCCCTCCAAGGATCTTCGAAGCAATAGGGAAGACTAGCAAGTCAGAGAGAGGGGAATTTGAGATCACTCAATCGCTCAATTTGCTCATTGAGGGCGGAGTGCAAGTCAGGGCAGTGGAACTTGAGCCTGGAACGTGGAAGGACATTGGCAGACCATGGGACCTTCTTGAAGCGAATGAAATCGCCCTGAGAAACATCGAGTCAAGTGTTCAAGGAGAAGTTGAAGATGGAGCACATTTTTCTGGGCCAGTTCTCATGGAGAAAGGTGCGTTCATTCGATCAGGCAGCTACATTGAAGGGCCAGTCTGCATTTCAGCTGAAGCAGAGATTGGGCCTAACTGCTACATTCGGCCTTTCACGAGCAGTGGTAAAAACGTGAGGATCGGAAACGGATGCGAAATAAAGAACAGTATAGTGATGAACGACACTAAGATTCCTCACCTTTCATATGTTGGGGATAGCGTAATCGGCGAAAGGTGCAATTTGGGCGCAGGAACCGTGATAGCTAATCTTCGTTTTGACGAAGAACCTGTGAAGATGATGATCTCAGGAAGCTTGGTAAGCAGCGGGAGAAGAAAACTCGGGGCAATACTTGGAGATGACGTCCAAACTGGGATCAATGTTAGCATTATGCCAGGCGTGAAGATTGGTTCAAGTTCATTTATTGCGCCATCAATGACTGTCGCTCGAGATGTTTCTCCGAATAGCCGAGTTGTCTGATAGGAATGAGTCACGACGCAATAGTATCCAAGGGATTGCCGTTCACTGGACATTACGCATTCTCTGGTAGTCAGGTTGACCGGGAGTATGCTTTGGCGCTGATATGCTGTTAGCCTCTCTTCTTTCCGCTGGCGATTGAGATTACATCCCGATCCTTCAGCACGTAATCTTCTCCGACTCGCATCTTGGACCTAGCTTCAATTCCGAAGATGAACCCCTCTCCTAGATCCGTGTGTATTATGTAGGCGAACTCTTTGGCCGTAGTGCCGTACGGTACCAAGTAGGCGTCAGGTAGGACCCTTCCCTTGTGATCGGCCAGTTTCTCCGCGTCTTCGACAGGATATACTGCAATCATACCGAGAAGTTTGAAGTAGGCAAAGTTTATGCTTTCTTGGACACCAGTCGATCCCCATTTAATGAGTATTTTTTCCTTGACAGTATTGAGCGCGGAGATTTGTTCTGGCTTCAATTCTCCAGGCTTCAGTATGTTGAAGTTCACGTCTCCAGGCTTGTAGTCAGTTAGACCCTTCTCGGCCGCTCTTCTGAGCACCAGTTCAGCCTCTGCACAACACGGAATGACTTGATACCCCGATTCTCTTATCCGCTCAATGTTCTCCTCGGCATGAGGAAGATCGACCTTGTTAGCTGCTATCAACATCGGCTTCGATTGCTTACGAACTTCGGTCATGAGTCGAATGAGATCATCATCACTCCACGCGATAGGGCTCTTGCCGCCTAGAGCGGCACTTTCCAAGGCTTTGAGAAGATGCGTTCTCTTTATGGAGAGGCCTGTGAGACGATCTTCAAGAAGAACGGAGACGTCCGCTTTCGTCCCTTCTACTGCTTTAGAGATCTTGCCCCAATCTTTTTTGACTATCTGAAAAAGCCACATGTCGAGTTCTTTCTCAAGGAACTTGACGTCGTCCAGAGGGTCACATGTCCCTGGTTCACATTGCTTTCCTTCAGTGTCTGTCGCTCCGGCGGCATCCACGATCTGAATAAGAACATCAGCACGTCTAATGTCGTCGAGGAATTGGTTGCCTAGACCTTTGCCCTGCCATGCACCTGGAACAAGTCCTGCACAATCTATCATTTCAACTGGGATCAGCCTGATCCTGTCAAGACATGCTGAGTTTACAGGTTCATCTTTCACGTCGAACTCTGCACAAACACACGGTGTTCTGACGTATCCCATTCCTCGGTTTGGTTTTATGGTAGTGAAGGGGTAATTTGCTATGGGGACTGAAACGAGTGTGGCTGCTGAGAAGAATGTTGATTTTCCAACGTTGGGTTTTCCGACAACTCCGATGAGATTTCCCAATCAAACCTCTCCTGGCGCAGACACCACGATCTCTGACATAAGATCCAACAGTTGGACGTAAGTATGTGTGGTAATAAACTCTTAAGGGATCTAATGGGTCTGTCACGGTAGGTCGCTCAGACGTGAGTGAATTGGATCTCATCATAGTCGGGGGTGGGCCAGGAGGGCTGACTTCTGCCCTCTACGGTGCAAGAAGTGGACTGTCGACTCTCGTACTGGAAGAGAAGACCACGGGAGGCTGCCTTTCGGAGATACCTCTTGTGGAGAACTATCCGGGGTTCTCAGAAGGGATCTCGGGCCTTGACCTGGCAGGTAGAATGACGGAGCAGGCCAAGAAAGCCGGGGCAGAAATCCATGAGATAGAGTCAGTGGAATCAGTTGTTACTGATGGCCAGCTTTTCACCGTGAAGACAGATAAGGCAAGCTATTCATGCCGTGCTTTGATATTGGCAACTGGCACTGTACGCAGACCATTAGGCGTCAAAGGAGAAGAGCAACTGAGAGGACACGGTGTCAGCTACTGCGCTCTGTGTGATGGGCCGTTCTTCAAAGGAAAAAGAGTTGCAGTTGCCGGAGGAGGAAACTCAGCCGCGAGCTCAGCCCTCTACTTAACAGGCATGGCCAGCGAAGTGTATTTGATCCATAGAAGAAGCGAACTTCGCGCTGAGGAAGCAATGATTAGACCGGTCAGGGACAAAGGTGTACGTTTCCTGTTGAACAGCGAAATCACAGAGATCAAAGGTGAAGGGAAACTCAGATCTATCGTTGTGCGAAACAAGGAAAGTGGCCAGTATTCAGAGATTGCTGTAGATGGTCTGTTCATTGAATTCGGAGAAATACCGAACAACAAGCTGGCTCAAGGCCTAGGCGTGAAGCTTGACAATGAAGGTTTCGTCCTCGTCGATGATCGCCAACGAACAAGTGTGCCAGGAGTGTCTGCGGCAGGGGATGTAACACATCACTCGGTCAAGCAGATCTCAACCGCTGTGGGCCAAGGTGCTGTGGCAGCAACCGAAGCATTCGTGTCCGTCAAGCGTCCCTACTGGTAGAGACGAGCCCTCATAAAGCCTATAGTCTCGAGTTCCAGTGTGCGCCTTATCCGCATTCTCCTCTGATGATGTCTCTCAACTCTTGTTGATGAAGTTGTAAATGTCACATCCTCGGCACTCATCCCTGTAACAAATCACGCCACGCCTGTATGGACACGCTTTCAAAATCACTTGCCTCAGTGTGTGACCCGCAGGATTCGGACCGTTAGTCAGTCTCATTTGTGCTTGTGCGCAACGGGCGTACGCAAGTGCACCCGCCGCGCTTCTTAACATGATTGTCCGTCATGGTTCCACGTGTTGTCTGAGGACTCTTGAGGCTGATTCCTGTAACGAGTCGAAGGGAGTCTGAGGTGTAACATGTGTTACTAACACGTGTTTAAGAAACCCAATTGCACCTGATCATGCAGGGTGGAAGATTGGTAAGACTCGTGAAAAAAGGAGATACCTACAAGCCTGAGAAGTTGGAGGCTTCTATCATGGCGGCTGGGGCGAGCCGCGATGTAGCCAAGAAGATCGTCAGTTCGGTCAAGGTTCGTGAAGGCATGTCCACCTTGGAGTTGAGAAGGCAGGTCTCGGATCTCTTGAAGAATCTCGACCCCAAGGCAGCCCACAACTATGTTCTATCCACCAACATCTGTCAGGGTCTTTAGGTCTCTGAAGTATATGTTGGCTGGGTATTGATAGCCTATTCCTTGGTGGGGGCGTTGATAGTTCCAGTAGTGGATGAATTCTTGATGCGAATTGAACATCCAGGCT
>JALHTG010000013.1 GCA_022865705.1 Candidatus Bathyarchaeota archaeon | reverse complement strand
TGAGCCATCAGGTCACTTTCTAGTTCGAAGGGACTTATTCTGTAATCTGAGCTCTTGAATACGTCATCCGACCGTCCGACAAACCAGAAGCATCCTTCCTTGTCTCTATACGCGACATCACCTGTCAGATACCAGTCGCCGACAAAAACCTCTGCGTTCTTGTGAGGCGGGTCTATGTAGCCTGTCATCAAACCGATGGGCCTTTCCGGTTTCACTTTAATCGCAATGGCACCTTCAGCATTCTGTGGGGCAGGCTGAAACCTGTCGTCCAGCACGTTGACAGTGAAGCCCGGAGCCTCCACTCCCATCGACCCTGGCTTAACGTTCATGCCAGGGAATACTCCGATCTGCAGAGTTGTTTCAGTCTGGCCATAGCCTTCTCTTATGGTCAGTCCAGTAGCGTCTTTCACCTTCTGAATTATTTCGGGGTTCAGTGGCTCTCCTGCACTTACGACTTCTCTGAGTGAAAAGCTGTACTTGCTCATGTCTTCTAGAAGCAGGAACCGCCATACTGTCGGGGGAGCACACAGTGTGCTGATCTCGTGCTCCTCAATCAGCTTCAATACTTTCCTGTGATCGAATCTTCCACTGTAATTGTAGACGAAGCTTGTGGCTTCGGCGTTCCATACAGAGAATATGGTGCTCCAAGCATGCTTTGCCCATCCAGGGGCGCTCACATTGTAGTGCTGATCACCTTTCTTGAGACCTATCCAGTACATTGTGGTCAAATGCCCTATCGGATAGCTTCCGCAGGTATGGGAAACTAGCTTAGGTTTGGCGGTGGTGCCAGAAGTGAAATATATGAGCGATTCATCTCGAAGAGACACGCTCTGCTCTGGTCTAAAGTCTGAAGACTGCGAGTCTGCCTCAGAATATTCGATCCAGCCCTTTTGAGCCTCTCCGACGCTCACCTTATGAACCGAGATCCCGGCCGATGATGTACCGACATTGACTTTCTGCGCAAATTCTGCGCCTGCGACAATGCACCTGACTTTACCTCTGACGACTCTGTCAGCAATATCCTCTGGAGTCAGCAATGTTGACGCGGGGATGATCACGCATCCAGCCTTCATGGCACCCAAGAAGCTCTCAAAGAGTTCGATCGAATTAGGCATCATGAGCATGATTCTTTCACCCTTCTTCAATCCTGCAGTTTTGAGAAGATTGGCCACTCTCGCAGACCTCTCCTTGAGTCTTTGAAAGCTGACCTTTTCCATTAAACCAACGTCGTCGACGTATACTAGCGCAGGATTTGCACATTTCTCCGCCAAAGCATCAAAGTAGTCTAGGGCCCAGTTGAATTCGGCCGGCGTAGGCCATACAAATTCATCCTTTGCTTCTCGATAGTTCTTCGCAGTCAAGAGAAAGTCGCGAGCTTTCAGGAATTCTCTTGGCGTCGTCAATTCTATCGTTCCTCCATTTGGCGGGATTTCTATAAATCTTTGTGATGAAAGGAGTTGTCACTTGCTAGAGCAGGCACATTCGTTGGCAGTGTAAACTCTTAAAGACACATGGATGCCAATACATGACTGTCAGGCTTGTGCCAGTAATGGCTACAGAGTGGTTACTGACCCAAGATATTATCATGTTGCTTAGCATTCCAACACTCCTCATCGTTCCTGTTGTCATCACGTATGTGTATCCCCGGATTCGAATATGGTTAGGAGCGGCAATGCTCGGATTGGCAATTCTCCTGCTACTGATGCCTAGCATGGGGTGGATGCTGGGGGTCGTCTCACTGATAGACGGTTTCTTCCTGCTAGGATTGGGATTGGCCAGCGGACGCCAAGAAGAGACAGGTACCAGGGCGAAACAACCAATTGGTAGGTGTCCTAGGTGCAGCGAAAGCCTTTCGTCATTCCCTTCTGAGATTAAGTTCTGTCCCTACTGTGCCAACCCTATAGAGCAATAGTGAAACGTTGTCTCATCGGTCCTTGGCATCGTTAGACGTTACGTTCGAAGTGGTTTCTGTACTGGGTGTATTATCGTAGGCGCGTGCTAGGATATGAGAACCTATATTGAAAGGAAAACGATATGACCAAGGGATGATCGCAATTGGCCATTTCTAGGATAGCTGTTCTGGGCGCGGGTCTGATGGGACATGGAATTGCACAGGTCGCAGCTCAGGTTGCGAAATCAGATGTCTATCTCATGGATTCGCGACAAGAGTTCCTGGATAGAGGCTTGAGAATGATTGATGGCAGTCTTGAGAGATTTGTCCGAAAAGGGGAGCTGAGTCCAGACGAACTAATCAACACTAAGAATAGGATTCATGCCACACTTTCTCTCAGAGAAGCTGTTCGGGGAGCTGACGTAGTCATAGAGGCTACTCCTGAAGATGCACGATTGAAACGGCGTTTGTTCCCTGAAGTCGACAAGATGGCCTCGGAGCATACAATAATTGCGTCGAACACTTCATCAATCAGCATAACTCTCCTTGCAAGAGCCACAAAGAGACCTGAGAAATTCTGTGGGATGCACTTCTTCAATCCTCCTCAGGTTATGAAACTGGTTGAAATCGTCAGAGGGGTGAAGACTTCTGACGAAACGATCCAGGTCATTAAGGAACTCGCTGAGAGAATGGGAAAAGATCCCGTCATAGTCAAGAGAGATGTTCCAGGTTTCGTTGTGAATAGGATTCTTGTACCCGCGCTTAACGAAGCAATACTCCTGGTTCAGAAAGGAGTTGCTAGCCCGGTTGACATAGACAAAGCGGTCAAGCTTGGACTCAACTGGCCGATGGGTCCCCTCATGCTGGCTGATTTCATAGGACTTGATACAGCACTTGCAATGGCGAAGACTATAACAGCGGGAATTGATGGCTCTAAACTTCAGATCAGTCCTCTACTAAAGAAAATGGTAAAAGCTGGAACCCTTGGCAAGAAGACAGGAAAAGGGTTCTTTGACTGGCCAGAGAAGAAGTAAGCGCGCGCTTCGAACCATTCTAGGAGGCTCTTCCGAATCCGGCTTTTCGAACCTTTATACAACTTCGACTCTCGAGTTTCCTCTTTGGATATCCAGCTTAAGAGGCTCCTACGAAAAACGTTATAGGAGTCTTCGACTTCTCCAAGCGTTGGGGAGCTGGGTAGACCCGGCTGAGAGAGCGAATTCGGCATTCGCTGACCCTTTGAACCTGATCCAGGTAATGCTGGCGAAGGAAGCGGAAAAGAGTACTTCTCAGTCGGCTGAACTCGTCCCTACAGTGTGATCTAGATGAAGATTCAGACGAAGATCTTGGCTGAAATGGCTACAGCTGTAGCCCTTGCATATGCATTGAGTTTGATTGTGCCATTCCGATTGCCACAAGGCGGCTCCATAACCGTTGTGAGCATGGTTCCGATCATGTGGTTCGCCCTCAGAAGAGGCCCAAAGATGGGTGTGCTCGAAGGGATCGTCTATGGTTTCGTGCGAACGTTGCGTCAACCCTTCATCGTACATCCAGTTCAGTTCTTGCTTGACTACCCACTTGCGTTTGGTGCTTTGGGCCTAGCCGGACTGTTCAAGAAGTATCCGATTGTAGGTGTCGCTGTTGGTACTGCCGGCAGATTCGTCTGCCACTTCCTGTCTGGAGTGATATTCTTCTGGATGTACGCACCTCCTGAAATGAATCCAACAGTATATTCTGCAATCTACAATGGATCGTATTTGGCAGTTGAACTCGTCTTCAGCGCCATCGTCATGTATGTGCTTGCCAGAAGAGGAGTAATCGACATGTACCTCTGAAGTGCCGAATTGCGCATCTGATCTTGAACGAAAACGACTAGCGCCAGAGTCTCTGAATAAGCCTCAGTAGCAGCAGAGGGGCGAGAATCATCGTTGACAGAACCAGTGTTCCCGTCGAAACCATAGCCAAGAACTGTGCAATGCTCTGCGCACCGATATACAGAAACACGTACGATACTCCAACAGTTAGAAGCGAACCGATCCAAACCAAATAAAGAGGCTTCAACGACCAACCTCCTTTCTTCTTCTTGTCCTTGGCTCCAGCCGCATTCAAAGCAACAAGCGGCGACGCGTACAGAACTCCGATCAATGCGCTAGAGATCAGGCCCGCCACGACTATGTCAAAGTCGGATCGGATTGGGAAGAGGTCGAGTGCAACTCGCCCTACGTAGAGTGAGCCGAGCAATGGGGCCAGCAGGCCTCGTGTGACTGTGCGAGCGTTTTCGCTTGTCGATATTGCCTGTGCTACGGTTGGGCTGAATGAGTAGTAGAACGCATTGAAAGCGCTCATGAATTGCGACCCCGCGAAACTATCCATGACTTTCTGATCTCTGAACTCTCTTAGGAATTGTACGTGCGGGGCGAGATCAGAGTCGTACGCGGCCGAGGCTATTAGACATCTGCCTAGCGTCGTCGTCCTCGAGACCACCACGGTTGTGGTGGTCGTTGTGCTTGAAGTCGTTGTTGATATTGAAGTGGAAGTTGCGGTAGCCGTTATTCCGGTGGTTGTATAGGACACTGCAATGGCGGTGCTTGCGTAAGAGGTTGTAGTGGCGGCAGTCGTGACTGTCACAGTATAAATGTAGCTGGTTGAAGTTCCAAAGAAGGTTGTTAGCAAAAGTGTGTAGGGAATCGTTGTGGTAGTAGTCGCGGTGCCTGTAGTGTTTACAGTGGCGATTGTGCTGAAACTTGTCACAGGGATGGTAGTCGTCAGAGGAGTCCATGTAGATATTGTCGTCGCAACCGTCACATGGTAGGAAGTAAGTGTTCCCGTAACAGTTGTCCCAGTCGTAGTCGTTGTTGCAATCAGAAGTAGAGGTCCCATTAACGGAAAATTGTCCTTGACACCTCTTGATCGAGGATGGAGATAGAATGGTTGATCGCCTATTCCGTCATTGTTCAGATCTGAACCTGAGTAGTTGCCCCAATAGTTGCCTCTCGACCCATCGTCCCACGTACTGCCTGTTCCGAGGTCTGATGCTTCAGCGAAGCGATTGTTCCGGATGTTGTTCCGGTAGGCACGACATAGTGTTGTCTTTGCGTAGAGCACTGAGGGATATGTTGCTGTTGCGGCTGCGACAATCCCCGCCCCATCATTAAGATATACATCATTATACGTTATGACTACTTGCGTCGCATTCTGCAGATAGATACCGGTTCCATTGTACTGAGCCGAGTGAATACGATTATTGTAAATGGTCACATCTTTGTTGGAGTACTCGTAACCGCCCGCCTCGTAGGCAAGGAAAATATTCCCGCCAGTCGAGTTTGGTGGACTCTTCCAGTTGCTGTAGATAAGGTTGCCACTGATCTCAAGCGTCTGAGAGGAACTTATTTTTATCCCGGCCCAATCATTGTTGTAGATTGTGTTGTCCTTGACATAGTTGTTGACGTTTAGATCGCCACGAAAGTCAACTCCGTTGCCGCTGCTTATCTTGTAAATGTTGTTCCGAGAGATGTCCGTACGTTGGGATCGACCCTCTACGCGTATTCCGTAGTTTGAATTCTCATAGATTTCGTTGTTCTGGATGGTATTGCCCTCGGCGGCGTGTATCAGAATGCCGCCTGAGTTGTAGCGGATAGTGTTGAATGTCACAATGTTGTTCGAAGAACCAGTGAGGTTTATCGCCCCGAGCGCGTTGGATACAATGCAGTAACTGATTGTGCTAGGTTGCACCGTGTTCAGTAGTGCTATTCCTTTCCATTTGCCTCCTTGACTTCCTCCTTCTGACGATGCAAAGGTGATTCGGTTCCCGGACGTTCCGGCAGCGAGGAGCTTTCCCCGGACTGAAAGGCCAAACGATGTGTCGAAATACACAGACACACCTCGCTCGATTGCCAGGCTCTCGCCTGGAGGAACAAGCACATCTCTCTTGACGTAGTACGGGCTGCCGCCCATGATCCAGGCCCCTTTCACAATACTGTCGGCCGGATTCACGTCGGTTCCGTACGCTACTTTCACGTCTATGCCAGCGATAAACAGCATTCCAATTCCTAGTAGTATTGCTATGAGGGATACTTTTGATTTCATCGTGTCGACTCCGGCGTTTCAGAGCTCTATCTAGCTTTGCTACCTATCATGCGTGAATTTTCCTGAAGACCGCATCTCTTGAGTCTGATACGCCTAGATAGGAATCTGATTGCGATGACCGTTGGAGTCAAGTACACTATTCCCAATAACGCGCTACCGAAGATCCCCGCCAGAACTATTCCAAGCTCTGGAGCAAACATCAACATTCGGAAGATGGATGAAGACGCCTCAAGGCTTCCGATCAACGGGTAGACTAGAGTGCGGACAAATTGGGCTAAGAGCGGTGATTGAAGGATCATTGACGCAACTGCCGGGCTGAAGGAGTAGTAGAACATGTTGAATGCCTTCATAAACTGAGAGCCCGCAAATGTCGACAACACTTCCTCATTTCGAAACTCTCTAAGGAATTGAACGGGGCCAGCCAGCTCTGAACCATACGCAGCGGACGCTATAACGCATGGCCGAAGAGCTCCCAAAGGCAGAGCTGTCGTAAGAGTCGTGCTAGTCGATGTAACCGTCACTGTTGGGGAGTAGACAATTGCGGTAGTCGTTGTGGACGAAGTTGTCGTGGTCGAGGTTTCAGCTAGAGAGGTAGAAGTCACTGTAATGGTTGGGGAGTAGATCGTTGTCCCTAAGGCAATTGTTGTAGTAGTCGGTACGCTTACTGTGGGTGAGAATATCGTCGAGGTCTGTGTTACGGTTGCCGTGGTTGAGGTCGTCTCACTGAGCAAGGACAAGGAGACGAGCGTCGCGGTTGTCGGGACAGTGACACTCTCCCACGAAATCGAGAATACTGTTACAGTCGATGACGTGGTTGTCGATGTGGTCTCAGTACTCACCGTGGTCAATTTGTAAGTGTTGGTTGTGGTTGTCAGAGAAGTGGCAGTTGTGTACGTGTAGCTTGCGATGAAGTAGGTGGATGATGTCAAGACTATGCTTACTCTGTCAACAATGGTGGAGCTAGCAGTCGAAGCAGTGGTGCTCGTTACAGTTGCCGTGGAGCGAGTAGCTACGGTTCCGGGGGATGTGGACCTGGCTCTAGTCCAGTTGGATGTAGTTACTGTTGAGGATGTAGTTACAGCATAAGTAATTGAAGAGACGGTTGTGGAGATTGTTGGACCCTCCGGTTGTCTAAGGCGTCCTATTCTTCTCCCCGCATACTCTGTAAACCAGACATTTATCGTGCCGTCAGTCTCGCTGTAGATTGCCAGGCCTTGCGGTTTTGCAGTAGGTGTAATGATTGAATACTCTGTGAATACGTTCCTTAGCGGGACATACTTTCCGATCTTGCTTGTAGTATCGGAGAATTCAGCGAACCATATGTTACCTTGAGGATCTATCTCAATGTCGTGGATCTCGCACCCGGCCGTGGGAATGTTGTATATTGTCAATGACCATTTTGTAAATGACTGTGCATCCCTCTCGTAAGCAACTGGATCCAACCTTCCTATGACATTGATGTCAGAGCCCACTACCTGGGCAGTAAACCACACTATTCCGTCAGGATCAACAGCCAAATCCCACGGACTAAATGGAGATACGGAATACTCTCTGCACGCCCCCCGCTCTGGATGGACCCTGACAATGCTCTTTCTTGAGAAATCTGCGACCCAAATATAGGGCTGTGGCTGGCCGTAAGCCAGAGCAGGCACTGCGAGGCTTGTGCCTATTGCTAGCCCTATAGGGTGTGAGTCAATTCCAGCTCCTGGAAGTAGAAGCTCACCGAACTTCCCAGCATAGGCGTTCGGTGTGCCATCGAAGGTGAAATTCCCGAGCTTCCCAACGGCATACTCAGTAAACCATGTGACGTTGCGAGCTCTGTCGTAGACTATCTCTCGAGGGCCGGATCCGGCCGTGGGTATCCCATACTCTGCAATCTTGCGAGTTGAGTTACTTGCCATTACCCCGATCTTGTTTCCGTATGCTTCTGTGAAAACTGCGCTTATACCGCATCCTGGACTTGTCCAAGGGACAAGTGTGATTCCCCAAGGATAGCTGTTCAGGGTTGGTACAGGGATCTGTCTTATGGAGTTGTTGTTGTAGAGTAGATAGCCCACGTTGTTGGCAGCCCCTTCTGTGAAGCATACGACGGTGCCGTTCACACTAAGATCCCATAACCCTGGGTTTCCCGGCACCGAGTATTCAGTGATCGTCGTGGCTTCGGCCGGCGTGAAAAG
>JALHTG010000092.1 GCA_022865705.1 Candidatus Bathyarchaeota archaeon | reverse complement strand
ATGGGCTTGATCGTACAAATGCAGCTGGCGCTTTTAATGTGCCATTCGCGTCAAGTGGGACCGGGAAGCTCCCGTCGCTAAGTCATCTTCAGGACTGCGCCGAATTACTGATGCGAGCTCAGCTCAGGTGCAACGATTTTGAGGCTATACTTCAACTGGTTCAACAGGGAGATTTCGTCTACCTCGATCCACCTTACGCTGTGAGCACAAGGCGCGTTTTTCGGGAATATTCTGCCACTGCTTTTTCACAGTCTGACCTTTTCCGCCTAAGCAGACACCTTAATCGTATCGATTCTTTGGGGGCGCGATTCCTCGTTAGCTACGCCGATTTCACAGAAGCGCGCGAAGCTTTTCGACCCTGGCATATAACGCGGGTTAGAACGAGACGCAACATTGCCGGTTTCGCAGTCCATAGGGGTTACGCTTTTGAGTTGATTGTAACGAACATGAATGGGGAAAAGAGATGAAACCATCCCAACAAATGGAAGAAGTCAGAAGCGGTACCTTTCGTCAATTCAGTTATAAAGATCTAAAACCTAATCCGCTGAATCCCAGGAGGATATTTGACAAAGCCCCACTAAAGGTGCTTAAGGACAGCATTAGAGCTAACGGCATTCTGGTCCCGCTTACAGTCTATCTAGAGAAGCGGAACAACCAGCACTACATCCTCGACGGGGAACGCCGGTGGCGTTGTGCCGAGGCTATTGAGCTAGATCCCAATGAACCAAAGAAGGTACCAATGCCGGCGAACGTTGTTGACCCCCCTAGTCCGGTTGCAAATCTCCTATGGATGTTTAACATTCATAACCTTCGCGAACAGTGGGAGCTCATGCCTACGGCGCTATCGTTGGGGGCACTGATGAAAGAACTCGGAGAATCCGACGAACGTAGACTGGCTGAAATGACAAAGGTTAGTAAGCCCCAGATCCAGCGCTGCAAGATCCTTTTGACCTACGAAAAGAAGTACCATGTTATGATGATGGATGCGGACCCCGAAAAACGCATTAAAGCAAACTTTTTTATAGAATTGCACCCGGTACTCGACCTCTATATGTCACTGCCAAAAGATTGTAGCGCCGGCAAGTCGCGAAATGAACTAATCGATCATTTCTTGAATCTTTACCGTTCAGGCAGAATCCCGAGTGTAATTCATTTCCGACGCATCCTCGAGGCTCATGATTATACGATAGAAGAGGGCAAAATTGACGAGATCAAGCAGGAACGTTTTCACCAGGCAATGCGTCAAATATCGGAGTCTCGAAAATTATCGATCAGAAAGTTGTTTGATCCCCTTACCGCCGAAGATAAGTCTATCGCTTCTGCGAAAAGTCTGTGCGAACAGTTCTTGACAGATATGCGGCGATTCCGGATTGAGCACGTACAAAAAAGGGCGCAGCTGCGAAGGGCACTCCTTGCCGTGCAAAAGTACGTGTCGGATCTGTTGATCAGATTTGAAGACTGACGCCATGCCCCCCAACGATTTTAATACCTTTTGTGAACAGAACCGAATAGACATCGACCTGCTTTGTAACCTTTTTGCCGACTATCAACCGCTTCAAGGCTTCGGTGCTGCGCGCTTTCAGACTTGGCTGAGGCAATTCCAAGCTCAGCACAGATTGATAGCGGTCAAGCTGGCGAAAGCGCTGACATACTACAGCATGCATAATTTGACTGGACTTATGCATTCCTTGAAGGAGACAATTGACGCTCAAATTGATTTAAAATCGGTTGAACGCTCCTCCGTTTTTTTTGTTCCGTTGGGGCGCCTGGAAGAGAGCGGGAGCGATGTTGTTCGACGTTTTCGGAATGCAAATCGCCTCCATTCGCAAAAGAGCCAGTTCAAAGAGATCATCGAGT
>JALHTG010000012.1 GCA_022865705.1 Candidatus Bathyarchaeota archaeon | reverse complement strand
TACGGCTCCTCTCGCAACTTTCCTGACGAGCAGCTTCCCTGGGAATCTTAGGTCAAGCAGCGACCAAATGAGGATGCAGATTGAGAACCCGCCGAGAGCCAGCATAGGTTCCATATTAGATACACCCCGCATTGCTTAGTCTCTTTCTGAGCGTTCTCGTCACCAACAGAGCTGGAAGCAAATAGACTGTTCCAGTCAGGCAGCCGGCCAGAACGCCCATCACTAGGACACCCGTCTCTGGATTCACATGCAAGGGAATTAGAGTGGTAGCTGCAAACTTTAGACAGACCAATAGCGGAAATATCAGGATCCTCGTGATGGCCGTCAAGAGAGACTCTCCTCCAATTAGCCTCGCGACATCTGGACTGAACGAGTAGTAGAAGACATTGAACACCCGCATGAACTGTGTTCCAGCAAAGGTTGACATTACAATTCGATCTCTAAACTCTCTCAGAAACTGAACTTCAGGAGCAAGCTCAGAACCGTAGGCGGCAGAGGCTATTATGCACGGCCTGGTTACAGCAACTGTAGTCATTGCTGTGGTCGTTGTTGCAAGCGTTGAGACAACTGATGAAGTTGCAGGAACAACAGATGTCCCAACAGACGTGATTGTTACCGTCGGTGAGAAAGTCGTGGTCGTTACGTAAGAGGCATTCGTCAGTGTGAAAGTAGCCGTCGAGTAGATTGACGTCGATGTCTCGGTCAGTGTGGTCTTGGTTGTACTTGATGAAGTAACAACCATGGTGTTAGTACTTGAACTCGTAACAGAAACGGTCTGGATATTCCATGAGGTGAAGGTAGCCGTGGTCGACGCAGTCGTCGAAAGCGAAGACACGCTGATCATTGTCTGAGTGGTTGTTGTGGTTGAGGTCGTAGTGGTGTAGGACGTTGACACGGAGGTTACACTGTAGCTGTAGATGCTAGTGCTAGTCAACTGAAGCATGCTACTGGTGTAGGTCTGAGTTGATGTCACTACAGTCACAGAGGCTATCATCGCAGTTGTCAAGCTAGCAGTCGCACTAGTCACGGTTGTAGTGAGCAAGATAGTGGCGCCCGTTCTTACCGCCGTCAAGATCTGACTTGAAGTGACAGCCGATGTTATTGTCCCAACCTTTGTTGTTGTGATGATCGGAGGAGCCCACCAGTTGGCTATGGTTCCGACTCTTTGAGCAAACGGTTCTGTAAACCATACTGATCCATACGAGCCGCTGATCGCAATGCCATTGGGTCTGCCGCCTCCCGAGATTATGGGGTATTCGAAGAAAACGTTCAGGCCTGGATCGTATCGTGCCACCTTGTCGCCATTGTATTCGGTAAACCACACATTCTGCACCCTGGGCGGTGTCGTTGTTGTTGCCTCAATGACGAGTTCGTGGGGTTCCGAATTGGAGGTAGGAGTCCTGAAAGTGACATATTCTCCTGAGGCTGGGTTCAATCGTCCTATGCAGTTTCTCCGACTCTCTGTGACCCATACAAATCCATCTGGATCCACTCCTATCCCCCATAGCCCACTATCTGCGCCCGTATCATAGTGTCTGAAGAGAGCTGTTCCGTTATCCAACAGTTTGATTGAACTGATTCGCGAGCGCGTGGTCGCGCTGAATTCCTCATTGTACTCAGTGAACCAAACCGAATAGTCGATTGGACTCATCGCAATGCCAAGCGGGTGAGCTTTCACGGATATTCCTGGTATTGCATAGAATGAAAAATAGGCATGAGTGGAGTTCGGCCCATATAGATGCCCGATTCGATTTCTTCCGTATTCTGTGAACCAGACATCATACCTTGGCGTGTACCCCGTAGACAACTTCGTTATGTTCATAGTTATGCCTCTGGGCCGAGGCAATTCGGCTGGGTTGGGCAAACTGGGCAAATCAAATTCATAGAACTTGGTCCCTGAGGGGACAAACACACCTATCTTGCCAGCGGTCTCTTCTGTGAACCATATGTCTTCATGATTCTTGCTCGCAGTTATTGCCCATGGTACGCTTCCAGGTGTGGGTATGGAGTATTCGTAAACGGGATTCGTGACTTTCGCGATCTTGTTTGCTCCTTGCTCCGTGATCCAAATGCTGCCTCCACTGTCTACGGTTATGCCCCAAGGGATCGGTGCTCCAGGCAGCCCGTACTCAGTCATCACTATGCTTTGAGCCGGTTTCAGCGAGTAGACGAATAGGCTTGCTACAAGTATTAATGCAAGGAGTCTTCGAGGTCGAGTTCTAACCCTATTGCCATGCTTGTGGGTGAGAAGAACTAGGGCTATTGCCGCACCTATTAGTAGCCCGATTTCTTCCCACAAGCAAACCACATGCACGAGATACTGTGCTTCGTCTAGTTTCTCCGCCTAAGCTTCCTGGAACATATCTTTCCGGTCACTATCAGTGGCGTTAAGTAAGCTGCTCCGATCAAGGTCGACGCCAGAAGACCAGAAGCCAGCACAGCCATTTCAGGTGCGAAAGTCAGTGTGCTGAATACAGCTGACGTGAGGCGTAGCGCAGCTACTAACGGATAGAGCAGCGACTTCACAGTCTCCTGAAGCGCAGGGTATTGCACGATGTAGGAGGCTACTCCTGTGCTGAACGAGTAGTAGAAGGCGTTGAACACTTCCATGAAGGCGCCTCCAGCAAATGTGGCTTGGACAGACAGGTCTCTGAACCCTCTGAGAAACTGCACATCGGGAGCCAGCTCTGATCCATGCGCAGCCGACGCGATTATGCATTGGCGTGCAGTAGGTGTCGAGGTAACTGTGACGACATTAGTGACTACCATAGTCTGCGTAGACGACATTGTTGTTTGAGTGGTTGTGACACTGGCGCTGGTTGATGTTGTAGTCCACGAGGACACGGTTATGCTTGTGATTGTTGGATAGTAGGTCGTTGTTGGGTAGGTTACCGTCATCGTTGAGGATGAGATCTCCGTAGTTGTTGATGTGCTGGTTGCAGATGTGCTGGTCGTTGTTGTGGAGGTCTCTGTTGTTGTCGAAGTCTTGGAAGTTGTCGTTAATGTAGTCGTTGTGCTTACGGTTGTCGTCGTTGAGGTCTGTGTGCTTGTTGTGGTTGAACTTGTGTAGAGGACTGATTTCGTTTCACTGATCGTCGAGCTTGTAGTGGACCACTGAGTCTGCGTTGACGTAGTGAAGGTGGTCGACATTCCCACTGCTGATGATGCTATGGTCGTTGTTGCAGATGTGGTCGCGGCAGCTGTTGTAGAAGTGGATGCGTGGCTGACCCAGTTCACAGTTGTAGTTATCGTGTCTACGCCTCCCGCCATCCAAGCAGGCTGGAATACCCGTCCCAACCTGTTTGCTTGTGCCTCAGTAAACACTATTGTGTCAGACGACTGAATACAGAGCCCATATGGTTGGCTTCCGGGGGTTGGAGTAGGATACTCATAGAAGTCACCAGTCCCTGGAACAAATTTGCCAATCTTTGCTGTGGCGAATTCTGTAAACCAGACATTGTAGTCTTGGTCAACCAATATTTCACTGGGATCACATCCACTTGTCGGTATCTGCCAGTAGAGTGTTTCGTTCTTCCACCAATTGAGCCGGCAAATCGACCAAACTCCGCTCGATGTGAACCAGATGAATCCATCCTTGTCGAAGGTTATACCCTTTGGATCAGGTGGAGCCGCATATGCTGTGAATTCTCCTTTGAACGGATTGAACCGAACGACTGCAGTTGTCGCAGTGAACCACACGATACCCTCATTGTCCACGGTTATGTGATTCGGATTGGTAATCCCAGAGGGAACGGGATACTCTGTCATTCGCCAGCCCACGCCCCCAACGTAGGTGAGCTTCCCGATCTTGTACCGTGAAGGTGATCCTGTTGGCTGATTTTCTGTGAACCAAACGATCAATCTGGCTTTGTCAATTGCGATGTCACGCGGTTCCGAGCCTGCTGACACTTCCCATTCAACGAACTCTCCTGTGACTGGGTTCAGCCTTCCTATCCTGCGCCCCACGGACTCGGTGAACCAAGCGAAAGTGCCTGTGTCAGTGGATATTTCTGGCCCCAGTGCGATACCCCACGGGTTGGAGCCAGATGTTGGGATGTTCCACTCGGTGAATTTTCCTGATCCCCATTCCACAAGCCCAATCCTATTGCTCATCTGAGCTGTGTAGAATGCTCGATTCGCCGAGACATCACAAGCTACTTCCCAAGGACGAGCCGGATTCGGTCCGTGCCAGTACTCAGTGATCACAGCTGCGCTGACCGGCGCTATCAACAGGCCGATCAGAAACGCCGCGGAAGCAGTCAGGCCTAGGCCTCTCAACCACAACATGCGTCTCGAAGACTTCAGATTACCCGCGACGAACAAGAGTACGAACATACTCACGTTTAGGCCCACAAATCCAATGATCGTTTCCAACTCATTCACCTCTCGCATCCTTCACCTTTCTTAGAATTGTCCCGAACAGAACCAGAATTGGCGAAACATAGACCAAGCCGATCACGCCACTGGCAATGACTCCCGCCACCACAACCATCAATTGCGACGCCTGAGGACACAGTTGACAGATTGCTGCTGCCAAACGAAGTGATCCAAGCAAGGGATAGATCAAGGCACGCGTAATCGGCTGCAGAACGGGGGTTCCTCCTACCAGCTCTGCAACCTTCGGGCTGAACGAGTAGTAGAACGCATTGAACACGCTCATGAACTGGGCTCCCGCAAACGTGGCCACAACCGGACCATCTCTAAATCCTCTCAGAAACTGAACTTCAGGAGCAAGCTCAGAACCGTATGCAACAGATGCGATGACACAGGCCCGTCCTGCAGGCGTTACAGTCGCTGTTGCAACGGTTGTAGTTGTAGTGGTTAGAAGCACTGCCGATGTCTGGGTTGCAGTTGACGTTGTCGTAGTTGTCGTAGTTGACGAGTACATTGAAGTAGTGCCCACAGTCACGGGCGTCGTCACGGTTGGCGAGTAGCTTGTCGACGTGTAAGTCGTGCTAGTGGTCGTCGTGGTTGTTGTTGAGGACGTAGAGGTTGTTGTCGAGGTTGAGGTTACAGTCGTTGTCGTGCCACTCGTGGATGTGGAGGTTGTCACTGATGTGCTTGTTTGCGAGGCTGTAGTGACAGTTGTTGATGTCGTTGTCTTAGTCCAAGTGCTAGTAGTCGAGGTCACCTGGACGCTGACAGTATCCATTATCGTAGTCGTCACATTCTGGTAAGTCAGCGTCGGCGTATGTGTGGCGTATTGCGTGGTAGTGCTGGTCTGAGTGGCTACCGTTGAGGTTGCAGCCGTTGTTAGTGTTGTGGCAGACGTTGTAGTCGTGCTCGCAGAAGAAACATATCCCACTGTCGTCGTCGTGATGAACGTGCCAGAGGGGATTATGATCTTTCCGATCTTGTTTCCGACTTCCTCTGTGAAGAATACGCTGAATGTACCAGTATGATTGATGGGTGATGTTGCCAAACCACCGCCGCACAACCGCTGAAAGAGTCTGGGCGTTAGAACTATCCCATGTGGTTTTGAGGCGGTCATCGGCACAACGTATTCTTGGAAGATATTCATACCAGGTACGTACTTTCCGATTATGTTGTTTGCGCTTTCCGTGAACCACAAGTTGTTGTCGGTGTCATTTGCGATATACAGTGGCTCATTTCCGGGTGAGTGGACGGGAAGCGCAATCTCAGTTATTATCCCGGACCATGGGTGGAGTTTCGCTATTCTGTCTCCAAGTTTCTGAGTAAACCAAACAAAGCTCTGCGGTGTCACGGTAATTCCCCACGGAGTTCCTCGGGTGGAGAACTCCACGATCTCTCCGGTTTCGGAATTGAGCCTGCCTATCTTGTCGCTTCCCGACATCGTAAACCAAACATATGTGTAAACTTCGTTTATCGATGCGTTTGTAGCAGGTGTCGCTAGATTCCCCGGTCTCGTCCAGAAGTTGGGATCGACAGCTATGTCCACTGGATAGCTATTCAGTGTCGGCAACGAGTACTCCATGAATCTCCAGTATGAGCCTCCAGGATTGAAGAAGAGCCTTCCGATCTTGTTGCCTTGATATTCTGTGAACCAGATGCTTCCGTTGTATGGATCTATTGCGAGGTTCCAAGGCCCACTGTTCGGAGTAGGGACAGTGAACTCAACTACTGATCCGAATCCGTTCCGGCCAAGATACAGCCTGCCTATCCTGTTCCTCACAAACTCCGTGAACCAGACATAGAGCTCCGGTCTGTTAGTCGCATTCGGTGCTAGGCTGTTGGCCCCCAACACGCCAAACGTCCGCCGGCCGCTGTTAGTCAAGTTGCCCAGGCCAACATCTCGAGGCTCTGCAGTCACTCCACTTGATTCGGGTAGGTTAAATTCGATAAAGGTCCCGTTGAAACTTCCGCCGAGACGACACTGCCCTGTGCCCATGAACCCTATCTTGCCTGCGTGTTTCTCAGCAAAGACAATAAAGCTGCTGTTCTGGGCTGTGTCGATTCCGAACGGAGATCTCGCACCGCGACCATCCGTCGGCAGAGTCTTCTCAATAATTATTGTAGCGACTGCTCTCTCAGATGCAAACGTTGCGATCAGAAACGTGAATGATATGACTAGAAGAAGCCGTCTGAGTGTACGCTTTCCGGTTGTTCGGCTTGAGATTCGACCGGATAGCATCAAGGCGGCGAATAAGGCCATATTGAAGCCTAGAAGATACCAAATTGGCTCCAAACGTATCACAGAAGTGAGGGTATTCCTTCCAAAGCCTATATAATGTTAACGACATTTCCTATGCAATTTCTACAGCATCATGATGAAAGGTTAGTCGCTTATGTGCAATCCCTACGTTTAGGGACTGAGAATCCCTGAGAGCGGCCTCCACAGGAACAGGCACCCTTTCCACTGAACTTAGTGGGTTTAAATAGACTCAAAGGAACTTGAATAACGATCAGAGATGAATAGAAACCTCATCTTTTCAATGATCGCGCTAACTAGCCTGCTCGTAGCTGTGAACGCTCCAGTCATTGAGGTATCAAGAGGCCAAGCCTCGGCAACCATATACTTCGAAACCTTCGACGGGCTCAATGTCTTCGATGATTTTGGAGGATCACTTTACGATCATTGGACAGTCTACCGGGGAACTCCTCAGGTCGTGGCCGCTGGAGACCGAGACTCAGTCCTCAGAATGGCTCACCCACTTCCAGGGGGAGCACCAGCTGACTTTAGGGATCCAGCGACAACTGCCCTCTACCTGTCAAACCCGGCGACCACAAACTTCGCTGACGGCATGATAGAGTTCGACATCTACTTCGAGAACAATAGAGAAAGCGGAGTCAGCGCAATGCTGATCTTTCGAATGCAGAGCGACGATACCTACTACGCCCTCCAACTCACGTCCACAAGAGACTGGAAATGCCACTTCATGAAGAATTTCGGAGGCGGAATTTGGCAGATCATCGGAACAGAATCAGACCAGGGCGCTTTCTCTACCCGGGCCTGGTCACATGTCATAGTCACGGTCGGCGGCCCAAGATTCCAGTGCTACAAAGACGGGATACTAATGTGCGAGGCCGAAGATGCGAGTTGGCAGAAAGGAACATGGGGTGGAATAGGATTCCACAACAACTACTACAGCGGAGTCTTCTACATTGACAACTTCAGAATTCCAGAAGGATTCGAATGGACGACACATAGAGGGTCTCCTAGCAAGGCATCATCCATGGGTAGGTCAGCTCCCTCAATGTTTTTCGAGCATCCAAGCCAAGATGGCGACGGCGGTCCCTTCGCAGACATCAACGCCTACTCAGCTTACGTCTCTAAACCAAACACGAGGGGCTTGACAAACGGCGTCATAGAATTCGACTTAGTCTTCGACAACCCAGGAGGACAGAAAGCGTATGTCACGTTCAGGATGCAGAGCGACACTCAATACTATGCACTGAGGCTGACTAGCACAAATGATTGGGAATGCTACTTCCTCAAACAGAACGGCTGGGGAAACAGCGAGATCATAGGAACTCAATCCGCGAAAGGAGCAATACCTCTCTATGTCTGGACTCACATCAAGATAGTCGTCAACGGAGGAATGTTTGAATGCTACAGAGACGGATACCTGATCTGCTCGGCCTTCGATCAAACATGGTCACATAGCACATGGGGTGGAATCGGCTTCTTCACCGCATACAACCGGGGAGCCTTTCACATAGACAACTTGAAGATTTGCTTCTCAGCATAAGATCCCCTCCACTTAACATCTGATGAGCAGAGGGGCAACCTCCTTTTTTCCTTGATTTCCATAGGCCAATCCGAGACCGGGCCGCGTCCGTTTTGCCAGAGAAATGCTTCGGCTACGTATGTCACTATTCAACCCAGAAATGAGATCTCCCGCATCTGGCCGTTTTATATAAGTTTCAGCTACCAGTTTCATCGGGAGCACGGTTGACAGGAAGAGAACACAGGCCAGGAATACCTAAGGATCTTGCCGAAATTCTTCTGATCGCAGGACTTCTTCTTGCTTTTGGATTCTGGGAACACTTCCCTACTATAACGCCGAATCATTACACAGACATAGCGAGTATCTTCTGGAGAGAAGGGATAGGCAAGGGCCACCACGGTATTCCCTACTATGACTACGTTTTCGAATATCCAGTCATCGTTGGCTTCTTCACATATCTTTCCTCATACTTCGGCAGAGCGATGTCACCTGACTTCAGTATCTCCATGGCCTACTACAGCCTTGCGATGGACATTGTGCTCATCGGATTTGCGCTTGGCACAGTTGTTGTGGTGTACAAGCTTTGCGAACTCACAGGAACCGATAAGAAGAGGATGCTGCCCTACTTTCTCGTGACGCTATCTTTCATCATGTTCACGATCTACAACTGGGACATGTTCGCAGTTTTCTTCTCAACGCTTTCGATCTACTTCTATCTTCTCGGAAAGAAGCGTCATTCTGCAGTAAGTCTGGGGCTTGGGATCGCCTCAAAGATCTATCCAGCTGTATTGGGGATCGTCTATCTTATTGAGGAAAAGACTTGGAAGGAAAGACTCATCTTCTTTGCTCTTGCAGCGAGTGTCTTCGCCTTGTTGAACGCGCCTTTCATGATCTTGAGATATGATGTGTGGTTTGGTACTTGGCGACATCATATGACGTGGGGAATAGAGAATTCGTGGTTGATCTACATCTTTGATCAGATGGACTTGAATGCTCATTACGCCAGCTTGGCTGTTCTCCTATACCTGGTCTACAAAGGAATTGTTGGAACAATCAAGAAAACCTATCCCTCACAAGCATCCAGGATCATTGAACGGTCATTCCTAATGAGCTTGGCATGGTTGATAGGATCATATGTCTGTCCACCTCAAATGGCTCTCATGCTTCTGCCGTTTCTAGTCTTGATGCCCCTTGCTCCTCTCTGGCTATTCTACCTAGCAGAAATATCCAACGCACTCATCATAGTCCTATGGTTCACTCCTCAGCTAAATCTAGGAAATCCTCTTGTGGCAAGCAGCCCAGTCCAGGCATTATCAGCAATTAGACAATTCATATGGTTCATATTCTTCTTGGGAGTGCTGTACCCTGGAAAACTGAAAACATGGACTGAAGATCTCTTTGCAAGGATCAGGTAGTGAACCTGGCGGGTGCTGCTTCAAATCTCTTATATCTAGTCTGAAGGACTATACGAGAACAGAGGAGATAGAGGAATAATCACTTGAAGATTACTCGCATTCTGGTCGCTGCCATGCTACTATGCTTTCTGCTCACTTCGTCCTATGCCCAAGAAGCTGGCCCATCAGTACAATGGAAATGGAACGAAGCGAACACAATACCTCAAGGCAAGGAATCATCATCAATTAGCATAACTCTTTCCAACACAGAAAAGAGAGAGATGAGACTGGAATTCGTCGGATTGCACTTCGCTTGGATGCCTAATGATACCTACACCTACGGAGGCGGAAGCGAGAAAACCAACACACTCTCCCCAGGTCAAAGCATAACCTACACAATCCCCTTTGGCATTCCGAAAAACCTCGCCATCGGTCCCTACAAATGCTACGCCGCCATCATCTACCATATTGCAGATGGCAGTTCGTGGACGAAGATCTCAAGCGCCTATTCTCCACCGCAGGTTCTTGAGATTGTTCCCCTGATAGTCGTTACAGTCACATCCACAACAACCCTCGCGCAGCCCGAGGATTGGACCGTTGACTTCGCAGTTCTACTCGCCTTCACGATCGTCGGATTGGCTTTGCTTGCAACTTTCCGATCGGCCAGAAGAAGGAAAGAAAGATCAAGTGAAGGAAAGTAAGAGAAGAATCGCGTCTTGGAGGTGAGGTTTCATCAAATTCGCTTTGGCTTGGCCAATCAAGAGCCTTCATGTCGACCTAAGCTTGAAAGACCCATATGACAAGGCCCTTGTCTACCTGCTCATTGTCAGTGTTGTCTTGAGAGTTGCTTGGTTGGATGTACCTTCGGGCAGCCTCATATTCGACGAAAGATAGTTGCGGATGCTATCCGTCACTGGTACTACGTCAACGCTGCCCGGAACATCTTAGGCCTTCCTCAAAGCATCGGCGGAGAAGGAAAGCCACCCTACCCTGACGCGACGCGTGGGATGGATCCTAATCATGAGCATCCACCGCTCGCGAAACTCATGATCGCTTTCTCTATGCTGCTTATTGGAAACAATGGATATGGGTTCAGGCTTCCAAGCGTAGTATTCGGAACACTGTCAATACTCGTGTTGTACCTACTGCTCAAGAGAGTGAGCGGCGACAAACTGCTCTCACTGATAGCAACATTTCTATTCAGTTTTGACAACCTTGTGTTTGTCCACAGTCGAATCGCAACTCTGGACATATTCGTGCTCTTCTTTATGATTCTAGGATTCTACTGGTACTTTGGAAAGAACATGATACTCAGCGGAGTTGCATTTGCATTATCAACACTTTGTAAGATCGGGGGGCTGTATGGCATCCTGGTGATAGCTATCTATCACCTAGGTAAGGCATTTCTCGTCAAGAAAGATGACAATGAATCCTTGATGCATAAGTTCGGAGATCTTGAGCGGCTCATCATTACGTATGGTATTAGCTTCATCGCTCTCCTTTTCGTGATGGATAGGTTCTGGGTAGGATACTCAAGCCCCATAGAGCACCTAACCTTCATCCTCAACTACACCCGCGCCTTGGTGGCACAATCCCCGACAGGGATACAAAGCCAGCCCTGGCAGTGGCTCCTCAACCAGATCCAAATCCCCTACCTAAAAGTCGATGTGAACAAGATGGTTGACAGCTCTGTTGTTGGAAGCTACACATCCGTTCACTTCAACGGAGCCATGAATCCCCTAATGATCTACCTTACTCTGCCTTCAGTATTGTATGCAGGGTACCTGTTCTTCTCGAGAAGAGATGATCTGTCTCTATTCACAGTCGCATGGTTCGCTGGAACATACCTCCCCTTCATTCCGATGGCTCTTCTATGGAACCGAATCATGTATCTCTTCTATTTCCTTAACACAATTCCGAGCGTATGCATGGCCATAGCTTCAATGGCTCTGGACCAAAAGCCTCCGAAAATAGTAATGGGACTATATCTTATCGCGGTTGTAGTCATGTTTGTAGTGATGTTTCCATTCAAAGCGGTGCCATGAAAGATCAAAGCAATTGCAGCAAGGCGTGCTGTGATCTTTTCACGATACTCGGCCGATAACTCACGTATTTCATGTCTGCCGAAGCAGATCCAGACGGCGAACCACCTTGCGCGCGCGACAAGGTTTTCTTAGTTGCTTGTTTGGACGCATCTGATCTACTTGACTTCTCAGGGCGAATCAGCCCTTACGAAATAGTATCTTGCCCAGGAAGGCCATTTCTCCGATGTGATCAGGTCAAAAGCAACTTTCAGCGCTAATCCGATCCTAAGATCCTCGGGCGTCACTCGAATCATTCCTGGAAGTCTGGCGCCTTCAGTAAGGAGGACTATGCCCACCGCGTAGGGGGCGAGTGATTGAAATGTGGAAGGAGCTACATGTATCACTGAGTAAGTCAGGAGCTTCCCGGTCCCCTTGAACTCCGTCCATTCTACGTCGGTCGAGCCGCATTTGGGACAGAGGGATCTTGGAGGAGCAAGAATCTCTCCACATGACTTGCATCTTGTGCCCATCAGTCTTTTCTGAGCGCAGAATTGATAGAAACTCTCAAGGCTTGGAGGTAATTCAGAATTCATCTCAGCTTCGCCCCTTGTAGATGTGTACGACTCCAGTCGATCCTGAGCCACCTATGTTATGGGTCAAACCTATCTTCGCACCTTTGACTTGTCGTTGTTCAGCTTGTCCAGTCAGTTGAAGGTAGATCTCGTATGCCTGAGCCGTTCCAGTTGCACCTACAGGATGCCCTTTTGCCTTAAGGCCCCCACTTGTGTTAACAGGAATTCTGCCTCCTAGCTGTGTTGCTCCTTTTTCGATCAACTTTCCTCCTTCGCCCGGCCTACAGAAGCCCAGATCTTCATAGGCAACTATCTCTGCTATGGTGAAGCAGTCGTGAACTTCCGCCACATCCACATTGCGCGGCTTTCTCCCCGCCATTTCATAGGCCTGTTTGGCTGCGGATCGAGCTGCCTGCATGTATGTGATGTCATCCCGTTCGAAGAGCCCTATTGTTCCGCTTCCTTGTCCAGTGCCGATGATGTCAACAGGTGTATCGGTATATCGTCTAGCCAAGCTGGGCTTCGTAAGGACAAGGCAGCTTGCTCCGTCACTAATCAGGGAACAGTCAAAGAGTTTCAGAGGCCACGCCACGGGCCTGGACTCCATGACCTGTTTCACAGTGATTTCGCGTTGGAGTTGAGCCTTTGGATTGAGGAATCCGTGACGGTGATTCTTCACCGCAACCATCGCCAATTGCTCCTCCGTGGTTCCATATCTTTCCATGTGGGCAGTGGCAATCAATCCAAAGAGAGATGGGAAAGTGATTCCATTCCATTGCTCCATTGGAAAGTCGGATGCCATGGCAAGATATTCTGTTGCATCAGATGTGGAGCGGTGAGTCATCTTCTCCACTCCACCAACTATTACAATGTCATAGATGCCGGACATGATTGAGAGAATCGCTTGTCTCAGAGCCACGCCTGAGGAGGCGCATGCAGCTTCGAGATGTGTAGCAGGAATCGGCAGGAGCCCCATCCAATCAGAAATAGAAGGCGCCACGTGCCCTTGGTGTTCGAAAGACTCAGACATCTGTCCGACAAAGAGTGCCTCGATATCTTTCCTTGGATTGAGATTAGGACATTTGTCGAAAGCTTCTCTCACAGCTTCAAGGAATATCTCTCTAGAATATTTGCCATCCAACTTTCCGAATTTAGAAAGACCACCTGAGACTATTGACACAAGAGGTCTACCCTTCAAATCAACCACTTCAAACTGGGAGGACTCTGCAGCATGAAATGTATAATCCTTTCACTTGGCCGAGAAAACATACCGATCTTTGTTCCATCGGGTTGCGATGGCACCACACGCTCATATTGTCAAGAATTTCAAGATGGATTCACCACTAGACACAATAGGATCGATCTCTTGCACATCGAGCCAAGCCCGGAATGTCAATCTAAGCTTCATGCAACTCAGCATCTGCCGGAACACCTGGAACCTAGCGCGCCCTAATCCAATAGCGTGGAAAGAATGCAACATCTCTCAGGTTGTGGCACGATTTCCTCCTCTTTCTGTCGAAAATCAACAGACCCATGAGAAGAAGCTCAATAGGAGGAAGAAACCTCCGCAAAAGTAATTTCCAAGTAGAAAACAGGATCTTCTTCAAGAAGTTTCCAGGTTCCCATGGAAGAACATCATGGTTCGAAAAAGCTCGCAAATAGCGTCTGAGGCGATTCCAAACTTACATGATTCCCACAAACAAACATTATTGGACTTTGAAAGAACCCAAACCTTATCTATCTTTTACCGACACTAAGTACTGTCCTCGCAAAGGTGTCATATTTTGCCCAAGAAAGCGAAGAAATCAAAGAAGGCAAAGAAGAAGATCAAGAAGGTGAAGCGCAAGGCCAGACCGAAAGCCAGACCAAAGCCTCAGCCGAAACCTGAAGAAGCGCCTCCTTCACCTGGAGTACCTCCGCCCGAAGCAATAACAGGAATGCTGCCTCCTACTACTCCATTAGCGTAGAAAGCGCAGCGCCTCGTAAGAACTTCCCTCTCTTTTTCGTCTTCTCCCGGTAGCAGACCTACATGTTTCTTTGGCAGATTTCAAGGAGACTTAAATCTGGCCGCTCAAGGTGTTCTTGAGAATCTTGATAGAAGACGAGCGAATCGAAGAAATCAGAAGATACCTGGACGCAACGTTGGAAGAATTTCACGGCTTGGTGGAGAAAGCCGGCGGATTCGATGACAATAGAGTGGGAAACGCATGGAATCCGGGTAGTGTCAAAGAGACCCTTTCCACTATAGCGCCTATGCCGTCGAAGGGCATTCTGGCAAAGGTTAGGTCTGTGAGATGGCGAGCCTTGGGAATGGCGTTGAGCAATCTTCCTAGGGCTGGAACACTTAGGATCGAGTTTGAGCAACCGCGACTACATTATCGCCCTTATTGGATAGCCAAAGCATATCATGAATGCATCTTCTTTCGCGGGGCATCGTATCGAGTGCCCACAGGAGACGATGTTTTAGCAGTTGAGACGGATGGGAAGCTTAGAAATCTGATTCCGCGAGATGCCAGATCCCATTCGTTCCTGAGTGGAGTCAAAGACAAGATCGAAAGAGCCACTGGTCTGATATCTGACAGGCCGAGGGAGTTCATTCTTGACGGAGTCACTGAACTCGCAAGGAAATACAAGGAGATGTCACTCTACCTAGACGCTTATGGTAGGCCTGATCGTCACATAGAACGATTCTTCCTTCGAAATCCTCCACTGGAGCAGATCTCGAGTGTCGACCAAGTTAGGGGTGATGACTCTTCTGTCCAAATCAAGCCGCTCCATGAGACCAAAGACTCGGTCATTAGAAGACTCAAAGAAGCTCTGGTTCAGTCGCCTGGGACCTTTACGAGAATCCTCAGCAACAGGTTTGAAGTGACTGGTCTCATACTGCTGTACCTGCCTGTGTACGTAGTCAAATACCAATATGCCAAGAAAGAAGGAGTTGTGAACGTCAACGGCTATACAGGCGAACTCATTTCTTAGTCAGTCATAAACGCTCACTAGGATCCTTCCCCGTGGGCTTTCTTACAGATCTATTAATCAGGTCTCCCCGACAACACGACCTTAGAAAAAGAGTGGTAATGCTTTCTCAGACAGACCAAGGCAAGTCATCTTCTCCATCTTGGTTTGTCCACGGCGATAGTCCATCACTGTTCCTTTTGCGGAACGTTAATATACCACCTGATTGCAGATGCAAGACCTCGGGGAAGATGGATGTCAGCCAAAGAAGATGTGTCAACTTTCCTACGAACTCTCACAAAACCACCACAGTTCAAAGTATTGACTGCCCTCGCAGAGAAACCCGCACAAGAGTTCACAAAAACCGAAATAGCCAATCGATCCGGCATCGGCAGAACCACCCTATACCGGATCTGGGAAGATCTTGAAAAAATGAAAGCAATAACTGCCTCCCGCCAAGTCGGAGCAGTCACACTCTACCGTCTCAACCCAGAAAGCCCCGTCGTGCAATCACTACTGTCGATCAGAGACAAACTCGCAACAATTCAGAATGCCGTGGAAAGGATTGAAACGCTTCAACACACAAAGAAAAGCGAAAAGCCTCAAGACCAGATTCCACCCGCTCAATCCACACTGCTGAAACTCCTAGACATGAAAGCCACGTCTTCAGAGAGAGCTATCACGGAAGAAGCCTTGAGACTTAAGGAACACGAGAGGGTGATCCTTCCAAGCCTTGTAGAGTCAGGTCTGATAGAAAGGAATGGCAAGATCTACAGCCTGTCACCGTTTGGAAAGATAACAGCAGAAAGTGCTGCGAGACTGCGGGGCCATGAAACAAAGGAATCGATCAACGAAACCATCTCCTCCCTAAAGGTCGCTCTTGGTATCGTTTCCCAAGAAATTAAGAAGGCCAGCCGCGACCTTTCTGCAGAGAAGAGCACCCATCAATCTGAATGAGGCGAAATAAGAATTGCAGAGATACGAACTAAGAGCAAACATGCCAATCGGAGACAGAACACTCATCACATTGAGGACAGAAGTCGTGAAGCTCTTCAACCTGATGACAATTGTCAAGAGTACGATAGGTAACCTGAGAGAGTTTGATGAAATCAAGGAACTACCAATCTCAAGGCTCGAGGATGCGCATAGGACATTGAAGAGCTTTGTTGAGCAATATGAAAAAAGAAGGCAACTGAACAAAGAAAGGAACTAGAAACCCTCCTCTCTTCTTTTTTCTTTCCCATTTTCTGCGAGAACAATCTCACAAATTAGCGAATCAGAGTCAAAACACATAATAGGTGATCGTAGGAATCACAAGTACGACCGATATTGCCCCCGCTTCGGACGACTCTCATAACAGCTACTGTCCTCCTCTTGGTTGTGCTTTTCTCTCGGTCAGATATTTCTCCTGCAGCTGGGGCTCTTCCACCTGTAATCGACACGGATAACCCTGCATATTCTCATCTGCAAAATCGGATATTGATTAGTGGCTCCGGCTTCCAGAGCTCTTTGACGTACTACGTCTGGCTAAAGAAGCCAGGGGAAGGAAACACATCATACACAGGTGTTTCCTTTCTGGCGACAACCACCGGAGGCATTCCGTATCCGGATGTGAGCGTTTCGCTAGGGGTACAGCCGATTCTCGGTTCCTACCTTCTTTCAGCTTCGGTCTCGTCTAAATCTGACACAGGAGAGGCAAGTTGTCACTTCGGTGTGGTTGGAACGGCGAAGCTAGTCTATCAACGACGGGAAGTGATGAGATTTGCTGGGGGGGGAGTATTCCCGGGATCAACTGTGAGAGTCGATATGAAGAATGCTCTTGGTGTACTTGTAAGAAACGCAACAATGATCGCGAATGAGTTAGGCGAGTTTGAGCATAGCTGGTCGATTCCTAACAACGCACAAGTCGGATCCTGGACCTCTGTCATTGGGGGAACGGGCACACTGGACAATAGCTTAGAGCGGTATCACGCAGAAGGTCAATTCGGCGTCATAGAAGCCTCTCTAAAAATGACAATTCATCAACAACCGCTCGAGAGATATCAGCGAACACAAACCGCAAAGGTCGCCCTCATAGTCAAATATCCAGACGGTTCACCGGTAACAACAATCAAGCAAGGCTCCAAACCCGTGGATATCTACCGAGCGGGCATAAGAACAAGCTCGATTCCCATGGTTCTCTCCGACCAGACAAATGGCGTATGGGTGGCAGAATATTCCATACCTATGAACGAAACCTTAGGGAGAAACGTAACACTCTCGGTTTCCAAGGAATCATTCGACGACGGTTTCGGAAACAGGGCTCCTTCTTCCCCTTACATCTCCCCGCAGTTTGAGATAGTTCAGGCTCAACTTGGCGTTTCCATTTCGTCACCCAAAACCGCATATCAAGTACTATTCGAATCAGTGACACTGAATGTGACTGTAAAGTATCCTGGTGGGATGGACTTGGTTGACGGCAGGGTGTCCGTAGCTTTCGAGATGGGGACCTGGAGAAATCAAAAACCCTTAATGTGGTCTGAAAAGTCTCGCAGTTGGATCTTGACTTACGACCTTACCATTTCGGAGATTCAACACGTAGGGACGTGGAAGGTAACAGTTTTGGCAGAAGATGACTATGCGAACAGAGGCGTTTCTTCAATAGCAGTTGACGTCGGGGTGCTATGGTTTCTCGTCACGGCACTGGCGTTGACCGTTCTCGCAGTAGTCATTGTGAAGTGGGTGAGAGAAGAAACAG
>JALHTG010000091.1 GCA_022865705.1 Candidatus Bathyarchaeota archaeon | reverse complement strand
TCAACGTGCAGCTTGCTCTCCTCAGCGTCCTAATAATGCCCGTCACAGCCTACGTCGCCAATTACTTGGGGAAGTTCTCAAGGGGCGTCAACCGCAAAGCCCTCATGTACACCTCAGGAATGATGTCCAATATGCAGGAAAGCCTCTCAGGTATCAAGGTGATAAAATCGTTCGTCCAGGAGGACAAGGCTCTCAGAGACTTCAAAGAGTCCCAGGAGAAGGTTGTTTCTGCTCGCATACGAGCCGCGATTGTTTCCGCATCCTATCAGCCCGTAGTCTATGCAATGCGAGTCATCGGCACCGCGCTGGTGCTGTGGTTCGGTGCAACGCTGGTCGGAACTGGAGAAATCACCCTCGGCACCTTCATAGCCTTCACGGAGTACCAACTAATATTCTTCAACCCTCTCCTTCAGCTCGCTACGGCATATGACCAGTACCAGTCAGCTATGGCGGCTATCGAGAGAATGTTAGACGTGATCGACACAAACCCCGAGGTTGAGGATCCACCCGAGGACAAGGCCGTAAAGATAGGACAGATCAAGGAAGTGACATTCGAGAAGGTCACTTTCGGATACGACTCGAGAAATCCAGTGGTGAGGAACATCAACCTCAGCGTAAACTCCAACAAGAAACTGGCCATCGTGGGGCCGACAGGCGCCGGCAAGAGCACCATCATCAACCTCCTATCGCGGTTCTACGACCCTCTTGACGGAAGAATAAGCATCAACGGCCACGACATCCGAAACATCCGGATGGTTGAACTTCGCAGCCACCTGAGCATTGTCCTCCAGGACTCCTTCCTCTTCCCCATGAGCATAGCGGACAACATCAGACTGGGAAAACCCGAGGCAACTGACGAAGAAATCGTTGAGGCCGCTAAGACAATTGGCGCACACGAGTTCATCATGGATCTCTCCCAAGGGTATGGCTTCCAGATCCAAGAAGGGTCATCCAACATCTCCATTGGCCAAAGACAACTTATCAGTTTCGCGAGGACAATCCTAGCAAACCCAGACCTCCTCATCTTAGATGAAGCCACGTCAAGCGTTGATCCCTACACCGAACTGGTCATACAGAACGCGCTGAAGAAACTCCTCGAAAACAGAATGACCATAATAATCGCCCACAGACTCTCCACCGTCAGGCTCTGCGACGAGATAATCGTGATAGACCACGGCGAAATAGTGGAACGGGGAACACACTCGGAGCTCATGAAGATAAACGGGCTCTACACCTCCTTCTACAGGAAACAGTTCAAGGCAGAAGTCGGCTCAACCATTGACATGGCAACGCCCTCACAGTGAAGAACTACCATCCAGAATGACTTTTCAATCGCTTCGTATTATCCTATATAGCGTTCGCTTTTCTGTTTTAATCATGGATAGTTAAAGTTAAATGTAGTTGTTTGGATTGAGTTCTGTATGGAAAGAGTAGCGTTGGTCACAGGGTCGACGAGTAATGTTGGAAAGGGGATCGCTGAGATACTTTCCAAAGACGGCTTCCTTGTTATTGTCACTTCCCGACACGAGGGTGAAGCTAAAGAAATAGTTGATCATCTTTCCAAGAAAGGCGATTCGTACCAAGTTGATTTTTCGAATGCGGAACAGATAGCTGATCTCTTCTCATTTCTTAAGAAAAAATATG
>JALHTG010000090.1 GCA_022865705.1 Candidatus Bathyarchaeota archaeon | reverse complement strand
AGCTATCCTGTAGATCTTCCAACCCTCAAGTCTTCTACGAACCATCCATCGCCTTCTCTTCTCGATCCTATCCATCCACCACATCTCTCCAAACTTTCTCACAATCTATTTATCTAGGGACAGATGTGGGGGGATAGCTCAGCGGAAGACTGGAAAAGACATATATCGAGAAGTACGTGATTTGGCTCTCTCGATGCTGATATAGGAGAATGCGAGAGTGAAAATCGCTGTACTTGGCGCTGGTCACGGCGGACACGCGATGTCCGCAGATCTGTCCTTGGCTGGCCACGAAGTTAACCTGTTTGAATTCGAGAAATTCGCGGAGAACATACGACCTATCCGACAGAAAGGCGGAATTGAGATCATTGGCACATCGGATGTCAGGACCGGCTTCGCAAAGCTTCACAAAGTCACTACTGACATAAGAGAAGCAGTCGAAGGGACCCAGCTGGTGATGGTGGTCCTTCCAGCATATGGTCGTGATTTAGCGTTCGAAGCGTTGGGGCCACAGCTTGTAGATGGGCAAATTGTCGTGGCTTGGCCCGGTTATTGGAGTAGCTTGTTCCTGTCGAACTACTTGAAAAGTCGAAGAAAACCTAAACCAATCATCTCTGAGACCATGTCTCTCATGTACGCGTGTAGACGTGTAGGGCCAGCTAGGGTATGGGTGAGGGCAGTGAAGGGAATTATGCCGGTGGCAGCTTTGCCCGGAAGCAAGACGCCCGAAGTCTTGCACGTTCTGAAGGAAGCTTATCCTCAAGTTGTGCCGGTTGGAGATGTGATAGAAACAAGCTTGGGCAATCCAAATCCAGTCGAACACGTGCCTGGCATGATCTTGACTGGTGGTTGGATTGAAGCCACTAAAGGCGATTTCAGCTTCTTCGAAAAGGCACAACATGATCCCGTGCCGTGCATCAGGAAGGTAAAGACAGCGGTGGAAGCTGAACGAGCTAAACTTGGGAAGCTTTTGGGTGTGAAAACCGACTGGCTTGCTGAGTTCTATGTCAAGTCCAAGTCGGCCACATTTCCCGAACACGTTGAGATGCGTGGCCTTATGTTTGTCGCTCAGTCTCACCCGGGTCGTGCACCCGAGACGCTGCAATTCAGATACCTGACTGAGGATGTACCCTATGGTCTTGTCCCCATGCTCTCATTAGGTGAGCAACTCGGAGTCAAAATGCCCGCTACGAGGGCTCTGGTGACACTCGCCTCTATAATCAATGAAGTAGATTATTTCAGTCGGGGATTAACTGTCCAAAAGCTGGGACTGGCTGGCCTGGGAGCGAGTGAAATAAAGGAATTGGTTAAGGGATAGGACTTCCTGCGTCGAGTGCAATCGCTGTTTGACCAAGCAAATCTTGAGGAATAACCATGCTACGACTTCATTGCTTTTCAGAAGTCGTTGTCATGTTGGCAGGAATGTCGAGAAGCTAGAGAAAGCGCCCGCTAATCAAAGGCAACTACGCAGGGGAAGTTCATTGTCCGAGGTGAATTGGTCAAAGAATGCACCTATGAAAAGGTCTATGGTTGGCTCTTCCACACTTTGCCTTCATGCCAACGCTATGCTGCTACTCTTGTCATGTTCTTAAGTTTTGATGCGTAGAGACTGTCTTTGACTTGATGATACGGTTCCTTCTTTGTTAGGATATGCCATGTGATAGACGCCATCTTGTTTGCGACTCTGACTATTGCCTTGTTATGGCCGCTTCTCGCTGCGATCCTGTCGTAGAGCGTCTTCATTCTTGGGTCGTGGATCGCTGCGGTTTCCGCTGCCTGTATCAGTATGCATCTGACTCTTCTGTTCGAATCTTTCTTCATCTTGCCCATGTATGTTGAGTTGCCTGACTGGTGAAGGGATGGGCAGAGCCCCATCCATGAGACTAGATGCTTCGACGATGGGAATCTTGAGATGTCGCCGATCTCTGATGTTGTGAGCATCGCGCTGTGGTAGTCTATTCCTGTGAAGCTCATCAACAGCTTGGCTTCCTGGCTTTCACTAGCCTTTGCAGCTATCTTAGCGCGCCAGCTTCTTGCAAAACTATCTTCTCCATGTCAATCTTGTGAAGTGGATTGATGAGCGCATTCTGTGTGGCAAACCTTGTTTGATGGCTGATAACGCGTTTGCGAGTAGGGCTATGAAGCAGAGGAGCACGT
>JALHTG010000089.1 GCA_022865705.1 Candidatus Bathyarchaeota archaeon | reverse complement strand
TGATCGTACCTCTGCGACTGAAAAGCACGACAATCGCAGCTGTGCTAAGCCTTCTCCTTGCAGGAACCGGGCAAATCTACACTGGCAGAACAGCTAGAGGACTGGGCACTATGGCTCTCCTCGCTCTCATTGGGTTTGCAGGCTATTCTGTGTATAGCCTTCTGGGCCTCTTGCTCGTGATTCCTTACATTCTTGGGATATTTGCGTGGCAGGTCTACGATGCCTACAATCTGGCTAAGAAATACAACGAATACACTAGAACCTACACACGACCCCCGTGGTAAGTAGTGATGCGGAGTCGGCCGCGTGCTACGCCGCAAAGGGAATTCAAGGCTTCCGAGTTCTTGTGGAAAGCAGAAACTGCCGCAGCTTTCTATTGAGGTTTAGTGATTCTTCGAATTCCTGGTCAGTCATTTTCATCAGGCGTGTATAGCGCAGTATTCGTTCCAGTAGCAGGGGATTCATTGGTCCGAATTTCATGAAGTAGCCAGAGAACCCACATGCGGAACACAAATCGTTCACGACTGAAGAAGTATTCAACGATCTTGGTCGTTGGGCTTGGAGCCCAGAGAGTTTGTTTGCATTCTCCTCGCTCACCTCAACTGGGATTCCCAGCTCATTCAAGCCGTTCAAGATGTCGATGGAACTCTGGGTGCTCTTCTCAACCATCTTATCTGCGTGGTAGGCAAAAGTGTCTGCAGTTGTTGTGTAAGAGCTTTCGATCAAGTGGCCTGAACGCTTTTCCTCAGCTAGTCTGATGAGGCCTGCTTCCTGAAGCTTCTTGATGTGATGGTAGATGTTCTGAGCAGTCAAGTTGAGCTGCGAAGCGATTTGTTTCACATTCAGTTCATTGTCTCTCAGAAGGAATATGATCTTTCGTCTCGTCTCGTCCTGCAGTAACTTGAAGGCCTCTTCATCGATCACTTTGAGCAGTCTTGATTGTCCTGAGCTTCCTGTGGCATGGGACATGTTCTGATCATCTGTTTAGCCAAATGGCATTTGACTATGAAATCGCAACGATTATATAAAGCTTTGACGAAACAGTGATCAGGGAAGTAGAATGAGCTCAAACAGCAAGAATGAGCTGTATCTCATCCTTGACATAGATGATTTGCAGACGAAGGCTGTTCTGATCGACGAGGTGGCAGGGAGCTATCGGGTTAGGGGGACAAGCCAAGCACAAACAACGGTAGATCCTCCCAACCTCGATGTTACAGCCGGAGTGGAGAAAGCTACACGAGATCTTGGAGGAGGTGTAGGTAAGGAGTTGTGGGGAACGGATGGTCCGTCGAAGGCCTCTCGATTCCTATGTTCCAGTAGCACAGGTGGAAGTCTCTACATGATGGTTGCAGGAGTGATCGGCATGATCTCTGGTGAGAGTGCTCAGCGAGCGGCTCTCGGAGCAGGTGCGCTACTCATAGACGTTTTCTCCAAGGACTATCCACGCCCGGAGTATGAGATGGTGGAGATAATGAGAAGCCTGAAGCCGGACATGTTTCTGCTTGCCGGCGGCACGGATGGGGGCGCAGTTCTGCAAGTGCTAGATATGGCGCGCCTCATAGACACTGCCGATGTAAGACCTAGATTTGGTTCTGAGTACAAACTACCCGTGATATACGCCGGGAACATCGAAGCTAGAAAGCAGGTCTCAGACGTCTTATCTTCTGAAAGATATGCGACCAAAGCTGTGGACAACGTTCGCCCCGTCATTGAGAGAGAGAACCTTGGACCTGCAAAGGAAGCCATCTACGACTCCTTCATGCAACACGTGATAATCCACTCCCCAGGATACAACAAGCTTGCGGACTGGGTTGACGAGCCCATAGTCCCGACCCAAGCCGCAATAGGACAAATTCTCTACGCCTACGCAATAGAGAGGAAAGTGAATCTGCTGGCGGTTGATATCGGAGGAGCGACAACAGATGTTTACTCTATCTATCACGGCGTCTTCAACAGGTCTCTGAACGCTGACATAGGATTGACCCATGGAATCAGCAACGTCATGAAAATCGCAGGAGTACAGAACATAATGCGTTGGATCCCCAAGGAGATGGATGAAAGAGAAGTTCGCAACATCATCGGAAACATGATGATAATGCAACTCACATCCCTAACATCCAGCGAGACCTTGGTACAACGAGCCGCGGCCAGAGAAGCAATAGGGCTAGCAGTGGAGCATCACAAAAAGATCGCAAGCAGACTCAAAGGCGTTGGATTGAAACGCACCATAGCAGACATCTTCAATCAGGCTCTCGAACCAAGCTACCTAGATATGATGAAAACGCAAGTGGCCGTAGGAAGAGGAAAAGTGTTCACTCAAAGCCGGACCAGCGACGCGGCCCTTCTCCTTCTCGATGCTTTTCAACCAGAGGGCGTCACCGAGATGATGATTGATAGACTCAGCGCAATGCCCCACTTGGGAATGCTTCTGAAAGAGAACTCGAAGGCGGCTCTAGAGGTACTTTCGAAAGAATGCCTGCTCAGGTTAGGAACTTGCGTGGCACCTCGAGGCAGGACTAGCCGTGGCAAGGAGGCGATGAAGGTACGATTGACCAAAGCTGACGGTGCTATGATTGAAAATGAAGTCAGCTTCGGAGAACTGAAGGTTCTTGCTCTCCACGGCGGAGAAAGAGCGAAGCTTGAGGTGATGCCGAAGAGAGGACTCGATGTTGGAATTGGTATGGGGAAGACATTGGAAACAGACGTGGTCGGCGGCGAGATAGGACTGATACTAGATGCACGAGGAAGGCCTCTGAGCGTACCGGCAGAGAAAGACACTCTGGCGAAGTGGGCGGACACATTGACACATGGCCAGCAGTCCCCAGCTTGAGATAGAGGAGTTGTCTGAAATGTCTCATGTAGAAAGAGTGAGATTCCAAGAGAACACTTCGGTGAGAAAAGTAAGGAGGATCCCCGCTCAGGGACAGGTCTTAGTAAGTAAAGGGGACAGAGTTAGCCCTGAAACGATTGTGGTTAGGGGCACTGTTTTCAACCCGGAAATCCATGAAGTGAAGGTCTACGTTCAGTTAGGAGTCGATCCGACTGAAGTGGGGAAGTACATGCTCAAGGAGGAAGGAGATGAGACAAGGAAGGATGAAGTCATCGCCATCAGCAGATCTTTCTTCGGCCGCTCCAAAGTCTGTAGGTCCCCCATTGACGGAAGTATCGAGACGTTTTCCAAGTCGTCAGGAAGAGTGTTCATTAGAGGAAAGCCAATTCCCATCGAAGTGAAAGCCCACATCCCTGGGACAGTTGTGGACACAATTCCAGGTGAGGGAGCAGTAGTCGAGTGCAAGGCATCGCTCATCGAAGGAATGTTCGGCATTGGTGGAGAAACAGTGGGAGAGCTTGTCACGGCCGTGGATAAACCGGATGAAGCCCTCACAACCGACCTGATCAAAGATGGGTACAAAGGAAAGATCATAGTTGGGGGCTCTTTCGTAACCCTTGATGCGCTTCGTGAGGCTGCGAGAATAGGCGTGAATGGGATAATCAGCGGTGCGATGGATCAGAAAGATCTAACAAGTTTTCTCGGATACGAGATTGGAGCAGGAATAACAGGCAAAGAGAAGACGGGGCTTACATTGATCATTACCGAAGGATTTGGAATAGCCCCCATGGAGGAAAGAACATTCAATCTTCTAGAGTCTCATGAGGGAAAGCAGGCAAGCATAGATGGTTCAACTCAGATACGCGCAAGAATGCTACGGCCAGAAATAGTCCTACCATTGTAGGAGCTTGAGTAGATAGCACGCGCGTCGTCGTCCGTACGAACCACAGGCGAATTCCGATCCTATCTCTACGATTCCAATGAGACTGACGTGGAAGCGCACACCCAGAGACTATCGTGTCTAAGCCGTAGAAATACGCACGGGCTTGTTTTGACATTTCCAGAACTACTTAGAGAAAAGAGCGCGCCAGCCTCCCGCAATGTTCTTTGGCTTGGCATGCTCTTGCATATGATTCGTCTGAGCTGGCTTCCATCCAGGGGCCAAAGATTGACATGAACACTTCGATTTTGCGCGCGCTATTTCGTTGACAAGATCTACACAGGATTGATCTCTAGAGCAAGAAGCTACGAGACTGGTATTACTCTCGAAGGCAACATGCTGGAAGGAAATGCACTACCCGTGACAGAAGTCACATCGCAGAACTAGGATTCGCCAATCTGGACTCCCGTCTTTCTATGAGAAACGTTATAGGCTTAGATAGAGGGTCTTCATCTAAGGGTATGACGGGAGAAACACGACTTTGTCTTCACCAGCTAAGATTCCATCAGGAGTACCGGGCCTTGACGAGATACTAGGGGGTGGCTTTCCACGTGAAAGAGTCATCTTGATTGCCGGTGGTCCAGGGGCAGGCAAGACTATTCTCTCCACCCAGTTCTTGGTAAACGGGGCCATGAAATACGGAGACAGCGGTGTCTTCGTGAGTCTCGATGAGAGCAAGGAGCACGTCCAAAGAGAGATGTCTCAGTTCAAATGGAACCTTGATGAACTTGAGAAAGGAAAAAAACTCGCATTCGTGGACGCCTCTCCTATTCGACATCTTCCTGGAGAAGTAAAGCTGGGAAAAATGACTGTTGGAAAGAGAGATTTTTCTCTTATCAGCTTGGTCGAAGGAGTCCGGAAAGGGTTCGAATCGGTAAACGCCAAAAGGATCATAGTCGACTGTCTTGCGTCTCTGACCTTCAACTATCCTGATCCGATTCAAAGAAGAACAGGAATCCTAGATCTCATTGAGGCGCTTGCAGAGACCAAGGCAACATGCCTGCTGACGACAGAGCTCAGATCAAGCGGATTGGAGAGAGGAGTCGAGCTGGAGGAATACTTGGCACATGGGGTGATCGTCTTGCAGACCATACAGGTGGGGAAGTCATTCCTACGAGCCGTCCAAGTCGTGAAAATGAGAGAAGCACAGATAGACCTTCAACCCCGACCATATAGAATAACTGAGAATGGCATCGAGGTCTATCCCAGCGAAACCATCTTCTAGTGAACCTGATCACACCAGCTTTCGTCAGATCTGCTTGCCGAGGAAGTGGTGGTTGCATGCCGACTTACGCGAGCACATCGACTCTCACAACTATTCATACAAGTGAAGCGACTACGTCCTGTCATGTCAAGTGATCCCTGGAAGCAAAACGCGCATTCTCAAGAAGGCAAGACAGATGGAAAAACCTGGCCGGCCTGCACCATAGAGTTTTATGTGTCTCTCGCAGACAAACCTGAGTGAAAGGCTGAGATTTAGTTCGAGTTCTCTACAGAAAAGGAATTGACCAAAATGGCTTTGAGCTACTCGCATGGTTCTTCGAACACACCTCTGATAGGTGAAACTATCGGCGGCTTCTTTGACAAGATAGTTGCCAAATATCCAGAAAGGGATGCGGTAGTCGCCAACCATCAGAACATCAGATACAGCTACATTGAACTAAGGAAAGCCGTGGACCAATTTGCCAAAGGCCTAATTGAACTAGGAGTAGGAAAAAGTGAACGTGTTGGAATCTGGTCCCCAAACAACGTGGAATGGCTAGTCACCCAGTTCGCGACAGCAAAAATCGGTGCAATCCTAGTTAACATCAACCCCTCATACAGAATATTCGAATTGGAATACGCCCTAAAGCAATCTGGAGTCAAGTACCTCATACTAGCCACAGGATTCAAGAAGTCAGACTACGTTTCTATGGTCTATGAACTCATTCCTGAGACAAAACGAGCAGCCAGTTCGGAAATAGTGTCAGGCAAGCTACAAGAACTGAGATCCTTGATCCTACTGAGCGATGAGCACAAGCCCGGAATGCTCCGTTGGATGGACATTGTGGATCTTGGAAAACAAGTTTCAGATACCTCTTTATGTGAACGTCAAGAGACCCTACAGTTTGACGATCCAGTAAACATCCAATACACTTCCGGAACTACTGGCTTCCCGAAGGGGGCAACCTTGAGCCATTTCAATATCCTCAACAATGGTTTTTTTGTTGGAGAGATGCTGAGGTTCAGTGAGAAGGACAGATTGTGCATTCCTGTGCCGTTCTATCATTGCTTCGGAATGGTCCTCTCAAATCTCACGTGCGTAACCCATGGAGCCACAATGGTTCTCCCTTCCGAGGCCTTCGACGCTGGAAAAGTGCTTGAAGTAATTGAAAAAGAAAGATGTACAGCGCTTCACGGGGTGCCTACCATGTTCATCGCCGAGCTGAATCATCCTGACTTCTCAAAGCATGATCTTTCGTCACTGCGCACAGGCATTATGGCTGGAGCTCCTTGCCCCATCGAGGTCATGAAGAAAGTCATAGATCTGATGGGGATAAAAGAAATAACGATCGCCTATGGCATGACGGAAACATCTCCAGTGTCTCTTCAGACATCTGTCGAAGATCCAGTTGACAAACGGGTAACGACTGTTGGTCGTGCGATTCCACACATTGAGATCAAGATCATAGACCCATCCACCGGCCAAACTGTCCCTCACGGAGTTGCGGGAGAGATCTGCGTTCGGGGCTACCTTGTCATGCTGGGTTACTGGGACAACTTGGAGGCCACACGGGAAGTGATAGACCAGGCTCGATGGATGCACACAGGGGACATAGGCGTAATGCAGCCGGATGGCTACATCAATATCGTCGGAAGACTCAAGGACATGATCATCCGTGGAGGAGAAAACATCTATCCCCGAGAAATTGAGGAACTTCTCCACACACACCCAGAGATAAGCGACGCTCAGGTGATCGGTGTCCCCAGTGAGAAGTATGGCGAGGAGGTCATGGCCTGGATCAAATTGAAAGAGAATGCGAAAGTCACTGAAGAAGACGTAACGGAGTTTTGTCGTGACAAGATCTCCTACTACAAGATTCCAAGATACATCAAGTTTGTGGATGAATTCCCAATGACTGTCACCGGAAAAATCCAGAAATTCAAGATAAAGGAAATGGCTGTAAAGGAGCTAGGCCTCGAACGAGCAAAAGAGATCAAGACAGCATGAAAGAATTCTCGACAGTTGAGTTTTCACAACGAAAGCAGTTCGAGATCGCTCCTACTTCAATTGAGCGCCCAAGAGAATCCTACAAGCGATGCTTATCAGCAGAGATCATTTGGCTGCATTGTGAGCTTGGCTTCTCGAATGGCAAAGGGCTTATTAGCAGGCCGTGTACCCGATATGGCGGCGCGGTCAAAAATGGCGTTCTGCTCGAAGTGTGGCAGAAGGTCTGAAGGAGTCTCCTTCTGCCCCAATTGTGGAAATCCAATGGCCAACGGTCTTCCTATGCAACCGTTGGATTTTGAGGTGAAGTATAGGCCTTCGTATTCGATGCTTGTGGTTCATCTTAAGCCAAATCAGCTGATCACAGCTGAGTCAGGGGCCATGACCTACATGAGCCCTAACGTTCAGGTTCAGACTCGGATGAGGGAAAAGAGCATCCTAGGGACGTTGGGATTATCAGTGTTAGGCCGTCAATCGTTCTTCGTGAACGATTATGTGGCAATTGGCGGTCCTGGAGAAGCGGCGTTCGTCGCAGCCCCAGTTGGTGACATAGATGTAATCGAAATCACTTCTGCAAAGGGATATGTCATACAGAAGGCTGCGTACATAGCTTCCACAAGCAGTGTCAACCTTGATGTCCAATGGGAGGGCTTCACGAAAGGGCTGTTCGGTCAGGGGCTCTTCATGATAAGGGCCACAGGCCAGGGGCAGCTGTTCATAAACACATTCGGTGCCCTAGACCGTCATGCATTGGGAGCAGGAGAGAAACTGATTGTAGACAACTTTCACCTTGTGGCCTTCAGCAATACATGTTCATACCGAGTCACGGGATTCGGAGGGTTGAAAGAGACCATCCTTGGTGGAGAGGGATTGGTAACAGAGATCACCGGACCAGGAGAAGTTCTGATCCAAACGAAGAACTTGAAGGAGTTTGTGGATTGGATCTGGACATTGATGGAACCTAGGATCCAGGCTAAAGCACGCTAGACAAGCGATTGAAGACAGGTAGCTTGCGCTACTCACCCTTCAAGGCTCTCATAGAGGACTTTGCTCTGCAAGGTCTAGGTTGGCAGTGCTATAGGAAGTATCTATGCGACCGGTAGCAACTAATAGCTAGCTCTGCCTCAGTTTGCTTGTCTTTTTTGTCTTAGTTTCTCATTAATCTCTTTGATTCTGGCATTAACCTTGCTTTCAATTGTCTTCAGGTGCCTCTGGATTGACAACAGAAGCTTCTTCTCTTCCTCAGCGGTTCTTGCCGTAGGACCGCTAATCGAGAAGACCTCTCGGAACAGCGAGAAGGGAGAAAGCTCCGATGATCTACGTTTTGCATCCTGAACGTCAGACATGAGGTCAGCATACATCCCGTCCATGGTATCAATCAGAAGCTTGTGCTTATTCAGAACCCCGTTTAACTTGCTCTTACCTTCAGATGTGATTTGGTAGATTCTTCTACGCCTACCCGATGAGACGGAACACTTGGCCTCTATCTCTCCTTTCTTCTCCATCCTCTTCAAGAGAGGATACATGCCCCCTGCAGTTGGTCTCCAGAGCCCCAAGGTTCTTTGATCGAGTTCATTCATGATCTCATAACCATACATGGCCTTTCTTGCTAGCAGCATCAAAACTAGCAACCTCAGCTTTCCTCTGTGAACTTCTTCTGGCCATGAGGATTCTCTGGTGATCTTATTCAATGTCCGCCAAGCAAAGGATATATAGCACTGATATATATCGGTTCGCTTCGCATGCGGGCGAATCAGTTGGAAGCCATCATAGAAACGAAGAACCTCACCAAAAGATTCGGTGACTTCACGGCGGTCGACCACATAAATCTGCAAACGATGGATGGAGAGATTTTCGGCTTCCTTGGGCCGAACGGCGCTGGCAAAAGTACAGTAATCCGAATGCTAACTACGCTCTCTGAACCTAGCGAAGGTACAGCCACAGTCGGAGGATATGACATTGTAGCTCAGGCTGATCGGGTAAGAAAAATCATCGGGTTAGTGGCTGAGAAAATAATACTGTACCCTAGACTCAGCGCAGTCGAGAATTTGATGTTCTTCGGTGAACTCTACGGCTTGGATAGGCGACAACTCAGGGATAGAGTGGAGAAACTGCTCACAATGGTTCAGTTACAGAAGTTCAGGGATACCTCTGTGGGAGGTTATTCTAGTGGAATGCGTCAACGAGTGAACATTATTCGTGGGTTGCTTCATGATCCCGAAATTCTGTTTATGGATGAGCCTACCGCGATGCTAGATCCTCAGAGCATCCGTTTCGTCCGAGACCTCATAAAAGAGCTAAATCAAGATGGAAAGACCATCGTCCTTACAACGCACATTATGGAGGAAGCTGACGAACTGTCGCATAGAATCGGCATAATTGACCATGGCAAAATCATTGCGGCAGATACTCCTGCCGGGTTAAAGAGCAAGCTTGGTTGTCAGACTCTAGAGGAAGTGTTCTTGCAGCTTACTGGAAAGGCACTTAGAGACTCGGCGTCGAACCACGTGCCTATGAGAAGAGTGATGGGGCGAGTTTGACATGAAAAGTCAGCTTCTCTTCCAGATATATATCACACTTCGGATGGCACACAAGGACCTTCTGGACTTCTGGAAGGCTAAGATGCTGGTTGCAACATTCACGGTGATGCCGATTATCATGATGACCATGTTCGGCTCCATGTTTCCCCAAACCGGCACGGCCAACCCATTCTCAGGAAAAGTTTCGTCACCGTACAAGAACTCTCCAATGGCAATAGTGGTAGAAGACACTGGATCGTTTGGACTTCAGGTGGCAGACCAGTTCAAACAGATAGCATCTTCGACAGGACTCTTTGATGTTCTAGAGTTCGCAAGTTTCGGATCGGCTAGAGAACGGATCGTAGCGGGCAGCCTCAAGGGAGCGGTCGTAATACCAGCAGGATTCAGTGAAGCCTTCAGCTCGCAACGTCAGGCAACGGTTCTAATCACAACAGACGACACGAACCCTCAGATGGCTTCGATCATTTATGGGGAAGCCTCCTCAATCTTCAAGACAATATCAGGAAGACTAAGTGCCTCTTTCATTGCGAAGATGAATAACTCGGTTGACGCATCCTTTATTTCGGAGCCGATCAGTGTTGAAAGAAGAAACCTCGCCGGCAGCACGACAAACAACTTCCAATTTCTAGCGCCAGGGTTCATGGCGTTAACAGTTGTTACAGGCACACTCTCTGGACTAGCCGCCGTCATCTCCAGAGAGAGGGAACAAGGTACAATGGATGGCCTGCTCGTGGCGCCTGTACCTAGATCTACAATCGTAGTTGGAAAGGTTCTGGGTCAAACAGTGAGAGGGATGATACAGGCATCTTTGATTCTAACCTTGTCCATCTTATTCTTTGGAGTCAGGATCTATGGAAGCCCTTCCCTCATGGCGCTGGTCATGTTTATGGGTGTAGCTAGTTTCGCCGGCGTTGGAATAATACTAAGCGCCATTGCTTCGGAGCAGGAGACGGCCCAGATGATGATGATGCTCCTACAGTTCCCCATGATGTTCCTGTGCGGCATCCTCTTCCCCATTGAGCAGCTGCCAGAATGGCTGCAGTGGGTTGGAAAGATGCTACCATTGTATTATGCCGCAGACGCCCTCAGGAAGGTTATCGTCCTCGGCGCAAGCTTCGCTCAAATTCTGCCCAATCTCACGATCATGTTCGTCTATGCTACCATAACGATGGCAGTGGCCATTCCGATCTTTCACAAGGCTATGACAAGATAACCACCTACGATGAGAAAATGAGTGAAGAACGTAACACATCGGATGTGATTATGTGAAGGATTTTGAGGATAGGGACTTAGCTATGAATCACAAGACAACATTCTGCAAGACAAGACACAAAAAGGCTGCAGGAGACTCGACGAAAGCAATAGCACGCGTTAATTGAGACATGGGGATGTTAGAGCGTAATGAAACTGAATAAGACAGCCACATGTTTGGTATTGCTGCTGATATGCATTGGTGTAGATGCTTGGGCTAAGCCAGCCTTCTCTATTGGAACGGCTCAAATTGTAATTTCCTCTGTCTACTGGGGAGATTCTATCACATCACCGATCAGCGCTCGGCCTGGAGACGTAAATGTTCCACTGTCAATCGTCCTTGCAAATGGCGGAGATGATGTGGCCAGAGGAGTCACCGCAAGACTTGATTTGGTAAGGCCATTCACCTTTGATTACTATCAAAACGGAGAGAGGCTTTCTTCATCATTCGTTTCCATCACCGCTGGAGACATCCAAGCAGGACAAAGCCAAAGACTGCGCTTCATTCTCAGCATCGCTTCAAATGCGACGGAGGGCATCTACAGACTATCATTGCAGCTATCATATAGCAGTGCACGAGAACTCCAGCAGGTTGTTGTGAGACAGAGCGTAGATGTTCCCGTTTGGAGAGGAAAACTGAATATTCAAAGAGTCGCAACTCTCCCTGAGAAAATCTACCCTGGATCAGTCGGAGTGCTTCTGAGAGTATGGATTGTAAACACTGGACAAGGTGCTGAGCAAGATGTGGAACTCAGACTGACATTAGAGAAACCTTTCAAAGCCTCTTCAAGCAGCTCAGACAAGATCTTTCTCGGAACGGTTCCCTCATACCAGGTAAGCATGGCAGAGTTCCATTTTGATGTCGATGATGCAGCCAAATACGGTGGCTGTTCTCTTTCCCTCCTTTACACCACGGGGACCGGAGCACTATCCCTGATGGGACGAGTAGACCTCTATTTGGAGCAGAAAGTGAGATTCCAAATCACAGGCGTGAACCCTGAACAGATCAGTCCGGGAGATGTGGGAGTCACATTTAGTTTCTCCGTAAAGAATACGGGCAGTGTTGCAGCGAAGTCCGTTCGAGTGCAGTTGAGACCCGGCAACTACTTCTCGGGTACCCTGACAGATTTCTTGGGAACGCTTGAACCAGGCGAACAGAAGACCGCATTTGCAACATTGGACGTAGATGGGAAGGCTCCAGAAGGAGATCAGAGAATCGATCTCAGAATAGACTGGACGCAGGATGAAAACAGTCTATATGACACGATAGCAGTCTCCCTGAAGGTGAGAAGACAACCATTCTTCATACAGTACGCCCCGCAACTGGTGCTGGTCGTGCTTGCTATCGCGTTGTTGACGTACTATCGTAGACGCAGACAGAAAACTCGGACAAAATGATCCTGACTCAATCAACGGAAGCCACGATGGGTGCAGGTGATGAAGATCGGCCAGATACGGAAGCTGGTTGTTACTGCGGCGGCTATCTGGCTAATCTTGATATCAATGGAGATCCCATCAGTCTTCGCTCACACAGTATTGGGAACACCAGATGGAGATCTTTCATATTTCAGGAAAAACGATCATGAGTCCAATCCGAAGAACACTATCTACGCGCCATACCCAGGGTCAGCAGGCCATGTTCCTGGGCCACTAGCTTATGTCTGGCCTGGAAGCGGTTCCAACACGTATCTTGAAGATCCATCGCTTCCGCCGGGCTATCAGTCTCCATTCGAAGACTTTGAACAGCCGCCGCAGGTGGCGTGTTGCCAATATTCCCCAGAGGCAGCAATACTTGCTTCAACCTCAGATCAAGATGTCGTTGGCGACTTCGTTTTTGGCATGAACTTCTCGAAGCCCAAGGCATTTCCGGCTCCCCGATTCTTCAGATATTGGTCCATGGTCATCTACATACCCGCTCCATTCAAAAACAAATCAGGAGCCTTGGAGCAGGATGGTTTTGAACCAATTGGCATAAACTGGGATCTCGGCGAGACCACCAACATAGTGACAACCTTAACGGATAGCTATGGAAACATCTCCGTAACAAGAGCTGGACCGCTCGATCCATTTGGCCCAAACTGGTGGATGATTCGCATAGGGGCTGGTGGAAAGGGAATAGTATTCACCGAAGAGGGAAACGAATGGTACTATGTTAGAATCAATCAGATGAGAGCACCTGTCATCGCAGGAAGATACTTCTTCAAGATTTTTCTTGATGAGCACTACCCAGTAAGGAACCAAAACGATCCAAGTAACCTCATCAAGGCCACAGTGCCAGTTGAGAACTGGCCGGTTGTTCTTGTAAAGGGCGGCACTGATCCCGCAATTGTCTACGGAACCGTTCGGTATGGTGGCCCAAACCAAACTCTATACGGCACACCACTGCAGCTCGCCGGAAGGATCAGACTCGCAGGCGCCACTATTGGCCTGGCAAATGGACAGGCCCCTCGTAGGGCAGTCGAGGCACGCGGATACTTCAACGCATCATCCAAAGGACATTACGAAGTGGAAGGCGTATCTCCAGGCACCTATGATGTCTACGCGTCTGCGGCAGGCTTCCCAGAGCAAACTGTGGCCCGAAACATCCGCGTCATGAAAGGACAGTCTTTGGCTCTAGATTTGTATCTCAAACCGGGGGCTGAGGTACGAGGTGACGTGTTTGCCAAGTCAGTCCTGTCGTCGTCCAATTGGGCTCAGGAATTCCCCGTGAACATAGTGATCTATGGTAGCGATGACTACCGGGAAAACAGCATAGTGACCTTCTCACCAACAAACCTGACTCACTCACCTTACACGTCCTACGTCCAAGGAAACACTGTCTTTGATATACTTCAGACAAATCCTTCACCATACGTTAAGGGCGGTCTTCTCGCATCTAATCAACCTAAGCTCGTCGCTTTTCCGTGGCAGGGACCGGCGAGTTACTATCCGTACACCTCAAATCCTGACGCAAAGGATCTGTACGGCATATTCAACGGAGTTGGTCCTGCACAGAAATGGTGGGTGTCACCATCTGGTTCGGTTGACCCTGTTACGAACCTGGGCTCAACCGTCAATAGCTTCAGATTCCAGTTCGGTGCCCGATGCATCTACGGGACCCCTACTAGGCTAAGTGGCATGATCCCTCAAATCTTCGCCACATGGATCGATGGGCTAGGGATCGGAACATACTTCTTGAGAGCATATGTACACGAATACGTGCAAACCAAGTCGGATGGGTCATCGTTCGAGGACTATTCGTTTAGAATATCATCACTAGACAACGATGTCGGCGTTCATGTTCAAATGGATCTGTACAGAGCAGGAATGGTCGATGTTGTTGTTCACTTTCACGATTCTCCTGGGACAAGACAAGATTCCAACATTGGAGGACCTGATCCGACAAGATACATGGTGGTAGAAGCATTTGACTACCTTGGTCAAATGTCGGCACTCAACTTCACAAAAGTGGCAAGTTCTTCATCCTCTGCAAAGATCTCGCTCACTGGCCTGGGCATGGCAGGAGTGATTTCGCCTCCTGACCCTCGTTCCGGAGTCAAGTATTCGCTTCTCCGATATCGAGGTGTAAGGGACTACGGACTGTCACCCGGGACTCATACCATAAGAGTCTACGTCCGAGGATACATACAGGCGTCAGCACCGGGAAACACGCTTCAGCATCTTGACATGGCCCCGATATGCTCTGTCTCTCTGGACTCCTACGACCAGGTGAGTTTACACATGTATCGTGGTGGAGGCATCAATACGACAGTGAGGTCAGTTGATTGGCAGATCCCGGTGAACGCACGAAACTGGACTTGGAACAACACGGAAGTATCGACACTTGTCTACGACATGGCCTCCAGATCCTTCATCGACGTAATGTACTTCTGGAATGATTCAGCGAAGAGCTGGAGACTCCCGAGAACGAATTCACAGTTCAGTACGATTCCTTGGCCTGATTGGAAGTCGAAGTTCGGCCCAAGCGCGTCATATCTGATGACAAACGGCTCTGCCGCCCTCGAGCGACTTGGACCTGCACTGTCGAACCCAGCATCTCCCACTCCAACCCAAGACATGGCGACCAATCTGTTTTTGGAAAACGTGCTTCGTGCCTCTTTTCTATACAGTTCAGCATCGTACCGTGCAGCTGATTTCAGATCGAATGTCGCAATCTATCCAGGCAAGTACTCGTTGACAGCTTGGACATATGGATGCGTTCAAGAAGGGGTTTATGCTTTGGGTGATCTTGGCAGAGTTTCAGTAGCTATTGGTGCGATCGGCTCCCATGCTGATTCAAACATACAATTGATGAGAGGTACAGGCTTCAACATCACTATGATCTTCAGAAAAGAAGGCATCATTGAAGGCATCCCGCACAATTCATCGGTAAGGATTAGAATCTACGACGATACGGACAGTCTTGTGGCTGCGGCATCAACTTCACTCGATGCTGGCGCCATAGACCTTGCAACAGAGTCGACAGGATTCTTCGCTGACCAGAAAAAGATTGTTCTGGCCGGAGGAAGGCATTCAATCCCAAAGGGAACGAAGATCCTCGAGTACAGAAATCTGGCTGGCTTCTACCGTTACACTGAGCTGCTTACTGGAACAGAGAAGATTCAGGCGTTGAAAAGAGCTCAACTGTTCTCTGCAGACTGTGGCATATGGGGCTCGGCGGGCAGTAGAAGGGGGTATCACGGAGGCTGGAGAGTGAAGATAGATGTTGTGAATTGGTATTTTGGTCATGAACAGTTCCATCCTGCACCGGCCGCGTTACTCCAAGGGGAATCCTCTTTCTTGTTCTCATACAATCATCTTGGTCCGTACGAGTCAAGGATGAACATAACGATTCCGAACGCAGCGCTTGGAGGAGGGGCATCGGTCTGCGTTCCTTTGGATCTCAGAGCGCATGTTCGTGGACACATCTATTCGATAAACTGGGTGGATGGAGTGCGAACGACAGGCTGGGCATCTGTTGAAATGAGAAAAGGAAAGGAGGTGTACGGAACCTACTCATTGGACGGTTTCTACGATGCTTATCTCCCCCAAGGAGTCTATGATTTCAGCGTTTCGCTCAACAGGTTACCTAGGAGAGAAATAGCAGCGAACCGAACTATCTCCCTTTCGGATGGAGCGGACATCTTTGGAGAGGATTTCTTCCTTGGCTCATATGATGTCGTTCACGATGCACTCTCATCTGTATCTATGCTAAGTTATGTCGCGCATGCGCTGCTTGAACACTGCACTAAACGTTCACTTTCTTGGCTCCGCATTTAGGACAGAACTGTGCATCCTCCGGAATTCTTGATCCACATGATGCACAGAAAGTGTCTTGTGTTCTCACAGCAGGTGAAGGAACGGCCGGAACCGGGGGGGCGGGCCTGGTTTTCGTTTCGATAGCAGAAGCACTGCCATCAATATCACCAGCACTATCAGCAAAGCCATCAAGATCAAGCTGTATTCGCCGAGGATCTCCAGGAAGGACGCGGGCTTTCCTTCCTTGATTGTCAGAGCAACTGTTGCGTCATGTGTCTTACTTCCTCCCGTTGCAATTATCGTGATTGCGTAGGCTCCGCTTGGCGTTCTCTTCGTTGTTCTTATCTTGAGCGTGGATGATCCCCCTGGTGTCAGCTTAGTTAGACTGAAGATTGCTGTCACATCAGTCGGCAGGCCTGAAGTAGACAGGTCAACTGCAGACTTGAATCCAGCCATCGAAGTGATGGTCATGATGTATGTCGCCGTGTCTCCTTGCTCTACCTCGCTCGATGTCGGCGCCGCTGCGATCGAGAAATCCTCCACTGGTGCAGGTTCGATCTCTATGCTTAGACTTGTGTCTCTTGTCACGCCTCCTCCGGACGCGGTAAGCTCGAGTGTGTATGTTCCTGCCGGAGCAGATTCTGTGGTTGTCACTTCCAATGTTGACTGGAATGTAGGACTGGATGATGGCGGAATTAGGAGGTATGTCGCTCCGGATGGAAGGCCTGAGAGACTGAGGCTAACAACTTGACCGCTGCCGCTCACGAGTGAGACGACGATTGTGTATGACGTTCTTTGACCGGCCGTGACCTTCTGAGTTGGCGGGGAGATAGAAACTGAAAAGTCAAATGGTGGGGGAGCCGCGCTGACGCTAAAAGACAAAGAGACCTGATTGTTATACCTATTCGGGTCATCGTAAGAATAGGGAGAAGGATCTACAGTGAAAACGACTGTATGATAGCCCTCTTTCGCAGTCCAAGGAAGGCTCGCCGTAGTCAACATAGAAGGGAATCCGGTTGGACCAGGATATGACACAGTCACAGTCCCAAGAAAAACTCCATCAAAGAAAGCTCCGATCCGAACACTCTGCGGATATGGCCGGTTCGTACTGAGTGTGCTGAGTAGAACTGAGAATGTTGTTGGATCACCCACCTTGGGAGATACCGGGTTCATAGTCGGGTTGGAGAGAGCCCAATCAGTCACAGGTGAAGTTGGCAACACGACTAGAGTAACGCTGTCTGGCCGCCATCCGACATGAACATTGAATCCAGTGACTGGAAGCGTATATGTTCCCGGAGCTTTACTCGGGCTCACGGTAACATAGAGCGTCCTTACAAAGGGCGGCGTACCGGTGGAAGATGGAGAGAACGAGAAGGTGAACCCGAGTAGTTCGACCACCATTGGGCTCACCATTAGTTGAACAGTCTCGACTGGCCCAAGCACCAATCCAACAGCAACCGTATACGTAACGGTTTGCCCGGGAAATGCGTATCTTATCTCAGGTTCGGCGTCAACACTGAAGTTCCATCCGTAAGCCGGACTAATGCCATTCAAGATCAGCGAAAGACAGAGCAACGTCACAAGAGCTAGGCAAACCTTACCCCGCATCAATCTTGATCAACTTCAGAATCGACGGAAGATGAGCTTTTATCCTTTTGCCCCGCTGACCCTGCGACGCAGACCCTATCATGAAACCAGAAACCCGAACCAAGTCCGACAACCAAAAGAATACACCATAATCCTGCCGTTTTCCGTGAGCTAGTCTCTCAGAATCGATCCTAACGAACTCCAATCAAGCGTAGGGCAATACACAAAGCGTTGGGTGAAGGATCGAACTAAGGTTTCGACATGTGATTTTGCAGCACGAGCAGAAGATACGACCATCTGCTTGACAGGTCTTCGATATGCTTAAGCGAATGCTAAAGCCCAGTATCTTCATGAGGCGGGAAAACAAAGCGTGACGCAAAAGGGTTTTTTTTGGCTGCCCGGACTTCTGCTTGCGTTGCTTACAGTCCATGCAATCCAACCTGCAAGCGGGCAGACATGGCGGGTCATCAGCCACACGATGGCTAAGGGTATTGATGAATTCAATGGAAGACCTACCGGGAACACCACGAGATTCCTTACCACCGATGAGAAAGCCGTCTGCTGGTTTGAGATCGAAGTCGATGGATTTGGGCCGCTCACACTGACCTGGAGATGGATGGAACCCAGCGGAACACCTTATAGAGAACATGCTCCAGTCGAACAGGTTCCTAGCAGGGGCATCTACAGGTTCTGGGATTTCATTGGCGTCCGCAATACGCCTGTCGAAGTGAAGCTCGGAATGTGGACAATAGAAGTGTTCGTGAGAACACAAAAGCTATTTCTGACCTCTTTTCTCGTGGAATCTCCTCCCACTTTATACTCAATCCAAGTCAAGGCCAATGGGTTCGAGAAGAAGTTCTCTACGAGTCTATATGTTGACGGGATCAAGATCGGAGGGATTCTGGGGGGTGAAACAAAGGATCTGTCCTTCAAGATCGGAACTGTTCACACATTGACAGTTGACGAATATGTTGAAGGAGGAAATGATGTCAGATTTCACTGCTCCGCCAACTCCCTAGCTGTGCGTGAGGAGATCTTTCACTCCTTTTTCTATGAAACTGAATACTATCTAAGGGTCACATCTGAGCATGGTTCCAAAGGGGAAGGATGGTACAAGGCAGGCTCCAAAGCATCTTTTTCCGTGTCGACACCTGTGGCCGAGGGATGGGGCACGCGATACTTGTTCAAGCAATGGGCTGGAGATTGGACAGGTGAATCGAACGCAGGCTCCATACTGATGGATGGACCGAAGAAAGTCACAGCTTTGTGGGTTGTGGACTATTCTCAGCTCTATTTGAATGTCGCGGCGGCCGTGGGGATTGGGGTGGCTATTGTTGCAGTCACACTGGTGGCTCAGAAGAAACGACGTTTCAGGCCTATTGAGCGGGGCATTCAGACATCTTCAGTCCGGAACTGTGTTGGATGCGGAAGACAGATGCTCTATGTCGAGAGGGTTAAACGCTACTACTGCACGTATTGCAAGAAGTATGAGTAGCTGGGCTGTCACCTTTCGTCGCTCTTTTTCTCCTTTGTTTGGATACCTCTGCGATAGGAAGGTTCCCTCACTGTTTAGAAGAAAGCTGACTTAGCTATGCGTGCAGGACCGACTCCGATTTGGATTTGGAAGCCTCAACTGTAGCGTATGAGCATTGACAGTTTGAGATTAGCCTAGGCTACGCGCTATCTCCTCCATCGTCGAGAGCAATACTTCGACCTCTTCGACAGAATTATAGATATAGAGAGAGGCTCGAGCCGTTCCGTCTGCATGGATGATCTCCTTCATTGTGGGAAGGGCACAGTGATGCCCCGATCTTATCATGATCTTCTTTGAAACATCTAGCGCTAAAGCGACATCATGCGGATTCAGGTCACCCACGTTAAATGATGTCAATGCGACTCTGTTCTCAGGGTCTTCTGGTCCGTAGACTTTCACTTTCTCGATTTCCTTCAATCCTTCGTAGAGCTTTCTTCCCAGCTCCATCTCATGAGTTCTCACATTCTCCATGCCCAACTGAGTCAGGTAGTCCACGGCTCGACCCAGCCCTATTCCTTCTGCGATCGCAGGAGTGCCTGCTTCAAATCTCCGCCAGCCACTCGTGAGTTGGTATTCTCCCAAGGAGACATCTTGGATTGTACCACCTCCTATGTATGAAGGCTCAATCTGCTCGGCCATCTCGCCCTTGATGTACAAACCCCCTGACCCTGTCGGTCCGCACATTTTGTGTCCTGAAAAGGCCAGAAAATCGCAGTCCACCTCCCGCACGTCCACCTTCATATGTGGGACAGATTGGGCTGCATCGATAACGGTCAGAGCGCCCTTGCTCGCTGCGATTTTCACGATGTCACGGGCAGGGGCTATCGACCCTATAGCATTTGAAACATGAGGAATTGCGACAAGCCGTGTCGAATCGTCAATAGCTCTATCAAAGTCTGTCAAGTTGAAAAGACCTTGTTCATTCGGCCTTACGATTTCAAGCTTCGCTCCGTGTCGTTGTTTGACTCTTTGCCATATTATGAAGTTTGAGTGATGATCCATCACGGTCGCGACTATTTTGTCGCCCTTGTTCCACTTCAAGCCGTTCGCAACAATGTTCAATCCTTCAGTGGTGTTTCTTGTCATGACTACATCTTCGTCACTTTTTGCGTTGAGGAATCTGGCGACCTTCTCATGCGCGAGTGCGTACTCTTCGCTTGCTCTTTGTGAGAGCTGATGTATCCCACGGTCGATGTTTGCTCTGTATTGATGATAGAATTCCGTCATCTTGTCGAGCACAGGCTCGGGTGTGAGGCTGCTGGCAGCACTATCCATGTAGATTACACCGCTTTGCAGAATAGGATACTCCATCCTGATCTTGTTGACATCAAGCAACTTGTCTTCCTCACCAAGGGTGCATGTGGGACTGCTTCATCATGTTGAGCATTCCGTATCCACGATGAATAATCAGCCTCTTAAATCGAACCCTAGTTCGTTAAGCGCGCGCACAGTTAGATTCATTAGCGTCTTCTCTTTGTCTACATAGCGCGTAAGGGTGAGTTGATGGCCCGCCAATCACGCTAGACACAGGTCTGAGCTTTTTCTACTGGAGGTCGGGTCCTCAAGCACCAATCAGAGGAAGAAACCATGCTAGACATAAGATTTGTTAGAGAAAACCCTCAAGCAGTCAAAGATGATCTGGCGAGAAGAGGAGACCTCGAGAAAACCGAGTGGGTTGACGAACTTCTAAGGCTTGATGCAGAATGGCGCAAGATGCTGACCGAGATCAACAAGCTGAGAGAGCTGAGGAACAGAATCACGGAAGAGATCGCAAGGCTTCGGAAATCAGGTGAGAACGCAAGCGCCAAGATGAAAGAAGCTGAAGCGATTCCAGCAACAATAATGGAGAGAGAAAAGGCCATAGCGGAACGCAGGCAGAGAATAGACTACTTGTTGATGCGCCTGCCAAATCTGATGCATGAATCTGTCCCCAGAGGAAAGGACGAGAATGACAATGTTGAGGTGCGAATGTGGGGGGAGAAGCCTAGCCTCATCTTCACACCGAAAGATCACATAGACATAGGAATCGACTTAGACCTAATTGACATAGAGAGAGCCGCAAAGGTTGCAGGTGCAAGATTCTATTACCTGAAGAACGATTTGGTTCGACTGAATTGGGCGATTGTAAGCTTCGCTCTCGACCAAATGAAACAGAAAGGCTTCACGCTAATTCAGCCCCCTTATCTTCTGAGAAAAGAAGCAATGGAGGGGGCAGTAGATCTCTCCGACTTTCAGGACGTGATATACAAGGTAGAAGACGAAGATCTGCACCTGTTAGCGACCTCGGAACACGCGATGCTCGCAATGCACAGGGACGAGATTCTGGATGGAACCAGCCTGCCTCTTCGATATTGTGGAATCAGCCCGTGCTTCAGAAAGGAAGCTGGTGCCCACGGAAGAGACACGAAGGGAATATTCCGAGTGCATCAATTCGAGAAAGTGGAGCAATTCATCTTCAGCAAGCCTGAGCAATCTTGGGATGAGCACGAGCTCTTGATGAGAAATCATGAGGAAATCTTTCAACGACTTGGGTTACCGTATCGCGTAGTGAACATTTGCACCGGCGAGCTGGGAACGGTTGCCGCTAAGAAGTACGACCTCGAGGTTTGGCTTCCTGGCCAGAACAAGTATAGGGAGGCGGGATCTTGCAGCAACTGCACGTCCTATCAGGCTGTGAGATCCAACATTAAATTCAGGGACAAGCCCAACGAGCCAACCGCCTACGTGCACACGCTGAACAGCACATTGATTGCAACTGAACGCGCCCTAGTCGCCATACTTGAGAACTATCAGCAACAAGACGGATCAGTAGCTGTTCCAGATCCTCTCATTTCATACATGGGCGGGACCAGAAAGATATCTCACCCTGAAAGATAGGTGAGAAATCAAAGGCTAACTGATAACGGCCATCTTCCGTGTCCGTAACAGAGGATAGCAGGACTAAGGGCTTCTAGGGACTCGCTGATTCGTCTGCACGTGATCTCTCGGCATACGACCTGCTGAGCACTCTCGCCGTGTATAGATTGACCAAGCTATTTGGACTTGCCTCCCCTGTGACCTTTCCGAAATCTCCTTTAACTGACCTCCATTTGAGTCTAGTGCGGCCACTCTTTGAGTTATAGATGATACCAAGGACGTTCGATACCCTTGTGAATGATATGTCTCCCTTGATTTGCACTGTCTCTTTGTCTTCAGCCTCAACGTACATGGTTCCTATTTGTGATGCCTTTTCAGGAAAAACTGAACTGTCTTCTGCAAGTTCTACAGGAATAAAGGATTCACAAGTACTTAGGATCATGAACCCCCTGAAATTCTGTAAGTCACATACAGCTTCGATTTTCACAAGGATCCCAAGCTAGGTTTGACTCCTAATCTGTGCTACCTGACGAGTAGATTTAACTCTATTTCTCAGGAATCAAAGTGTTCGTTGTTCACCGCTATGTCTGGCCGGAAACAGGCTGCATTGGGTCCTTGACATGAAACAACCCACACCCTACGAAGGAGAAGTGACGATATCAGAGCCAGCAAAGACAGCAGCATCATTACCGAGAACGCCGACTGTAGGCCTGAGATCTCAGCGACCTGCCCTGCAATCGCACTGGATGCAGACCCTAACCCGAATACTATGAAGAACATTATTCCATACAGAAGACCTCTCTCCTGCGGGGACGAGATTTCTGCAGTTAAGGCGTTCGTCGTCGGCTGAGTCGCATAGAAAGCCATGCCGAACAGAACTAGGAAGACTAGTGCGGAAGCTAGACCTTCCAGTTGCAGACAGGCAAATCCGATGGTCACGGCAATGGATTCGAGGACCAGCGCCTTCGCGTTGCCGATCCTATCACCTCCGACTCCGCCGAGAAATTGACCAAGAACTCCAAGTGCCATCAGAAGTGAAATGGCCAGTCCTGAGAGTTCTATCGACAGGCCTCTCGCTCGAGTAAGATATGCTGGAAGAAACAACTCCGTTCCTCTGAAGTAGAGTCCTATCATAATATTGCAGATGACAAGCGCCCAAAATCTCCGACGTTTCAGCACCGAATATCCATCATATTTGGTGTCAGGTTCACGTTCCTCTGGTGAGCGCATTCTCGCAAAGTAGAGTGATACCATCATCGAGAGAATACCAAGGGATATGAAAGAGAATCGCCACCCAGCCGCTAGAGCAAGAAACACCGCGAGAGACGGAACGAAAACCTGTCCGATACTTCCACATACACCGTGGAATGCCATAGCTCGACCTATCTCCTCACGATATCGCTTGGATATCAGGCTGTTCGCAGTCGGATGGTAGAAGCTGGTCCATATTGACGATAGTATTAACATGACGAACAATCCGAGGAACCCTCCATTCAAGAAAAGGACTAGTGTTGAGGCACCAGCAAGGCCAAGGCTCAGGAAAACAACTCTACCTTCACCTATCTTGTCCGAAAGAGGTCCTCCGATAAGTGCACCAGCCCCAAACAGAAGATAGGAGAAAGTGGCAGCAAGACCGATTTCTCCAAGCGATAGTCCTAGGTCGCTGACGATCAGAAGGAGCACAGGAGGCAAAGCAGTGAGAAAAGAATGGTCCAGAGCGTGGGCAACCCCCAAGAAGAAGATAGTCGTTTTGTTCTGCAAAGCCAGCTCACATAGTCAGATCCTTTTACGCGCATGCGAGCATTGCAGGCTAGATGCTAGTCTGTATAGATAAGGCTCATGGGATTTCCGCTATCAGAAGCAGACTGCGAAACTGCTCATTCGCCGAGTGAGGATGCGCTCGGCGTATGCGCACGCTAAGCATATCTAGATATTGCCAACTAAGATCAGAAAACCTGTATGGAGATTGGTGACAAGAAGTGGTAAGGATAATCGTTGTCTATGACTCGAAATCTGGGAACACAGAGTCTATGGCTCAGGCGGTCGCAAAAGGATCAAGAGGTGTTCCGAAAGCGGAAGTGACCTTGAAGAAAGTTGACCAAACGTCGTTGGAGGATCTCTTGAACGCTGACGCCATCATAATTGGATCACCGACATATTACGGGTTGATGTCAGCCAAGATCAAGGATCTCCTGGACAGATCAGTTGAGATTCATGGCAGACTGGAAGGAAAGGTGGGAGCTGCCTTCACCAGCTCAGGTGGGACCGCCTCTGGCGCGGAAACAACACTTCTTTCGATAATTGAGGCGCTGCTCATACATGGTATGATCGTTCGAGGAAGGCATGACGGCAAACACTACGGTGCTGCTGCGGTTGGGAAGCCGGGTGAAAAGGATCTCACTATCTGTGAGGAATTGGGCAAGCGAACAGCAGAACTCGCTGCATCCCTTCTTCGCAAGTAGAAGAGCGATACCCTGTGCGGACAAGCATCAGGAGAACAGTGATGTTTGATGATTCGCTTGTGAAATTTACGCAGAGACTGATCCGCCAATCAAGCATCAGCGGCAAAGAAGACGCACTAGTGAAGACAGTAGTCGGCGAAATGCAAGATCTTGGCTTCGAGCAGGCTTGGATAGACAAGGTTGGCAACGCGGTCGGCTTAGTTGTTGGCGACAAGGCTGGCCCAACACTTCTGATGGACGGGCACTGTGACACTGTGGGCGTAGCTCCCGGTGTTGCATGGACACAAAATCCCCTAGGTGCAGAAATTGTGGGGGACTTCATGTATGGTCGAGGAGCGGCCGATATGAAAGGTGCCCTCGCAGCGATGATCTATGCTGTAGCCGGTATAGATCGAACTCGTCTGTCTGGGCGGGTGGTTGTGAGTGCGACTGTCATGGAAGAGAATCTGGAAGGAGCCGCTCTTCAAACCGTGATCGAAGCACTACAACCGAAGTTTGTCGTGATCGGCGAAGCGACGGATTTGAATCTGAATCGAGGTGGACGTGGTCGAGCAGAAATCCATCTGGAAACTATCGGTCAACCGGCCCACTCATCGACACCGGATCTAGGCCGCAACGCCATCCTTGATATGATCAAGGTGGTGGGTGCAATTGAACATCTTCCAACGAGAACGGATCCTTTGCTGGGCCCTGCCACTAGGGCACTTACGGATATTATGTCCGACCCATACCCAGCCTATTCAGTGATTCCCAGTCGCTGTCGAGCGACATATGATAGACGGTTGCTTCTGGACGAAACTCCCCAGGAGGTCTTGGGCGCCATTACTTCATTGCCAGAACTGGTTCAGATCAACTTTCGAGCACAAATCGCTGAGGGAAAACATACTACGTACACTGGCGCGGTCCTTCAAGGAGCAAAGTTTCTACAGGCATGGGCCCTGCCAGAAGATCATCCATTCGTCAAGACTTGTGCACAAGGGTTGCGAAGGGCGGGGCTTCAACCAAAGATTGGTGCATATCGTTTCTGTACCAACGCAGCCTACAGTGCCGGAGTAGCGAAGATACCAACAGTCGGTTTTGGACCAGGCCGAGAAGAGGATGCTCACACCGTCGATGAGCGGCTTGAGTTGAGAGCATTGATTACTGCAGAACGAGGCTATCGCAGCATTATAGAAGCTGTACTCTGTGCGTAAGTGCGGGCTGACGATGGTGGTGGGGCTGCGGAGATTTGAACTCCGGATCACGTGGGCTCCTGAAGGCACGGGCCTTCCCAAGCCACGTAGCCTATCCTAGTCGAGCTATCCCGACCATCTAGACCAGATTAGCCCGCTGTGTTTTGTCAGCCTAGACCAACACAACGTCTGACCGACAGCCCCATCGTCTTCTTGTGACTTGCTCAGCATATTTCTGGCTTTTGCTTAAGTTTTATGCTGTTCAGAGAATCCACATTGATCATTCCTTTGGGCGCATTGGCTGCGCGCGGCGAGGCGAGCCCATCAATCATGATCTCCGTACACCACAACAAGCGACTTAATGACGAGATTGATCTTCACCAACAGCATAACAATCTACGTGTGTCTTCACTCTGGTCTCTTCTAATCACTAGACAAGAATCAGTCCTTCGGAATAGTGATGTAAGGCAATGAGCGCTTGAATACTCTCAATACGAACCAGTCTCGGGACCACATTAGAAACGTGCCCAGATAGCTGTGTACGCGGTAGCGTTTCGGTGACTCGTATACGGTGACGTTGTCAAGATAGACGGCTCTCTTCGCTTGTCTTCGCATGATCTCACAGTCTTCGCCGCTGTGCAGATTGGGATCATATCTGATGCCAATGTTGCGAAAAACTTGGAATTCTCCTCGCGCACATGGACGGCCTATGAGAAAGGCAAATCTGAACCGCAAGTTGAGCAGTTTGAGAAAGGCTCTGTCGCGTCCATTCTCCACCCAAGGGTAGGCTTTGACATTGCAGGCAGCTGCCACAATCTTTGGATCGCTGAATGCTTTTTCAAGCTTGGCTATTACGCCATCAGGAACCCAAGTGTCCGCATCCATGCTTACAACTATGTCTCCGGACGTACGAGACATGGCGGCATTCCGTGCTTCACTTATTTTCAGATGGCGCGGCAGATAGACCGTGGTGTCAGACAATTCTGCTAGAGCTCGAGTAACTTCCGGATCTTTGCTGCCCAAGTCAGCAACAATTATCTCGTCTCGATCTCGGCGTATTTCTCGTAACCGCTGCAATGTGCGGCTAATTGCCCGATCGTCCCTGCACCATACTGTAAAGGATATTCTCATCATCCACATCTCAGAAACGTGTGAACACTGATTACCCGGAAGATGACTTAGCGATTGTCTTCCTTGTGCATATTCTCATTTCTCGCCCAACACGTTCAACTACGATGTTCTTCAGCCAATCAGTATTCTCTTCTGGGTGGTCTAGTCTGTAGTGTGCTCCTCTGCTTTCCATCCTTTCAGACGCACATCTCGTCACGATCTCAGAAACCGTTATCATAGCTTCGACTTCCAGTGCCTCCCCTGCCTCCCAATGGTTACTTGCATACGTTCGAGACAAGTCATTTCGTAGTTCACGAAGACATTCGAACGCATTCTCAATAGTCTCTCCAGTTCTGATGGCTCCCACATGTTTCACCATCATCTTCTGCAGCCGTCTACGGATTTCTCGGGGACGAGAGCCTGCAGAAGGAGTCCTCCTCAACTCTGACAGATACCCATCCAACTCTCTTCCACTTGAATCAAGGGGCGTGAAGCGCGGAGAGGATTTGGCATATTCAGCTGCGGATCTTCCTGCTCTTGTACCGAACACTATTGTGTTTGTAAGCGCGTTTCCTCCAAGACGGTTTGCTCCATCTACCCCGCCAGTCACCTCTCCTGCAGCAAATAGGCTGGGAACATTGGTTGCCCCATTCTCATCGATCTCTATCCCACCCATGAAGTAGTGGACAAGAGGAGCTATGTGCAGACGTTGTTTGGTCAGGTCCAGCTTTGAGAGCCATTTCTGCTTAATCTCTTTGAATTCTCCTAGCATGCTCAGTGAGTACTGTGTTTCCTTGGGTTTCTTTAAGTCGAGAAGAACTGCGTCCTGATCGCCTCTCCCCTCGTGGATTTCGGTGCAGATCAGTTTGCTCAAGGTGTCTCGATGTTGGACGAAGTCACGGCCAGGGCTGTATCCCGCCTCTCTCAGGAATTCTTTGTCCTGACTGTTCACTAGCCTGCCCATCTCGACAATGCCTGGATTGAAGAGGAACATAGGAAGTCCCGGTTCGACCAGTCCGAATGGAAAGAATTGCACGAATTCCATGTCGATGAGCCGAGCCCCGGCCTCGTAGGCCATTGCGTAGCCTTCGCCCGTGGTTCCTACAGGAGTGTCAGTTCGCGAATAGATCTGCCCGGCGCCTCCAGTGGTGAGGACAGTGGATTTCGCTTGAAATGCCACCACTTCGCCATTCATGCGGTCGAATCCAACCGCGCCCACAACTCCATCACCATTCTTGCACAGCTTTGCAACGACTATGTTCTGCAAAATAGATACTCCTGATGACTGGGCAAATCTGACGAGAGGGAAAGTCAAGCCCGTGCCGTTCATCAGAAAGGAGCCTCTGACACTAGCTGTGCCATCTCCTGTTTCAATACTAACACCAAACTCGCGAAGCTCCAACAATCTGGACGTAGCCTCACCGGCCATCCTCAACCAGTCGTTGATTGCCTAGAAATCTACCCCCCCTTACAGTTCGCTCGAAGTGTTCTTCAGGAGTCATTTTTCCGAATGGAGCTTGAAACCCTCCACCTGCATACGCAGTGCAGTTTCCAAGTCCAGCCGGGGTCTTAGTAACCAGAAGAACATCAGTCTTGGATCGACGAGCCTCGATCGCCGCACGAAGTCCTGCAGCGCCTCCACCGATCACAAGAACATCGGTCGTCACTGTTTTCATTGCTGTGCACTTGCCCGTTCTGACTATTGTATCTGGATGTACAGGTTTGCCAAATTAGAGGTTTCGTTTGCCCACTCAACGCTATACGCGCGGTACTGTTGGCTCTACCCGTGAAGGCCTGGCAATTGAGTGGTTTACGAAACGAGGGAAATCCCTAACTTCTAACGCCATCCCTTAGGAGACAGGCGGACAGGCGAGAAGCGTGGGTTGTAGTCACAATCTTGAATCAAGGATAAGTGCCGAGGTCGAACGGCGACGATCTGAACTGGTCAGGTTCACTCAAGACATGGTTCGAACGGAGAGCCTTAGTGGTCAAGAGAAGGAGGTTGCAGCACTCATCTCGGAAAGAATGAAGGGTCTTGGATACGACTATGTAGAGATCGATGAAACAGGGAACGTGGTCGGGGTTGTTGGAGGAAGGATAGCGCAAGGAGCGTTGATGTTCAATGGGCACATGGATCATGTTCCGCCAGGGGACATGCCAGATCCCTATTCGGGGGAGATCAAAGACGGATCGGTCTTCGGAGTGCCTGGCCAAGTCATAGTGGGTAGAGCTGCAAGTGACATGAAAGGGGCTCTTGCTGCCATGACAGTGGCGGGTTCGGTGCTTCGAGACCTTGGCTTGAAGCTAGAGAGAAGACTGATTGTTGCCGGGGTTGTCCTGGAGGAGACCAATGGTCTTGGAAGCAGGTATCTTGCGGAAAGAGGCCCTAGACCAGGAGGAGTCGTCATTGGTGAAAGCACGGATCTAGACGTGGCGCTGGGACATCGGGGATCTATAGGAGTTGCGATCACGACGGAGGGCTTGAGTTGTCACGCCAGCGCTCCTGAACGCGGTATCAACGCTCTCTACAAGATGGTTCCTATTCTGGAAGGGGTAAGAAGGAAAGCTGGAGATCTTCCGTCTCATCCTGCTCTTGGAAAGTCTTCAATGGTCGCAACAACGATTTCAGCATCGCCCAACATCAAGAACGTTCTGCCGAACCTTTGCACTGTGGGACTAGATGTTAGAAATACACCTAACTTCGTATCTGAAGACGTTCTAAGAACACTCCACACAATAGTGAAAGAAGCTCAGGCCAAGGACACTGAGTTGAAGGCAACGGTAGAACTTCAAAGAAGAAAGCTTAGGTGCTACACAGGCTATGAAAGAGAGATCGAAGCAGCCACACCTCCATTCTTCACGAACGAGAAGACCGCTCTCGCTCAAATGACGAAAGACGTCATAGACCGTGTGCTACGAAGAAAGGCAGGCTTCAGAGTCTGGACCTTTGCTACAGACGGCTGCTACTTCGCTGACCAAGGGATTCCTACTGTTGGATTTGGACCTGGAGAAGAGAGATTTGCCCACAGCCCCACTGACAACATCAAGATAGACGACTTGATCTCCTCAGCAAAGGTG